>DAOTUI010000275.1:0-22898 GCA_034437035.1 Chloroflexaceae bacterium
TGGTGGGGATTTCGTAGCCCGCTTCTTCAAAGGCGGACGGGGAGTACCAGACCAGGCTCTTGACGATGGCGCGGTTCCAGACGCCAATCATCTTGCCGTCGGCGGTGGTCGCCATATCCAGCCAGCTCTCATTGTACTGGTTCTGGAGATACTCCAGATCCATAAACGTCGTAACGTCAACCGCTTGATTGGCAAAGCGCTTCATCAGGCCGGGCTGGGGAAAGCCCGCGATGTCGGGGGGATCGCCCGCCTCGATACGGGTCGCCACCAGCACCTCAAAGTCGCTGGCCCCCTGGTAGTTGACTTCGATACCGGTCTCCTCCTCCAGGGTTTCAAACCCGGCCTCAAACGCTTCCACATCACCCGGTTCTGTATACGCGCCAAATACCGTTACCACATTTTCATCGACAGGCTGACCCTCAGCCCCCTCATCTTCTCCCGTTTCGGCCTCGCCGCCACCGCAGGCAGCCAGCATCAGACCGAAGATGACGAGCAGGACAAACAACGGGGTTTTGCGAAACATTCTGTTATCCTCCATTGGTATAAACTTGCATCGCTGCATACGTGTGACTTTTATAGCAAGAATCAGACCAGCACAATTCTTTAACAGAAAGAGTAGATAACCATCGAACAGAGAACAAACAGCATGCCGCTTCAAACGGTATGTTGTTTGTTCTCTGTTCATTTGTTCTCTGTTCTCTATATGGTATGATAGCGCTCGATGAATACCCAGATGCGTGATAAACCGATACGAATTGCGATGCCGGCGCGCGTCGTCTACCCACTGCATGGCTTCGGTGGCATCGAGAGCCATGTCTTTCACCTTGTCACCCACCTGACGCGGCTCGGCGTGAACGTGACGCTGTTTGTGCAAGATACGACCCGTCACTCGCCGCCAACGCCGGATCAGCAGGCAGCCTTCCGGTCCATCATCGGCGGACTGGCGCGGGTGGTCTTCCTGCGCTACGACTACACCACGCCGCTGCTCCCGCCCAATGGCATTGTCGGACGGCAGATCAACTATCCCTGGTATACCTGGCAACTGGGGCTGGCGGCGGCGGCAGCCGTGCGGCGCGGAACGATTGATCTGGTGCATAGCCAGGGGCTGTGTGCTACCGGCTATGGCTTTATCCGGGTGCGCGACCCGCTGCTGCGTCGAGTGCCGTTTGTCGCCAATCCCCACGGTATGGAGGAGTTTCGCACCCCCGACTGGCGCAAATGGCTGGCCTACGCGCCCTTTCGTCCGCTCTACGCCTATGGTCATCGCTGTGCGGATCGGGCGATTGCCACCGATGCCTGCACTCAGGGCGATCTGCCGCGCTACCTGGGGGTCGATCCGGCGCGTGTTGTAGTGATCCCCAGCGCGATTGATATCGATGAGTGTCGCGGACTGGTGCGCGCTGATCTGCGGGCTGAGCTGCGGCAGCGCCTGCAGTTAGATACGGCTACGCCGACCTTCTTGAGCGTGGGGCGGCTGGAGCGCAACAAGGGCTACCATATTTTGATCGAGGCGCTGACCCGGATACGCGATCAACTGCCACCCACCTGGCGCTGGCTGCTGGTAGGGCGGGGCAAGGAGGAGGAAGCCCTGCGCCGGCAGGTGCAGGCGGCCGGTATCGCCGAACATGTCACCTTCGTGGGGCGGCTGCACGAGGCCGAACTGCACAGCCTCTACAACGAGATTGATCTGGTGGTCCACCCGACCCTCTACGAGGGTTCGTCACTGGTGACGCTGGAGGGGATGATCCATCAGCGGCCGGTGGTTGCCGGCGCGGCCGGAGGCATCCCCGACAAGGTCTTCGACGGACGGAATGGCTACCTGGTGCGCCCCGGCGATGTGGATGATCTGGTGGATAAACTGCGCCTGGTCCTGGAGCAGCGCGACCGCTGGCCGGCCTGGGGCGCGGAGAGTGTGCGCATCGTCACCAGCACCTTTGCCTGGCCGGTCGTCGCCCGCCAGACCCTCGACCTGTACGAAGAGCTTCTGGAGTTTTGAGTTTTGAGTTCTAAGTGTTGAGTGTTGCAGCCGTTACGAGCGCTCACCCGTCGTCTTGACAATTGAGGTTAAAATACGGATGAGTTCATCGACAAGCTCGAGTTCCTCCGAAACATCAACGGCAACGAGTTGGGATTCGCGGAGCAGCTTTAGCCAGTACCTGGTTTCTCGGGCCTCTTTGGAAGCGACAGCCATTTTTGCCAGGAAGTCTCGCCGGCTCTGGCCTGCGCCGGCTTCCTCAACATTGGCACCGATACTTGTTCCGCTACGCACTAACTGCCGGGAAAGTATGAATTCACGCCGGCTCTGCAATTCGCGGTAGAGCTGAATAATGCGCAGGGCGAAGGCAAAACTCTTCTGCTGGATGATGCTTTCTGCCACGGTAGTTCCTCAGTTGTCATAATTGTGTGATGGTCAAACAGTAGAATTGCACTTATAATAGCAAACGGTGAGCACCAGATTGAAACGAGTTGGAGTTTTCTACGGTAGCATTCAATCCCGTTCAGGCGGATGCTTCGGATCAGTGTAGTGGTTAAAACGCAAAACTCGGGTGTGCAAAACTGGATATTTCTTACTCCGGCAAAATTCTCACTGTCAGGACTTACGCGGTGGATGTTCAAATCGGGCATTGACTAGGCCAAAGGCCGACTCGCCTGCGGCAGCATGGTACTTTTTTATCTTTTCACAAAAATGTTGCACTTTGTGCAACATTTTTGTGAAAAGAATGTCCTATTCCGCCCTGCCGAAGGCGAATTTTCTTTCCGGGTTTGAAACTGCGTAAGTCCTGACCAATCTGCCGGGTGGGTCATGTTGAGTAGCGCGACGCTGCATGCGCATTTAGCGTGACAACCTGCGCCGCGCCGAAGCTGCAACCTGCCGCAACGCGGATACATTTGGAAATTTCACGCAACAGTCATTGTAGCACAGTTGACGAATGGAATATTGTCAGGCATGATATGAACGCTGCATCGGCAGCGCAACAAACAGCTTTTAAGCCTGGAGTAAGCACCCATGTCCAATCCGAAGAACAATTACCGTACCCCAATGCAGTCGCTGCGCCTCTTCTTCACCGGCATCGCCATGGGTACCGCCGACGTTATCCCTGGTGTTTCCGGTGGTACCATGGCGTTTATCCTGGGGATTTATGAAGATCTACTGAATGCAATCAAGTCATTCAACCTGGATGTCGCCCGGCTGGCGCTGCAGTTCAAGTTTCGCGCCATCCTGGAGCAGGTACCCTGGCGCTTTTTGTTGATCCTGCTGTCCGGCATCGGGCTGGCGTTTTTCTCGCTGGCACACGTAGTTGGCTGGATGCTGGAATATTACCCGGAGTTTCTCTTTTCCTTCTTCTTTGGCCTGATCCTGGCGTCAATTCTAGCCGTGGGCGCGATGGTTCGCTGGTTGCCCCGCGCGGTGATTGCCTTTATTGTCGGGACGATTGTGGCCTATCTGATCGTCGGGTTGGTTCCGCTCGATATCAGCCATGATCCGTTGACACTCTTTTTTAGTGGCGCGGTGGCGATTATGGCAATGATTCTGCCGGGTATCTCCGGTTCGTTTATCCTGCTGATCCTCGGCCAGTATGATTTTGTGATCGAAGCTGTGCGCTCGTTTGATATTGTGTCGATCATGTTTGTCGGTACCGGCTGTGTGGTGGGCATTATCGGCTTCGCGCGGGTGTTAAGCTGGCTGTTGCGACACTACCACCAGGCTACTATCGCCGTGCTGGTCGGGTTTATGCTTGGCTCACTGCGCAAGATCTGGCCCTGGAAGGAAGTGATTGCGACCCGGATTGATCGCCACGGCGAGGTGGTCCCGCTGCTCGAGCGGAACATTCTGCCCAACTTTGCCTCGCAAGAGTTTGCGATTGCGCTCATGCTCTGTATTCTGGGCTTCCTGATCGTCACAATCCTGGATCATCTGCAGTCGCGGTCAAACCCGGTCTTCCGTGCCTTTGGGCAGGGCCGACGCCGGCCCGACGCCGCCCCCGCCGACTAATGAGGACATAGAAAGAACAGACAAACAAAGAACAGAGAACAAACAGTTAATGTGTGCAGCTAGAGGTCATATCTAATTTGTTCTTTGTTCTTTGTTCTTTACTACTCAGTTCTTCGCCTTGTGCAGCCGCGCCAGCACCAGATCCTGCACCGCGGCATACACCGCCTCCTGCTCGTCGGGAGTAAGCCCCAGCAGTCTAAACACAATGGCATCCAGCGCGTGCCGATCCGGCTGCTGGATCTCCTCCAGGATCGGACGGGTCTCCCGCGTTGCCAGCCGCTGGAATGCTGCGGTAAGTTCTGCTGTGTGTTCTAATGCCAAAGTGGGATCGACCAGTGGCAGTTTGAGGATTTCCGGGCCGTAGGTCGTCAGCAGCCCATCGCCCAGATTCGCCCGGCCATACACCTCGCTCATCAACACAAACAGCGTGCTATTAAGCAATGCCCCGCCAACATCAACCAGCCGCCGATCGTGAAATCGCCCCACAAAGACCGTATCGCCCACAGCAATATCAACCAGGTGGAGTAGCGGCGTCCAGTGGTGCTGCTCTCGAAAGCGCAGGGCAATAAAATCGGCGGGCAGTTGCGTGCCAAGCGCATACCAGCGTGCCCGCACGCGGCAGCTTGGTCGTTCATGAAAGCGCATGCGCTCGCCCCACTCGATGTAGTCCAGCACCCGTGTTCCGATCAGGTCGGCCCGGTCTGCGTTGCAGACCAGCAGGCGACAGGCTAATCGCTCCGGCTCCACCAGGATTGACCGGCACTCGCGTGGTCGGCGCAGCAGCGGCTTCAGGTAATCCGGCTCGATCCCCCAGGCGGCGCTGGTTGTCCGGCTCAGATGAAAAAAGGGGTTAGCGCCGGTTTTGATGCCAAAGCGCAGGTCGGCAATTGCCTGGAGCGGCACCAGGCGCGCCCGGCATTTCTCCATAATCTGTCGGTAAATATCCGGCGAACGCAGGTAGCGCCCGCCCCAGTTGCCGCTGCCGCTCCCCGCCTGATCGAGATCGGCATAGGCGACGGTTGTAACGGTTGTCCGCGTGGTTGCGTCACCCGCACCGGTTTGCGCCGGGGTACGCCAGTCGTTGATCTGATCGAAGCCGGTGCGGAAGAGTACAAAGGTGGCGGTGTGCGGGGGCGACCGGGAGCCGGCATCGGTCTGAAGCAGAGTGATGGCCGTGTTGACCGCGACGGCAGTGGCAAAGGACCGTTCTGCGCGCGTATCGAAAATCGTACAATGGGTCGTCCGATCAATAATCGCACGCTGGATAACCGCGCCATAGGCGACATCGAGCCAGGCATTCGAGCAGATGTAGCAGAGCGTTCCACCGTGCTGCCGCGCCAGCGTTAAGCCGCGCAAAAAGAAGAAGACATAGAGGTCAGCCGTTCCCCGGATCTTATAGCCGGTTATAGTCTGGTAGAGCCGCTGCAGATCCCGCTTGCGCGTGGGCAGCCCCGCCGTGGTATAGGCCGGGTCGATCAACTCTTGCCGCAGGTAGGGCGGGTTGCCGATGACGATATCGTACCCCGGCGACACACGCTGAAATAACGCGGCAGCATCTACCGGCCAGTGAATATAGCGATCATTGTCCGGTCCGGATGTTCCCACTATCCCCAGGTGTTGTAAGATCTGCGCGCGCAGATGGGTCAGTTCTGCATTCAGGCTGCAATAAACTTGCGGGGCGTGGGCGGTGAAGGAGCGCCGCTTCAGGTCAATCAAGCGGCGCAGCATTCCGGCAACTTCGGGTGGGGCTGCTGTCTGTCCCCCGCACAGATCCAGCCGTTGCAGTGTGCCGCGTGCATCAACGCTTACTGCGCTGCCGAGCGCCTCGCCTGCCGACAGATTGCCGGCAAGATTGGGCAGTGGTCGGGGGTACTCACACACGGCCAGCAGCTCCAACCGGCAACGCAGGCGGGCCAGTTCAATTGCCGCCGGATCGATATCGCCGCCGTAGATGCTCTGCCCCAGAATATGCGTTACGAGTTCAAAGCCGGCATGGGGATCGGTTAGCCCAACCGTAGCGATTGCCTCCCGGAATGGTTGATAGTCGGCCAGGAACTGCCCCAGCCGGCGCATACTGTGTGCGAGATACCGCAGCATTGCCACGAGGAAGATTCCGGAGCCGGCGGCCGGGTCACAAACGGTTACGTCGTGGAGCGCCGTATAGAGTTGCAACGCCTGGGACGCTGACGGTGGTGGCATGCCCGACTCGGCATACACCAGGGTGGCGATGGACGCGGGCGCAATCTCCGGGCAGCGTTGCTCCAGGTAGGCGCGGAGACTCTCGCGGCACATCAGGTTGACCTCGGCGGGATGCGTGTAGTAGGCTCCCTGTCCATGCCGGTCGGCAATCAGTTGTTCATAGGCGTAGGCCAGCATATCTGGGAAGGACTGCTCCGGAGAAGATCGATCAGGTTGGCCGGGTGCGGCGAGGGTAAAATCATACCGGTTGAGCAGATGATCAAACAGTAGTGACAGGCTGTCGGTATCCAGCGTAATCTGATGAACATTCCAGTTAGCGGGAATCGTCCGGAATTCGGCGCTGAGCAGCCACCCGGTGTGATTGCCGTTGTTGCCGGGCGTGCCCCACAGTAGCGGCACAAGCTGATCCTGCCAGTAGTTTCGGGGCGATTGTTGGAACCGCGCATACAGGTAATTGCGGTTGTTATCCAGCCAGCCGCGCTGTTCGATACACTTGAGGAAGAAGAGTCGGTTGAGCAGCCATCCGGCGAAAGTGCGCCGCTGATCGGGGGGAAGGCCGCCGACCCCCGCCTGCAGCCCGTCGGCGACCAGTCTGAGGGCAGTACACAATGTGGAAACGGCGCTAACCGGGTGCAACTTCGGCATAGATAAACCAGTGGTGCTTTTCTACCTGCTAGAGGTCCAACCCATCCAATCGCAGGGGAATGCAGAATCCGTGTGCTTGATTGTTTGTTCCGGCTTTCTATAGAATATTCTCACTATACTCTGTTGCCGCCGGCTGTCAAGACGTGCCTGAAGCAGCAGTATACATAAGAAATACGTAAGCAGAGAGAAGATTGGTTGCTCAAAGTACAAAGTACGCTTATACTGAAACATAGTTTTAAACTATTTCGCTGATGCCGTTTGTTTATAAACCCTGGCAGTTTGCGGCAGCCATGTTGCCGCAGTATCTGCCTGCATTCCGGCGATACATTGGGGCCGGTGGCATGCACGTTGCCGGTCTGTCGAGTATCATACCTATGTATTACATTACCCGATATTGTTGTAATAGTTACGAAAGGATACGTCTGGCATGCAACGCTCACGTATAACCAGCGCCTTACGTATCAGCCTGATATATGCGGTTATCACCAGTCTCTGGGTAGTCATCAGCGATTGGGTGCTCGGCATACTGATTGCCGACCCCGTACAGATGGCACGGCTGCAGACCGTCAAGGGGCTGGGTTTTATCTTTGCATCCACACTGGTT
Source organism: Chloroflexaceae bacterium (assembly GCA_034437035.1). Classification (GTDB taxonomy): domain Bacteria; phylum Chloroflexota; class Chloroflexia; order Chloroflexales; family Chloroflexaceae; genus CAKZQX01. Next base: position 7,443 of record DAOTUI010000275.1, read on the forward strand.
TTGTATCTGTTTTTACACCACACATTGCAGGCACGGAAACAGGCAGAAGCCCGTCATCACACCAGCGAAACCTGGTTGTCAACCATTCTCAGTATCACGGCTGATGCCATTATTACCGTCGATGAGACCCGGCAGATCACGCTTTTTAATCAGGGCGCGGAACGCATCTTTGGCTACCGCCCGGAGGCTATTCTCGGCCGGTCGGTTGATCAGTTGCTGGCGCCCGCTACCGCTTCAGTCTATCATCAGCATGTGAACAGCCTGACGTGTGTCGTCGATCAGTACCAGCATGGGGATACCCACCTGCATATTCTGGCACAGCGCAGTGATGGCACAACGTTCCCGGCGGAAGTCTCGATTGCTCCGCTACGCGCGCACAAACAGACACCGCTGGTGATTATCTTGCGCGATATCAGTGAGCACCAGCAAACCGCTGCGGAACTGCATAAAGCGAACCGCAATCTGCGCACACTGATTGAGATTAACCAGGCGCTGGCACATGCGAACCAGGAAACGGAACTACTACGGGATACCTGTCGTATTCTGGTCAACTTTGGTGAATACCGACTGGCGTGGGTCGGGTTCGTTGAACAGGATAACCTGCAGTATATCTGCCATCTGGCTCAGGCGAGTAGTGCCGACCATACCGATATTTCCACTGAGTTGATCCAGGAGCCGGTTGTGCCGGGGAGTGAGGCGATTAACAGCGCGCTACGCACCGGAACGCCCACCGTGATCCAGCATATGTTAACCGACCCGGCCACCAGTCGGTGGCATGCAGAAGTCGCCCGACATGGGTTTGCCTCGGCCATTGTCTTGCCCCTGAACGATGATACGCAGCCGTTTGGCGTGCTGGTGATCTATGCGGCTGACCCGGAGGCTTTTGAACCGACAGAAGTCAAACTGCTCACAGAACTGGCAAATGACCTGGCCTTTGGTATCCGCGCGCTACGGGCACGCGTGCAGCATGACCGGGCCGAGCGGGCGCTGCTCGAGCGGGAAGTGCGCCTGCATACGCTCTTTGATGAGACCTTGAACCCGATTATGGTGGTCAACGAAGCCGGGCAGTATCTGGATGCAAATGAGGCGGCACTGGCCTTTCTCGAGTGTGATCGCACGGAACTGCTACGCAAAGATGTCTGGGATTTTGCCGTACCTGACACGCTGGAGCAGCAGCGGGAGGAGCATACGCCATTTGTGCGGCGACGGACAATCGAGACTACCTACACAATTCATGGGCGCATAAAGACGCTGCTGCTCAACGTTGTGCCGGTCAGTGTTGCCGGGCAGACCATTCTCTATGGGATTGGGCATGATATTACCGACCGGAAACAGGCCGAGGAAAAACTAAAGAAAGAGCGTGACTTTATCTCGGCAGTTGTCGATACGTCCGGGGTGCTGGTCCTGGTGCTGAATACGCAGGGGCAGATTGTGCGCTTTAATCCGGCGTGCGAGCATGTTACCGGCTACACCTTTGCCGAGGTGCAGGATCAGCCGTTCTGGGATTTTTTTATCGCTCCGGAAGAGGTCGCTTCGGTCAAAGCGATGTTTGCCGGCATGCAAAAGGGCGAGGCTCCTACCGAGTATGAACGTCCTTGGAGAACTAGAGATGGCGAACAGCGCATGATCGCCTGGTCAAACGCTGTTCTCCGCAATGATATGGGCGCAATCGAATATATTGTCAGTACCGGCATTGATATTACGGTACGTCAGTGGTGGGAGCAGGAGCTGCGGCAGCGCAACTGGGAGTTGACCACGCTCAACACGGTAACGGCGGCGGTCAGCGGTTCGCTTGAAATCGCCGAGGTGTTTGGTATCCTGAGTACCCTGCTGGCCGGGCAGTTGAATGTTGCCGGCGGGGCGCTCTTCTACTACGATCCTAACGACGATCAACTCTCGCTGGAAGCAAGCTGGGAACTGCCGCAGCGCGCCGTCGATGCCTTCAAGACGCTGCCTGCCCACTCGTCCTATAACGAGCGGGTGGTTCGGCGCAAAGAGATCTGGATTCAGGCAGATTTCCGCGAGGTTGATCTCTTTCTGGCGGTTGGCCTGGATGTTGATCGCCCCCGTTGGCAGAGTTACATGGGTATTCCGCTAGTTGCCCGTGGGGAAATTCAAGGCGTGGTAGATCTCTTCAGTCATGCGCCAACCCTGTTTCGGGAAGATCAGACCGATTTCTTCACGGTCCTGGGGCAGCAGGTGGGGGTTGCCATTCAGAATGCCCGGCTGTTTGCCCAGGTACGCACCGGGCGCGCCCGTCTGCAGATGCTCTCCCAGCGCCTGCTCGATACGCAGGAGATTGAGCGCCGCAATATTGCTCGTGAGTTGCATGACGAGATCGGTCAGGCGCTGACGGCAATGAAGATTAACCTGCATGCCGTGCAGCGCCTGACTGATGTATCCACACTTGAGCCCTACCTGGAAGAAAATATCAGCATTGTTGATCGCACACTCCAGCAGGTACGCAACCTCTCCCTCGATCTGCGCCCCTCTATGCTGGACGATCTGGGACTGGTGTCGGCTCTGCGCTGGTATGTTGATCGGCAGGCGCGGCTGGCCGGGTTTGAGGCCCGCTTTGCCGCCAATCTGGGTGATGCGCGCCTGCCACCTGACCTGGAGACGGTCTGCTTCCGCGTTACGCAGGAAGCGCTCACCAATGTTGTCCGGCATGCTCACGCGGGCAAGGTGAATGTCTCGTTGCGACAGCGCGATGATACCCTATTCCTGATCATCCGTGACGATGGCGTCGGGTTTGATGTGCGCCAGAAGCAGGCCTGCGCCATGCAGGGAGCCAGTTCGGGCTTGCTGGGGATGCAGGAGCGGGTGCTGTTCGCCGGCGGGCACATGGAAATCACCTCCCGCCCGCAGCGTGGCACCGAGATCTGGGTACGCTTCCCACTATCGACATGGATACCTTCGGTCGATCTGGATGAGAGGAGTTCGGCACGATGACGACCATTCGGATAATCTTAGCGGATGATCATACCCTCGTGCGCGCCGGATTTCGCGCGCTGTTCCAGAGTATTGAGGGCATTGAGGTCATTGCCGAAGCAAGCGATGGACGTGAAGCGCTGCGCCTGATCGCCGTCCACCAGCCCGATATCATCTTGATGGATATTGCGATGTCCGGGCTCAACGGCCTGGAAGCTGCGGCCCGGGTAGTGCAGGAGTTTCCCCATGTGCGCGTCGTGATGCTGTCGATGCATGCCAATGAGGAGTATGTGCTCCAGGCGCTACGCTCCGGAGCTATGGGCTATCTGCTCAAGGATGCCAGCGTTACCGAGTTGGAACTGGCGATCAAGGCGGTTATGCGGAACGAGACCTACCTCAGCCCGGCGGTCTCGAAGCATGTGGTGGAGTATGTGCAACGCATCGGTGGCGAACCGAACTCGCTGGAACGACTGACCGCCCGCCAGCGCGAGATTTTGCAGTTAATCGCCGAGGGTCGTACAACGCAGGAGATTGCCGGGACTTTGCATATCAGTGTCAAGACGGTCGAGAGCCACCGCGCCCAGTTGATGGAGCGGCTCGACATTCACGATGTGGCCGGGTTAGTGCGCTACGCCATTCGCATGGGTGTGGTGACACCAAACGACTGATACAACGATTGACCCGATTGCCGCCAACCGGTCGGATATAGCAATCCTAAACTGGTTGTGAACTGGTTCTGCGGGATTCGCTCCCAACCGCCTGAAGGCGGCACTACGACAAATCTACACAAGTCAGGCGGTTTCTTGTGCGGAAGTGGATATCGCCTCCGGCAGGGCGGAACAGGATCTCCTTTTTGGAAAAAAAGTGGCTCTCCGAGCCACTTTTTTTCCAAAAAGAGAGAAAAAGTACCATGCTGCCGCAGGCGCGGCTGACTTTCATCTGGTCAAACACCCGGTTTGAGTATCCACCGCGTAAGTTGTGAAATGTAGAGGTGCTATAGCGCCGCCGGAATGTGCCGGTTCATCTTTTTAGTGTATCGGTTCATCCTTTTGTTGTAGGGCGCACAGGGGCGCTGCCCAGGGGCTTCCAGGATTCCCCCGGTAGCTATCGTCTGCCGGGTGTGCTATGCTCTACGCAGGTCTGGTGAAATGCGCTTCGTAGAAACCTGCAAGCGTTGTTTCTACGACAATACGCCCGAGAAGAACGAGAAGAAGGAGTTTAGCGATGACCACGTCAGAGCGTTACCAGAAGGCCCGCTACATTCAGGATATGCTGGCGCAGGAGTCAACCTATGGCTTTGGCCTGAACATGCAGCTTATCCTCGCCGAGTTGTCCGACAAAGATCTGGAAGTTATCGAGCGCGTTGCCCAGCGCTGCCAGGCATCCCGCCAGGCGAGTTTCTATCAGAGCAATTCCCGGCTGGTGCATTCGGGCATTGATTGACAGAACTTACGCAGTTCTCCACCTGGAGATGTATTTCGCCTCCGGCAGGGTGGAACAGACCACCTTTTTCACAAAATTTTTGCACAACGTGCAAAAATTTCGTGAAAAAGATCATAGCGTACCATGCGGCCGCAGGCGAATCGGGCCATTCATTTCAATCAAACGTCCGGTTTGCACGTCCACCGCGTACGTCCTGTGATTGATCTGATGTTCGTAGCGAACGACGCCTCTGACCATGGCAGATCAGCCATTGATTTGTAGTGGTTGGGGGCGTTTTGCTGCCACTCGTCACCTTCACCGGACAAGCAGCGGCAGCCAGACAAACTGCTCCGCCCGCTGAATATTGGTCCGCGACTGCCAGCCATAGTTTGTCACCGATGATGTGACCTGGTACTGCCCGGTAAACTCTGCTGTCTCCAGATCAACCGTGACTGTGTGTGACCAATCCTCCCCCGCCGCCAGGAGCACCTCCGTGCCGTCAATCGTGGTCGTCAGGGTACCGCCGGCGCTGATCGCTTGCAGTGCAACCGGGGCGGCGCGCAGGTCTACTCCATAATTGTCCGGCTCACCTGTGGCAACATTCAGCGTGGTGGTGTAGGGGAGACTGTTCACTGGCTCCAGACCGCCGGCCGCACCACATCCGGCAGCGCCGGCGCGGCTGGTACCATTGCCGGCCAGACCCCAATCGGATGCCGCAAGTTGGGGCAATTCCGCATCGGCAAAGGGGATAAGCCGATCCTGCGCTTCATCAAAATGGTATCCCGGAAAGTCGATGCAGAGCATGGGAAGCTGACCAGTACCCGTGATCGCCACCCAGAACTCGACAAAGAGATACTGGCCTGCGGGTGGCTGCGTGACGGGTGGTTTCGCCGTAGTTGCCGGTTCAGGGGCAGGCAACCGACGGGCATAACCCGGCGCACTCACCGTCAGCATCAGCAGGATAACGAGTGTGCGAAAAATAACTCTCATTGTCCCTCTCTACCAAAGAAACTCGCCTGTTGCTGAATAGAGTATACTATGAATATATGAGCTTTTGAACATATCTTCAATCATTGGAATATTTTACTTTTTTTTAAGATTTACTCATGGAAGTATCCAACACGCCAGTATGCATATCACTCCGGACGTTGGGTTTCACTGTGGAGTGCGATCACCGACATATTATCGGTGCCACCCGCAGCGTTAGCTGCCGCGACCAGCGACTCAACCGCCTGCGCCGGGTTGTGCTGCGACTGCCGCAGCAACTCCAGGATGGCGCTATCTTCCAGCATACTCCAGAGGCCGTCACTACAGAGCAGCAGCCAGTCTCCCGGCAGCAGCAGCACTTCCTGAAACGAGGGCTGCACCGGATCAGGCTGGCCTACAACACGAGTGACGATATGGCTCTGGGGGTGGGTCGCCATCGCATCTATGGACAGGACGCCGGCAGCAACCATCCGCGCCACCAGCGTATCATCTTCCGTCAGGCGCAGCAACTCATTGTCACGCGCCAGATACGCGCGCGTATCGCCCGCGTGACAGATGTAGGCATATGGTGGACGGACCAGGGCGGCAATCAGCGTGGTCGCCATATGGCGCTGCTGCTGTGCTACCTGTGCCACACTTTTGAGTCGCGCATTGGCCGTCTCAATCGCATCTATTATAATTGTCCGGATCGTTGTAACGGTAGGCGGCCAGCGACTCGCCTGGATTGCCTCGACTATGAGCCGGCCGACGGTAACGGCTGCCAGGCGACTGGCCAACTCCCCCGCCTCGCGGCCCCCCAGACCGTCGGCAACAATATACGCGCCTGCCTCAGGATTGACCCACAGGTAATCTTCATTGTGTGGTCGAACGCGACCGGTGTCGGTTTTGCCGGCAGTAGTGATGATCATCTCTGGTGTACTCCTGCTAGAACCGTTGTATATTTATACAATGTGCTTCTTATCAACATATACATAATTGCCCCAGCCAGTGTTACAGTTTCTTTATTTCGCGCGTTTTTCATTGATTACCGTTACTTTCGGCATGCTGGAACGGTAAATTTCATGAGCCCTTTTTATTGAAACCTCTGGTGGTCATAGATAACGTGCAATCAGGGAGACAAAGGTCTTCCGGTTTAACGGTATTCCTACAATTAAGGCCATACCTCCCGGATGGTGATTGCACCAGACGATAATGTGCCGAACAACATGGAGGTAAAGAAGTTATCGTCTCGCCTATATAGGGCATAGTATACAGGCAATTTCTGAGAATACGTACAATTTTTCAACAACATGTGCAAATTTTTCAGAAATCGGAAGCTTTTAGCAAGGAGTCATGAAACTTTAACATGTCTGACTACAGCCAAGCAACAGGGAAAATGATCCGGCAACTGCGCCGGCAGCGGGGTCTTACCCTGGCCCGCGCCGCCGCTATCATGCGCACCTCTGCCCCGGTGCTTTCACGCAAAGAGCGCGGTCAGGATAACATCGAGCGCACGGATATCCGACGGGCAATTGAAGCCTTTCAGCTTACTCCCTGGGAAGCCTACGAACTCTGGTTGGCAGCCGGGTTTATTCCCGAGCCGACCCTGGAGCCACCGCGCACCTGCGATCTGCACGAACTGGCCGAGGCATTCCTCCCGCACCTGCCCTGTCCGGCATTTATCATTGACGAACTCTGGTATGTGTGGGCCTGGAACCAGGGCATTGAGGAGATCTGGCAGGTGTCACAGGCAGACAGTGAGTATTTACATGTACTCGATGATCTGTTTTCTGAGCGTGTACGCGGATTGCTGGGGGAAGAGTGGGATCGGTATATTACGCAGGCAATGCGCATGTTCTACAATAAGACAATACGGATCTCAAATGACCCGGCATTTCAGCAGGTGTTAGCCAACCTGGTTAAACGGCATGGTGATGCATTTAAAGAAAAATGGAACACCATGCCGTGGGGTGAATTCGTGGACGAGAGTCTGCCGCCGGTTGATATGGGCGGCACGATTGTCACACACAACAGCTCGCTTGGACCGATTGGGTATATCGTGATGCAGGCGCTCTTCCATTTTCCACAGTCATATGAGTTGGTGATGTATGTACCGTTTGGCATAGCCAACCAGGCGCGCTATCAGCAGTTTCGCGCAACGATGGTGAGTCCCAATCAGCTCTACTTTCGAGAAATGCCGGATGGCACACAACAACGCTCCCTGGGAGAGTAAGAGCGTTTACTCTCCCAGGGAGCGTTGTTACTATGGATTATTTATCCGTTTCAGTGTGGCACAATTAACCGGCAGAACGTACGCGGTTGCCATGCAAACCGGACGTTTGACCATATGGAAGCCAGATTCGCCTGCGGCAGCGTGGTGTGTTTTGATCGTGTTCACACCATGTTTGCACTTAGTGCAAACATGGTGTGAACACGAATGGGTTCTTCCGCCCTGCCGGAGGCGACATGTCCTTCCGGGTTCGTGACCGCGTAAGTCCTAACCAGGTTCGTTCGTCAGTCTACCCATTTCTGAAGCACATAAGGTGCAGCGTCTCATGATCGTTGTCGGCGATAACAAGACTCTGCACCTCCGTACACAGTCCGGCGATAACTTCGCCGGCACGTCGCGCATGATCCGGTACCATGATGGTTCGCTGCTCGGTGTGGATTTGTTTTTGACAGGAAGCGTTTATGACCTCTGCCTCCGGCCCAACCGTGACCGTTACCACAACCTACCTGCATCTGCCCTCCCGCGCGCATTTTCGTCCCGCCACCAGCGACACCCCCGACCGGCTGATCCTGGCGGCGCGGGAGCCGCTGGTCGCCTTTGCCCGCTTCCTCTACGATGTTGTTGGGCGGGATTACTACTGGATTGACCGCCACGCCTGGTCCGATGCAGCCTTGCAGAACTATCTGTCCCACCCGGGGGTGACGCAACTGGTGCTCTACCTGCGCGGCACCCCGGTGGGCTATATCGAACTAAATGCCGCCGCCGAGGAACCCGGGACGGAAATTGCCTATTTTGGCATTATTCCGGTTTTCCAGGGGCGTGGTCTGGGCAAACATCTGCTATCCTATGGTGTTCAGCATGCCTTTGACGATGGAGCAGAGCGGGTCTGGCTGCACACCTGCACGCTGGATGGCCCGCATGCCCGGGCCAACTACCAGGCGCGCGGCTTTATCCCCTACCGCACGACGATGCATGAGCAGGTGCTGCCGGTGGGGAGTGGTTATTAACCCGGTGGAGCTTTCTTCTATCCACCCCATCCCCCGTACGCCGTACCTGGTATAATTAATCAAGAGCGCGATATCGCGCCACACGCTGTGCCCGCTCGAACGGCGTTATTCGATCCCGCAACTGCAAACCTTGAAAGCCCATGCTATGCCCGACATTATCGACACCCTCAGCATTCGTGCCGGGGGGGTGCATGCCTTCCAGAGCCTCCTGCTCCCCAATGTGCCGGCACGACCGGAACGCCTCGTCCCTTACGGCGAAAGCTATTTTCGCCGGCTGGAGCGGCTGCCCTGGATCGCGGTGAAACGCGGACCTACCGGCGAACGTACGATACATGATACCGCTCTGCGCCTGGCGCTGCTGCGCTTTGCGCCGCCCTACCTTATCGAGGAACGTGATGGGCGCGAGTTGCGCTATGCGATCATCGGTGGGGCGCTGGCGGCGGCGCGCGGCGGCTGGCTGGCGCTCGGCTACCGCGAAGAAGCCGGGGGGCTGCGCCTCTGGGTGGATGTGGTGGCCTACCGGCCCCGCCTGGGGGTAGGCTGGCTCTATCGCGGTACTCAGGTCCACGTCCACCGCTGGATTACGATCAACTTTCTGCATGCCTGGGGGCGGCAGTTATCGCAGAACAAGTCGGAATAGTGGTAGCTAATGGATCAGCATCCTGACCGCCGGCATGTCCTGACCTACCTGGCGCGCGAAGATCCCTACGATCTCTGAATTCGCCGATTTGCCGACTGACCCTGGGCAATATGTCTGAACCATGGTAGCCTGGTAACAAACCGAGTTTTTTTCCTGGAAAGGACATTGCATATGCAAGGCAACGTGTGTATGGTCACCGGCGCAAACTCCGGCATCGGCAAAGTTACCGCGCTAGAGCTGGCGAAGCAGGGCGCAACGGTGGTGATGGTCTGCCGCAATGCGGAGAAGGGCCGGGCAGCCCAGGCCGAGATCAAAGCTCAGAGCGGCAATGAGCAGGTTGATCTGCTGCTGGCCGACTTTGCCGTGCTCCAACAGGTGCGTGAACTGGCGGATACTTTCCGGCAGAAGTATCCGCGGCTCGACCGGCTGGTCAATAATGCCGGGCTCTTTCTCAACAAGCGGCAGGAAAGCGCCGACGGCTATGAGTATACCTTTGCGGTCAACCATCTGGCCCCCTTCCTGCTGACCAACTTGCTGCTCGATATGCTCAAGGCCGGCGCGCCCGCGCGGGTTGTCACGGTTGCATCGGAGGCCGAGCGTGCAGCCCGCCTGGACTTTGACGATCTCCAGCTCCGGCAGGGCTTTAACGGCATGCGCGCCTATGGTAACTCCAAGCTGGCGAATATTCTCTTCACCTATGCGTTGGCGCGACGGCTAGAGGGGAGTGGGGTGACGGCGAACTGTATGCATCCCGGCGGGGTTGCCACCAATTTTGGACAGGGCACCTGGTTCGGGCTTGTGTTCAAGCTCTCTCGTTCATTCCTGCGCAGCCCCGAAGAAGGTGCCGCGACGCTGGTCTACCTGGCATCATCCCCGGAGGTCGCGGAGGTGAACGGCACCTATTTTAAGGACAAACAGCCTATCCGCGCATTGCCCATCGCCTATGACGAAGTGGTACAGGAGCGGCTATGGCAGGTTAGCGCGGAGTTGGTTGGTTTGCCTACCGCACCCGCTCCCGCCCATACGCTACAATCTCATCCAGAAAGCGCGAAGGCTTGAGTTGCTGCCCCCGGTTGCGGGCCGCCGTCCAGGAGAGGTAGAGCCGTTCGCCCGCGCGGGTCAGTGCCACGTAGCAGAGACGGCGCTCCTCCTCAATGCCCTCGGCAGTGCCCAGGCTGCGCTCGTGCGGCAGGGTGCGCTCCTCCAGCCCCAGCACAAACACGATGGGCCACTCCAGCCCCTTCGCTGCGTGGATGGTCAGGAGTTGCACCTGATCCCGTGTGTCGTCCTCGTTATCGGCGCTGGTCAGCAGGGCGACCTCCTGCAAAAAGGTTCGCAGATCGGTGTGCTCCTCCGTGGCGCGGAGGAGCTCTTGCAGATGTTCGCGCGCATCGGGCAGTTCTTCCGGGTCAAGTCGCTGCTCCAGGGCGGCCATGTAGCCGCTCTGCTCCAGCACATCGGCCAGCAGATGATCCGGTGGGTAGCCCTGTTCGGCCAGGCTACGCCAGCGTGCCAGCAGCGCTGCCAGTTGACGGACTCCCGCGCGCGCCTTCGGTTTGAGCAACGCCTGCGCCTCCGATTTTTCCAGCGCCGCCGCCAGCGAGAGACCGGCCTGCGCCGCAAAGCTGGACAGTGCCGCGAGTGACTGCGCGCCCAAACCGCGTGCCGGCACATTTGCAATCCGCGTCAGGCTCAGGTTATCGGCGGGATTGACAATCGCCCGCAGGTAGGCCAGCGTATCGCGCACCACAGCCCGATCATAAAAGCCCACGCTGCCCCGCACCTGGTAGGGCAGCCGCGCCTGGCGCAATTCCGTCTCAATCGGCCGGCTCATATGGCGCGTACGGTAGAGCACCGCCATATCGCGCAGTTGGCGTCCCTGCCGCACCAGATCGCCGATATCCCGCACAATCTGGGCCGCTTCATCCCGGCTGTCACGCGCCTCCAGAATATGCAGGCAGCGCTCACCGGGCAGAGAAGCGGCCGCTGCCCGTAGCGCAATCGGCGGCACCGTCCGGCTGTGGCGAATGACGGCATAGGCGGCATCGAGGATGGACTGGCGACTGCGGTAGTTGGTGGTTAACTCAATCACCTGCGCCTCGGGGAAGTCCTGCGTAAAACGCCCGATAATCGTGTGGTCAGCGTTGCGGAAGCCGTAGATCGACTGCATCCCATCGCCGACAACAAATAGTGAGCGCGGCTGTCCCACCAGCGGACGAGAGATCATTTCGACCAGCGCATGCTGGCTGGGGTCGGTGTCCTGGTACTCATCCACCAGGACATGGGTCCAGCGGGTATGGTACTGCTCCAGCACCTCGGCATGCTCCGTCAGCAGTTGGTGCGCCAGGCGAATCAGATCATCGAAGTCGAGCGCATTGGCCCGCTCCAATGCACGCTGGTAGCGCCGGTAACAGCCGGCTACAAAGACCGACAGCGGGTCACGCGTAAAGCGCGCCAGCATACGCGGTGTCAACAAGCGGCTTTTGGCACGGGAGATGTGCCGCAGCAGGTCGGCCGGTTCCAGCAGCACGGGGGGGGGTTCGGTGGCGGCGTCCAGGGCTTCCGCTGCAAGCTGTAACTGCTCGTCACTGGCGTAAATGGTGAAGTCGGCAGTGTAACTGCCGATCCGTCCGGTAATCTCGGCCCGCAGGATCTGCGCGCAGACAGCATGAAAGGTGCCGGTGGTCAGCCCGCGCACCCGCGACCCCAGCAGTTCGCGCAGGCGGCCGCGCATCTCACGCGCGGCCTTGTTGGTAAAGGTCAGTGCCAGAATATTCGCCGGAGCGATCCGATGCTGCGCAATCATGTAGGCGACCCGCAAGGTCAACACGCGCGTCTTGCCGCTGCCTGCGCCTGCCCGCACCAGAACGGGTCCGATTGGTGCAGTCACGGCTGCACGCTGTTCGGGATTAAGCGAGGTGAGAAATTGCATACTCCTGCTTTCCTGGCATGTTTACCAGAACGTTTGCTTGATTCGTGCTGAACTCCGTGAAGCGTCTCATGCTGGTGTGAACGAGACCCTGTACGGAGTTCAACGTAACGCTGTTGTCGGGTTATTCATGAGTAGAGCCGGCTGCGGTCCGTATGCCCGGCTGAACCGACTTAGCGACACTGCGCCAGAACCACTGCCTGGCTATCGCTATACGTTTCGCACCATCCCGGCGTACTGGCCAGCAGCAGATGCAGATCCGACTCGGTCGGCAGCAGCAGATGGGTAATCTGCCAGCGGTGAATCATCGCCAGGCTGCGCTCATCACCACGGGCGATGGTAAAATAATCCTCCCAGATCGCTACCGGAAATAATTCCACTCGCAGATCGGCAAATACCTGCTTTTCAGGCATCTCCCAAATGGTGTAACTGCTGTAGGTCATTGTCGTCCAGAAGCGCCCCTCAATCGGGTTGTCTTCTAACCAGGCAGTCGCAGCAATCGGCGTTGAGCTACTGACCAGGAAGCGGTAGCGACCGGTATCCGCAAAGAGTTGCTCAATCCCCAGATAGCGGGCGGGCATAAACCAGGGCAACACCGCAACCAGCATGACTCCCAGAAATGTGGTATAGATCGTACTAAACAGGGCGCTACCCCGCGTAGGAGCCCGATTGGGAAACAGCAGCGCCAGCCGTTCGGCCAGCAGCGGGAGCAGCACCAGCGCAAACCAGGCGGCATAGCGTACGCCGCCGATGGTCAACCATGCCAGCGCACAATACCAGAGCAGATCAGTCGCCGAAGGGCGGCGCGGTCCCGTCGCCATCAGGACGGCCAGCAACAGCAGCAGCACATAAAACCAGAAACCGGTACCGGCCAGGTTGAACGTATTCTCCGGTGATTGCCATTCGACAAACCACTGCTGAAGCGGAGTATTGGTCAGCATATCCCGGACATAGCCGAAGATGCCGATGCCCAGCGGATTGACCAGCAGGGCCGGCAGCGTTGCGCCCCCGGCAAGCGTGAGCCCTTGCAACTGCACACCAGCCTGATGGTCCGGCTCACGCACGCTACGCAGGACGGTAATTGCGGTGCCGAGCCAGGCCAGCGCCAGCAGTGCGACCCCCAGCATAAACGAGCCATGCAGGTTTACCCAGAGGACCATCAGCAGTGGCAGCAACAGGAGCAGCCGGCGTGTCGCCAGTCGCCCGCTGCGATACTCCCCCAGCACGACCACAAATGCCGCTCCCGGTAAGAAGGCCAGCGTTTGCGGGCGCAGCGTCCAGTTGTTCCAGCCGACCATAACCGCCAGGAAGAGGGCCAGAGCGACCGCCTTCCCCTGCCCAACCTGTCGCCAGGCGTGCCGGCTTATCAGTCCATAACTCAAGGTAATGACGAGGGTGCGGGTCAGTGTCAGCAGCGGAACATCACCCAGCCACCAGACCCCATACATAATTAGTTCACTCAGCCAGCTCTGGTAGACATACGCTGCGTCGGCGGGGAGCGTATACGCCCAGCGGTTAGTTGTAATAAGCCCGCCCTCCTGGATCATCGCTCGTCCGGCGGCCATATGCCACCAGAGATCATTTGGCGGTAGCGGCGTTATGCTGAGAAAGAGCCAGATCAGCGCCAGCAGTGTGAAGACCCAGAGATGGTCCAGGGTCAAATAGCGTTCGGTTGCGCGGCGGATGGGGCGGACTGCTTCGTCATAGGTATGCATGGGTTCCTCGCTCTGCTAGATAGATGTTGGGGGCGTGCCTGGCGTTTGTCTCCAGGGAGTGCAAGGTTTCGTTGGGTCAGGCTTGCAGTATCAATTATGTTCATCGTGCCGGGTTGGTACCGTGGCGCTGATCCGGCAGACAACCGTCCTCCATTGTAGCGCAAAGCGGGCAGGACGCAAAGGGAAAAGCAAAAGAGCTTCCGGGAAATTCACAATTTCCCGGAAGCTCTGTCGTCGCTGGCCTGACGACAAACCAGAATGCTGCCGCAGACGATATTCGTTTCCAAAGAATAACCACGTACCACATTTCACAAAAATGTTGCATCTTGTGCAACATTTTTGTGAATAAAGATAAGAAACACACCATGCTGTCGCGGGCAAGGCTACTCTTATCTGGTTAAACGTTCCGTTTGAACGTCCATTGTGTAAACCATACCTGGCATGAGTAGTGATTACATAGGAATACGCAAGACCTGACCGGTGAAGATAATATCGGGATTGCTCAGTTGACGGCGGTTGGCTTCAAAGATGCGCGGCCAGAGGGAGCCGTCGCCGTAGTAGCGCTGGGCGAGGGCCGAGAGCGTTTCGCCGCTTGCCACCGTGTGTAAGGAGAAGCCGGCGTAGGAATTGATCAACGCGGGGCCAAACACAATCGGCACAACGACCTTGTTGATCTCGCTGCCATCCTGGGCGGACTGCTCGAAGACCTCCAGGACACCTTGAGCCGTCGCCGGTATGCCCCCCAGATCAAATGTGGTGTGGAAATTCCCCCAGATCCCGGTGCCGCCGGCCTGGATGTGGCTCTGTGCCAGTTCAGCGCCCTGGGTATCACGAATACGTACTTGAATAACACCATCGAAACCGGTGCCAACTCCGCAGATACGCACCGGATTATCGACAATATCGTGCGGATGGGGATGGTGTACAGTAATCAATGGCAGTTGTGGTCCATTCATCTAATTCCCACCCTCGTATACTTCCTGACACTGATCCACATGGTACACATAACCCGGCACCCTGATGATAGTCATTCTATCCTAGACTGCGGCAAGGCGTCAACCATCCCGCAGATGCGTAAGAACCGACGGAGTGCGTCGATATCGCCCTCAACCCGCACCGTCCCTGCGGCGATGGGCATCATCCAGTGCAATCTGTCCGGCAAGCAGGCCCAGGTAGGTGGAGATGTCGGTCTGGAGCGTTACCGCAGCCGTGGAGGGCGCACCCTGCTGCACAGTGATGGTTCCGTCGTGAATATGCACCTGCTGGGCAGCGCCATCAATGCAGAGCCCATAGGTCTCGTCAAGCCCCTGTGTCGGATCAGGGCGGAAGAACGTTCTGGGGGTCAGGGCGTAGGCCGGCCCACAGTACTGGTTGTAGGGGTGATGTCCCATAGGTTCAGTATAAAGAAGATGGGGTGTGTATGCAAATGCTGCATCTCACACAAGATATATGATAGTTAGGACTTGACATTTTGAAGTGAAACCGCTACACTCACCGTTCGCTTATTTTCGGAACGAGTTCATAAAAATTCCCCACGAGCGGGTCAAAAACGGCCACATGGGAAGCATCTCGTCCCACATGGTGATGAAAATTGCAGAAATGTTTTACACGTTACG
>DAOTUI010000276.1:0-9324 GCA_034437035.1 Chloroflexaceae bacterium
CAAGGTGAAAATTTTTTGTGAAAAAAGATAAAAATGTACCATGCTGCCGCAGGCGGAACCCGTTCTGTATCGGAGCAAACGCCCGGTTTGCCACGTTACCGTGCAGGTTCTGCTATTTGAAAGGTATTGCCCCTAACCGTTATCCTTAGATTAAGAATTGGTGAGAAGTTTCACGGTAGCGCCGGCGCGTCGCGGCGGATGCCTGAACCATGAATCCCAATCATACGCTGTGGAATGATTGAAACGACCCGGCAACGCTGTTGGCGCAGTTGCTACTCGGTTCACCCTACGCCGGCAGTCCGGCTTGAAATTTGCGCAAGAACTGGTATGATTGTTAACCTATTCGGTAAGTACTATCGATGTTTCTGGCAGTCTAAGAGAGGAAACGAGGAGAACACAATGCGTATTCTCGTGCTGGGTGGCGATGGCTATCTTGGCTGGCCGACCGCGATGTATCTGTCACAGCGGGGCCATGATGTCGGGGTTGTGGACAATTTTAGTCGCCGTTTGTGGGATAACGAACTGGGAGCGGAGAGCCTGGTTCCGATTCTGCCCCTTCAGGAGCGGGTTGATCTCTGGAAAGAGTTAACCGGCAAGCATATTGATCTCCACATTGGCGACCTGAATGACTACACCTTCCTGGAGCCGATTGTACGGGACTTTAAACCGGAGGCAATTGTTCACTATGGTGAGCAGCGCTCGGCACCCTACTCCATGATCGACCGTCGCCATGCCGTCTTTACTCAGGTTAACAATGTTGCCGGAACGCTCAATGTTGCATATGCCATCGCCGATCATGTGCCCGACTGTCATCTGGTGAAGTTGGGGACGATGGGCGAGTATGGTACGCCGAATATTGACATTGAAGAAGGTTTTATTACTATTGAGTATAAGGGGCGCACCGACACCCTGCCCTACCCCAAGCAGCCCGGCAGCTTTTATCATCTCTCCAAAGTGCATGACAGCCACAACTTGATGTTCTGCTGCAAGATCTGGGGCATCCGCTCCACCGATCTGAACCAGGGCGTTGTCTATGGCGTCGAAACCGACGAGAGCAAACTGGATGAGCGACTGCGCACGCGCTTCGACTATGACGGTGTCTTTGGCACTGTCCTGAATCGCTTCCTGGTGCAGGCGGTCGTGGGAACGCCGTTGACCGTGTATGGCAAGGGCGGCCAGACGCGCGGCTTCCTCGATATTCGGGATACGCTGGCCTGTGTGGAACTGGCGATTTTGAACCCACCGAAGCAGGGCGAGTATCGGGTCTTTAACCAGTTTACCGAGCAGTTTAGCGTGGGTGATCTGGCACTGGCGGTGCAGGAGACGGGCAAGGCATGTGGCCTGGAGGTGACAATTGATAACCTGCCCAATCCGCGCGTTGAGAGCGAAGATCACTACTACAACGCGATCAACACCTGCTTGCTAAGTCTGGGGCTCCAGCCGCACTACCTTAGCGATACGCTGCTTGAGTCGGTCATTCATGTTGTACAGCAGCACAGCAACCGGGTGAACTCGCGCCTGATCCGGCCGGCGGTCAACTGGCGGGAAACGGGTAGTAAGTAACACGAGTTACGCGGTCGGTTCCAAACCAGGTGTTCACCTGGATGAACGGCCCGATTCGCCCGCGGCAGCATGGCACTTCTTTTTTCTTTTCCCGAACATGTGGCTCCTTGAGCCACATGTTCGGGAAAAGAATGGTCGGTTCCGCCCTGCCGGAAGCGAAATTTCCTTCCAGGTCAGTGACCGCGTAACTCGTGTAAGTAAGTAATGTCACTTACGCGGTGGGTACGCAAACTGGACATTTGACCGGGTGGAAGCCGGCTTCGCCTCCGGCAGCATGGTACTTCTTTTTTCTTTTTCACAAAACATTTGCACTTTGTGCAGATGTTTTGTGAAAAAGCATGGAATCTTCTGCCCTGCCGGAGGCGAAATGCTCTGCCGAGACAGTGACCGCGTAGCTCGCGTAAGTAAGCCGCACATGGCGAGAGATTAGCGACCTGACAGAGTACGCAAATCTGTCAGGTCGCTAATCTCTAGATCTTTTTTCAGGCTACAGATTACGAGCCATAATAACTCAGCGACTTGCGGCGGCGCAGTTGGGTACGCCAGAGCCGTATCGCCAGGTAGTAGTAGTCAATCAACTGATCCATCGTCGCTTCCCACGAGCGACTCTGGGCATGTTGTAACCCGTTCTCGGCCATCTCTTCGCACAGGGCCGGGTTGTCGCGCAGGCGTTCGACCAGCAAGCCAAGATGCTGCGGCTGATCGGGGTCAAAGAAGAACCCATTAACACCATCGGTAATGACATCGGTGACGCCACCCGCTCGCGCGGCAATAACCGGAATGCGGCAGGCCATTGCCTCAAGTGCAACCAGGCCGAAGGTTTCCGTCGTCGAAGGGAAAACAAACGCATCCGCAGCACGGTAGGCCGCAATCAGTTCATCACCATGGAAGTAACCGGGAAACACAGTAGGCGTTCCACGATAGTAGTCACGCAGCCGCTCATGGCTGGGGCCACCACCGATCATCGCCAACCGCACGCCCGGCAGTCGCGCGATTGGCTCGCGCATCTGCTCCAGTCCCTTCTCGGGCGAGTGCCTACCGACATTAATCACCAGAAAATCATCGGGATGCCCATTGGTCAGCCGGTCGCGCATCGCGGCATCACGCGGGCCGGGGCTGAAGCGCCGCGTATCGATACCACGCTTCCACCAGCGTACCCGGTTAAACCCCCGGTGCCGCAGTTCCATCTGCGCAACGGTGGAGGGGCAGAGATTAACGTGGGCCTGGTTGTGTAGGGTGCGCAAGTACCACCAGAAGAGCGGTTCAACGATGGTATCGCCAACCAGTGGCCCGCTGTAGTAGCGTGCATAGCGGGGAACATTGGTGTGGAACGATGCAACCATCGGCACACCCAATCGGCGACCATACGAAAGCCCGAACGGTCCCAGGAAAAATGGATTAACCGTGTGGACCAGATCGGGCTGAAACTGCTGAATACGTTCCCAGATGCGGCGGCGGGGAATGTTGATCCGGATCTCTGGGTAGAAGGGTAGGGGGGGGCCGCCAACACCGACAATCGCCGCACCGGCATACTCTTCGGGCGCGCCGGGTGGGCCAAACAGCAGCACCTTGTGACCTTTTTCGTTTAAACGCTGGAGCATCAGACAGAGAATACTGACAACGCCATCGACTTTGGGTAAGAAGGTCTCGGTAAAAATAGCAACCTTCAGCGGCATACCACTTCCTTTCCCTGGTACTGAGAAACACTGACAGGCCGTTCCAAACCGTGCCGACAGGAACATATGGTTGAACATATAGTTCAACTGTTAGCGGATGGGTGGTATCCTGAACTATACCATATTTTTGGCATGGTGCGGATCAGGCATCAGGCCAGGATAACAATAACTATGTCAACTTTGTCTCGATTTTTCAAACGAAACACGCGCGCATTCAGTCTGCTGCTGCTCATTGGGGTTTGTTTTCTGGCGGCCCAGGGGAGTGGCATCCGGTTGTTCTCGCATCTCTTCTACATGCTGCTGGCCCTGCTGATCCTCTCGTTTCTCTGGGCCTGGAGCAACCTGCATGGCCTGGATGTCTGGCGTGAAACCTATGCCAACCGCGCCCATGTCGGTGAATATGCACGTGAACGCCTGACTCTGCGCAATCGCTGGTGGCTGCCCAAGCTCTGGATCGAATTGCGTGATTACTCCGATCTGCCACAGCATAGCACCGGCTTCGTCGCCTCGCTTGCCGGGCATACCCGTCATCGCTGGACGACGCGGACACTCTGCACCCGGCGCGGACGGTTTCGCCTCGGCCCCGCTACGCTGGTTACGAGCGATCCCTTTGATATCTTTCGGCTGGAGCGACGGCTCAACCGCACCGGCGAGATAATTGTCTACCCGCCAACGGTCGATCTGCCCCACTTTACTCTGCCCGACACTGCGCTTTCCGGCGGGCGAGTTATTCATGGGCGCACCTATCATGTCACGCCCAATGTATCAACCGTGCGGGAGTATGCCTCCGGCGATAGTTTTAATCGCATCCACTGGCGCACCACGGCACGCACCAACCGCCTGATGGTCAAAGAGTTTGAAATGGACCCGACCGCCGATACCTACATTGTCCTGGATATGCAGGAGCGCATCCAGGTTACGGATACGCGCGCGCCGGCACATCGAGCTTCCCCCTACAACTTCGCTGTCGAGTCCACCGAGGAATATGCGGTCCTGGCGGCGGCTTCGCTGGGCCGTCACCTGCTGGCCCAGAATCGCGCCGTTGGTCTGATTGCCTGGGGCCGGCAGCGCGAAATGCTGCCGGCTGAACGCGC
Organism: Chloroflexaceae bacterium; assembly: GCA_034437035.1. Taxonomy (GTDB): domain Bacteria; phylum Chloroflexota; class Chloroflexia; order Chloroflexales; family Chloroflexaceae; genus CAKZQX01. The sequence continues at coordinate 4,334 of DAOTUI010000276.1, forward strand.
AACCCGCCAACTCTTTAAGATGCTGGAAACCCTGGCTGCGCTGCGTGCCTACGGCACCCATCCCCTGACCGAGGTGCTAATGGCCGAGAGTGTGCGGTTTCGGCGCAACAGCACCCTGCTGATCATTACCGCTGCGCCGGATGAACGCTGGACTGTGGCCCTGCAGCAACTGGTTTACCAGGGCGTGCGCGCTATGGTGCTGCTGGTAGACGCGCAGAGTTTTGGGGGGTGGCGTGACCCGGAGCCCGTTCTGGCGCGCCTGAACGAACTGGGTGTGTTAACCTATCGCTGGCAGCAGGGTCAACCGCTACCCGAAGCACTGCGCGAGCCGGTGATTGTCGGGGGGCACGCGCGGGCATTTACCCATAGCTGATCTCTACCGCATTCATTATTCATTGACAGGACTTACGCGGTGGGTATACAAACCGGACGTTTCACCCAATGGAAGCGCCGATTCGCCTGCGGCAGCATGGTACATGATGTTCTTTCTCACGAAAATTTTGCACAAAGTGCAAAATTTTCGTGAGAAAGGATGGAATCTTCCATCCTGCCGGAGGCGAAATGTCCTTTCGAGTCAGTGACCGCGTAACTCCTGTTATTGATTCTGTTCCTGCTCCATTCACCGGGCCGGTTCGACATACCATAGCTATGCGTGGTATGCTACCACCAGAAATCATTCAGAAATCATTTTTCATTCGTATTTAACACGACTTACGCGGTTCGCTGTAAGCGGGTGCCTTTCGCTTCCAGCCGAGACATCCGGGTTTTCTCTGCTCACACGTCCGGTTTGAAAGTTCGCCGCGTGATGCGTCTATTGAACAAGTATTTGTAACAAAATGGAAGCTGCAACATCATCTTCACCGAATGCAACCCTGCTCTGGCGTACTTCGTTGCGCTATCTGCTGCGCCATCCGTGGCAGATCGGGTTGTGCATTCTGGGAGTCGCTCTGGGTGTCGCCATGATTGTTTCTATCGATCTGGCAAATGCCGGCGCAACCCAGGCGTTCACTCTCTCAACCGAGGCCGTTGCCGGGCGGGCCACACACCAGGTGGTAGGTGGTCCCACCGGCCTGGATGAACAGCTCTACCGGCGCATGCGGGTTGACCTGGGACTCCGCCGGTCGGCCCCGATTGTCGAGGGCTATGTGGGTGTGCCCGCGCTTGAGGGGATTACCATGCAACTACTCGGCGTCGATCCCCTGGCTGAAGCGCCGTTCCGCTCCTACACAACCGGCACCGAGGCACAGGATCAGAATACCGATCTGACGGCGCTCCTGGTTACGCCCAACACTGCCCTGATGTCGGCGCAGACAGCCCGGCGCTATGGAATCGAACGCGGCGATACGCTGGAACTGCAGATCGGCAGCCGGCAGCCGGTGGTGCGGATCATCGGCCTGCTCAACCCGGACGATGCCTTGAGCCGTCGCGCTCTGGAGAGTTTGCTTATCACCGATATTGCCACTGCGCAGGAAGTGTTAGGCCAGGTCGGGCAGTTGAGCCGGATTGACCTGATCCTCGATACAGAGCAAGCCGCAACGGATGCCGGCACTACTGCGCCGACACCGGAAGAGGTACGGGCAATGCTCCCACCGGGAGCCGAGTTGACGCGACCGGCAGCGCGGACCAACACGCTGGAACAGATGACGCAGGCGTTTGAACTGAACCTGTCGGCGCTTAGTCTGCTGGCGCTGCTCGTCGGCATCTTTCTCATCTACAACACAATGACCTTTGGCGTCGTACAGCGGCGGGCACTGCTGGGCACCCTGCGCTGCCTGGGTGTGACCCGGCGGCAGGTCTTTCGCCTGATCCTGGCCGAGGCTGTCGTGATCAGCCTGATCGGTTCGCTGATCGGGATGGGCCTGGGCATACTGCTGGCGCGCGGTCTGGTTGTGCTGGTTACGCGTACGATCAACGACCTCTACTTTGTGGTTACGGTGCGCGAACTGGCGCTTGATCCGCTGGTGCTGCTCAAAGGTGGAGTGTTGGGAGTGGGTGCAACGGTCATCGCGGCGCTGGTTCCGGCCCGCGAAGCCATGCGCGTCTCCCCCCGCATGGCGTTGAGCCGCAGCAGTATTGAGGCGCACATCCGCCGGATGGTGCCACGCGCTGCTCTCCTGGGTCTGGGATTAATGGCGCTGGGCGGGATTCTGCCGGCATTGCCCACGTTTGCGATCAACGTGCTGCCGACGGGCGTTGAGCTTACCAGAGTTGAAACCCCACAGGCGCAGGTGCAGACACTGGCGCTGGCTTTCGCGGGCATGTTTGCGATCCTGATTGGCTGTGCGTTACTTACGCCGGGGGTGACGGTTGGATTTATGGCGCTGGCGCGTCCGCTGCTGGGGCGCATGTTTGGACTGCTGGGGCGGATGGCTGCGCGGGATGTGGTCAACGCGCTGAGTCGTACATCGGTGGCGATTGCCGCATTGATGGTTGCGGTCAGTGTCACAATCGGTGTTGGCGTGATGGTTGACAGTTTTCGCCAGACAGTAATTACCTGGCTTGATCAAAGCCTGGTGTCCGATATTTATGTTTCGCCGCCGAGCAGAACCAGTAACCGCGTCGATACCACGATTGACCCGGCAATTGCCACCGCGTTTGCGCAACTCCCCGGCATTGCCGGTCAAACCCGCTTTCGCAATGTGCAGGTTGCAACCCCGGTTGGGCCAACGACCCTCGTTGCAATTGATCGGGCCGCCGGGCGACGTGGGGGACAGCGCTTCAAGCAGGTCAGCCGGGATGCCGCCTGGGAAGCATTTGCAGACGGGGCCATCTTTATCTCAGAGCCGCTGGCCTACCGCACAGGTCTGCGTGTCGGGGACAGTCTGCGTTTGCGTACCGATCAGGGTGAACAGACTTTTCCCATTGCGGGCGTCTACTATGATTACACTTCCGACCGGGGGGTAATCCAGATGGACTATGCAACCTATCGCGCATACTGGAATGATGCACAGATTTCCTCGTTTGGGCTCTATGTTGAACCGGACGTTGATGCGGATGCGCTGGTACAGGAACTCCGGGAGCGGGTCGGGAGTCAGGCGAACCTGGTGATTAACTCAAACCGGACCCTGCGCGCCAATACTCTGGCAATCTTCGACCGCACCTTTGCAATCACGGCAGTGTTGCGGGTGCTGGCAACGATAGTCGCGTTTATCGGCATCCTGAGCGCACTGATGGCGCTGCAACTCGAACGCGCCCGCGAGTTGGGCATGCTGCGGGCCAATGGTCTGACGCCGCGTCAACTCTGGGGCGTTGTGCTCTCGCAAACCAGTTTGATGGGCCTGACGGCCGGCATTCTGGCTGCACCGGTCGGGATCATTCTGGCGCTGGTGCTGATCCATGTCATCAATCGGCGCTCATTTGGCTGGACCCTGGAACTATCACTGGACCCGGCGCTGTTTGCGCAGTCCCTGCTGGTTGCGGTAATGGCGGCGCTGCTGGCGGGAATCTACCCGGCGTTGCGCATGGGGCGTACCAGTCCGGCGCATGCGTTGCGCGAGGAGTAAGTAAGAGCAACCACTCTGTGCGCGATGGACACTGGATGATGGAGACGTGTGAATAGTTGTGACAAAAATATATCGACAGGAACCATGAAATTCTCACAGTTTAGCCAGAAGTTTTCCGGCGACTGCGGTATTCTGCGCCTGATGGACGACCTGGGCCAGGCTGCACAGCGGGCAGACGTAATCATGCTGGGTGGGGGCAATCCGGCACATATTCCGCAAATGCAGGCCGCAGTGCGCGAACGGATGGAACGTATTCTCGAAAGCGAATACGATTTTGAGGCACTTATCAGTAACTATGGACCACCGGGCGGCGATCAGGCATTTGTATCGGCGCTGGTTGACTTGTTTCGCTGTGATTATGATTGGGATATCGGCACCGAAAATATTGCGCTGACCAATGGCAGCCAGACTGCTTTTTTCTTCCTCTTCAATATGTTTGCCGGGGCATTCCCGGATGGCTCACACAAGCGCATCCTGCTGCCGCTGGCACCCGAGTATATCGGCTATGAAGATGCCGGTATCAGTGACAATCTCTTCGTTGCTAACCAGCCGCATATTGACTATCTCGATCAGAACCTCTTCAAGTATCGTGTTGACTTTGATGCGCTGACCATTACGGAAGATATCGGGGCGATATGCGTCTCGCGTCCAACCAACCCGACCGGCAATGTGCTGACCGAGGATGAAATTGCCATGCTGAGTCGGCTTGCCGGACGGCACAATATTCCGTTGATCATAGATAACGCCTATGGCATGCCTTTCCCCGGCATTATTTTTACCGAGGCAGTGGCCGCCTGGGAACCCCACATCATTATGTGCATGAGCCTGTCGAAGCTGGGCATCCCGGGTGCGCGCACCGGAATTGTGGTTGCGGATGCGCAGGTCATTCGGGCTATTACGGGAATGAATGCAGTGATCAGCCTGGCTCCCGGCAGCTTCGGCGCGGCGCTGGCACACGATCTGGTGCGTACGCGCGAAATCGTCCGATTAAGCCGGGAGGTAATCCGGCCCTACTACCAGCAGAAGTCACAGCAGGCGATAACCTGGCTACGTGAAGAACTGGCGGGGACGAATGTTTACATCCACAAGTCGGAGGGGGCGATTTTCCTCTGGCTCTGGTTTCCCGGGTTGCCGGTTACCTGCCAGGAACTCTACGAGCGGTTGAAGGCGCGCGGGGTTGTGGTTGTGCCGGGACACTATTTCTTTCCGGGGCTCCAGTCGGAGTGGCAGCATAAATATGAGTGTTTTCGGCTCAACTATGCGGGGGATGCCGCCAGGGTGCATGCCGGCATCAAGATCATCGGTGAGGAAGTACGAAAACTTCAGGGATAGTGCCGGTTCTGACTGGGTATCTCTTAGATAACACGACTTACGCGGTGGTTCCACAAACTGGACATTTGCCCAGGTGGACGCCCGATTCGCCTGCGGCAGCATGGTACATTTTGATCTTTGTTCACAAAAAATTTGCACAAAGTGCAAATTTTTTGT
>DAOTUI010000277.1:0-25035 GCA_034437035.1 Chloroflexaceae bacterium
CTGCTGCCACACCCCAGGGCAACCTGCCGCCGCTCCCACGGGGCATGGCGGCGACACCGGGCGATGTCACCAACAATGGCTACATGAGCACGATTGATCTGGGGCAGGCGCTGAACAGTGCTACCGCCGACGGCACCAACCCCTTCGATATCCTACTGTTTGACCAGTGCTTCCAGGGCAATCTGGATACGCTCTACGAAGTGCATCAGGCTGCCGACATCTTTGTGGCCTCGCCCAATTATGCCTGGCTCTCCGCGCCCTATGACCGCTACCTGACGCAGTTTGCACCTGTATCCAGCAATGCGGAGATCGCCCAGTCGATCATTGCGCGCTACCATGGCACACTCGACGAAGCGCATCCCAATGCAATCTTCTGGGTGCGCGGGAGCGACATTCCGCAGATTGCCACGGCGGTCAGCAACCTGGGCGCGGCCTTGCAGCAGGCGACCGCGGCCGGCGCGACTGAGCCGATCCTCAACGCGGCCCTCAGCAGCCAGTATGTGGATACTACCCAGTGCGGGCCGCAGCGTTTCAGCCTGGGACCGCCGGATGAACTGGTGGGCGCGGGCTCGTTTGCCACCCGGCTTCAGCATGGCTTTGGCGCGGGCGATAGCTATGGCGTGCATGCGGCGGCGGGCGCGCTGCTCAACTTGCTGGCGGATGTACGCACGCAGAGCAGTTTCATCACCGGCAGTCCGCATATCGCGCCGGACGAGAACTGGAACTACCGCGACACCATCACCATCCTGGCTCCGCTGCGCCGTAACATCTCATCCGGGGTGGCCTGGCGCGCCAGCGTCTACCGTGAGGCCACCCCGTTTACCGCCACCTGGTCGCCGGTGCCTACGCAGACCGTAACCGTTACCGCGCCGTTTGCCTTTGTGCGCGATGGCGAGTGGGATGCGTTTCTCGCCGACTGGTACGGCGATTCGCTCACGCCGACGGTCGGCCAGTGGTGCCACTACATCCCGCCCACGCTGGTGACGGATGAAGAAACCGAGGAGTTGGCCCTGCGCGTCACCGAGGTGAGCGACACCGCGATTCAACTGGACTGGACCGCAACCAACGTGGAGGGAGCCACCGCCTACTGGATCTACCGGCAAGACCCGGTTGATGTAAGCTGGGTGCTGCAAGCGGTTGTGCCGCTTGAACAGACCAGCACCCAGGTGACGGATCTCGCCGGCGGGGAGCGCTATCACTACCGCGTCGTGGCGCGCAACCAGGAGGATGCCGCCGTAGCCCGCTCAGACGAGGTGATCTGGGTCGCCGGGCGCGGGTTGCCGGTCTACCTGCCGTTTATCCAGCGGTAATTGTCAAGACCAGGATGTACGTAGTGAATTACACGACTTACGCGGTGTGCTTTCAAACCAGGCGTTTGACCCAATGGAAGCCAGAGTCGCCTGCGGCAGCATGGTACTCTTTTGATCTTTTCCCCAAATAATTTGCACTTCGTGCAAATTATTTGGGGAAAAGATGGTCAAATTCCGGTCTTTTTGGAAAAAAAGTGGCTCGGAGAGCCACTTTTTTTCCAAAAAGGATGTCGGGTACCACCCTGCCGGAGGCACAAAGCAGCTCTTCACGGAGAACCGTGTAATAGCTGTAACACAAAAGTGATCCGATTGGCTCCAGTAATCGCCAGTAAATCGCGGAACCGGCGCATACAATCGGTGCAGTACAGGCGACTGTACCGGAGATCTCAGCACACGGCATATGCCTGTGCGCGCAAATGCAAGGAGGGATGTATGCGCACACATCGTACGGTAGACCTGCGCCGGTTCATCGCTCAGTTTCTGATGACGCCGCTGGGCCTGGCGCTGACCCTGGCGGCCGCGATCCTGCTGCTGTTGTTGGTCAACGGCAGCCGGGATCATGTTCGCGCGGCGGAACCGGCCGCTCTGGGGACGTTTCAACTAGAGGTATCCGCCACGGGGCCTGAAGTACCTGCCGATAGCAACGGCTGGCTGACCGACACCCTGCGCATCCGGCTGCGCTACGTCGGTGGCGATGCGCCGGCCGCAACGCAACTACAGTTTGCGCTGCCCGAGGGTACCCGCATGGCGGCGCGGCCCCGGTTTATTCCGGGCACCCTCGGCACATTTACCCCGCAACTGCTCCAGATGGAGCGCCAGTCAGTCACCTGGCAGGGGCAGGTTCAGCCGGATGGGGAAGTGGTGATTGGCGTACCAGTGCGGTTAGCCCCCTGCTACGGCACGGAGCGCACGGTTGAGTATGTCGTCACCGCGCGCCAGACCGACGACAGCCCGCTCACGGCCGCGACCAGCGTCACCCTGCCCTGTGCGGACCTCAGCATTGCCGACATTGCGCTGGAGCAGACCGTGCTGACGGAACACACCACGGAGGACGGCATGACCGAACTTGCCATGACGGAACAACCCGTGCTGCTGCCGGGGGAGCACGCCGCGATCCGCACCACGGTGCAGAACAACGGCAGCGCACCAGCCCGGATCAGCCTTAATTTTGCCGAGATTGGCATCCGCCCACCGTTGACCGCAACCCTGCAGGCAGACAATATCCCTGGTGTGTCGCTGGAGCCGGGCGAGCGCCGCAGCTTCGAGCGGCCCATCCTGCAGATGGATATTGATATAACCGATGAGGTGACGCTGGACCCACGCGATCTCTTCCTGGTCAGCGCCGTCAACTACTGCCTGTCGGGCACGCCGGGGAGCGCCTGCCCCGACCCGGAGGTCAGCCCAACCAGTTCGGCCTGGGATGTGCTGGAAATTCCGGTGCGCCCGAACGACCTGGGCGATGCGCCGGACAGCAGCAACCATGCCGGGGTGGCGATGCGCGCCTACCCTGCGGTTCAGGCCAACTTCCCAACGGTCTTTGACCCGGCAACCGGGATACCCCCCGGCCCGCTGCACCGTCACCCGCGCCCCTTCCACCTGGGGCCGCGCGTCAGCCTGGAAGCCGAGGCGGATATCGGGCCGGATCAAGACCCGACCAACAATATCATCCCCGCCGCCGATCAGCCCAACCGCGACCGGCGTGACGACGGCATCAACCCTGCGCAACTCGGGTTTGCGCACTGCCAGCCCGGCTCGCTGAATGTGGATGTCTTTATCGACCCGGCGGCCCAGGCGCGCCTACTGGAGCAAGGGCTGAAGGAGGGTTATCTCAACATCTGGGTTGATGGCCGGCGCGATGGCGACTGGGACGATGCGCTCGCATGTCCTCCCGTGGCGGGGCAGCCGAGCACCGCGCTGGAACATATTGTGATCGATCATCCGGTGGATATCGCCGGCCTGTTCGCCGGCGTCAACACCATTGCCGTCCCGACCGGGCCGGTACCCTGGCCCGCCGAGCTTGTGGAGCAGCCGGCCTGGCTGCGCGTTACCCTGAGCGAGCGTCCTTCCAATAAGACGCTGGTGGCGGGCGGCATCCCGTATGGCGATGGGCGCGGCTATGACGAGCCGTTTGCGCTGGGTGAAACCGAGGACTATCTGATCAACCGGGACACGGACGGGGCCGATGTGACGGTCTACAAGACCGGGCGGGCGATCTTTGATACCAATCCCGAGGATGGCACAACCCGCCGGCGCCTGGTCTGGAAGATTACCTACCGCAACCAGGGATCGGTCGCCGCCGAGAATGTCCGGTTGCGCGACACCTACGCGGATGGGCTCAACATCAACGCGCTGCTCAAAGGCGTGACCAGCCGGCCCGAGGTCAATGCAACTGCCGACGGCAACAGCCTGCTGTTTAACCTCGGACGCCTCGCGCCGGGTGCGGAGGGCCGCATCGTGGTTGTCACCGAGGTGCCCGCTGAGGTAGAGATTACCCGCAATGTGGTCGAGATTCTTGCCGGCAATGATATCAACCCGAACAACAACCAGGCCGAGGCAACCGTCCAGCCGGGCCTGCGCGCCCCGCTGATCCTGGAGCCGGGGAGCGGCACCAGCAGCAACCCCAACGTAACGCTCAAGGGACGGGCGCACCCGGGCGCACAGGTGGGGGTCTATGTTGAGGAGACCTCGATCACGAGCACGACTGCCAATGATGCGGGACAGTGGGAGGCAGAGATCAGCCTGGCACCGGGGCCGAACACGATCTATGCCGTGGCAGAGCTGGGCAACCGCACCAGCCCGCCCTCGGATCGGCTGCTGATCACACTCGACCGGACCCTGCCCTACAACCCAATCAGCCTGAGCTTTACCGATGCGGATGGGCAGCGCATTCATCCTAATAATCCGCATGTGCCGGGCGGCTCCGCTGAGCAGACCGACGCGCCGGGCCGGCAGCTCCCGGTAGAACGGGGAGGCATGCTCACCGACACGCTGACACTGGGGCTGCGTTTACCAATCACGGCCACGCTTCAGGTCAACTGCACCCTGCCCAACCCGAGCTTTATGGTGGAGATCGCCGGGGTGAATGCGGGCAATCTCACCGACGATGATAACGACGGCAGTTTTAGCGGGCTGATCGAAGTGCCGGACAATGTCACCGAGACCACCGACCTGGCGCTGGTGTCCCGCTGTGGCGAGGTTGAGCATACCAGCCGGGGACAGTTCCTGCTGCCCTGGGGCGGCCTGATCACCGACGCAACCAGCGGGCAACCCCTGGCTGATGCAGAGATTAGCCTGCTGCGCCTGGTGGCGACCTCCAGCATGGTCAACAACCGATCTGACCGGAGCAGCAGCCCCTGGGCGCTGGACGCCAACGACAGTTACCAGCAGACAACCGGCGCGGCGGGACGCTACGGCTTCTTCCCACCGCCGGGGCTCTACCAGATCGAGGTGCGCCGGGTGGGCTACCAGCCCTACCGCTCGCCGGCCCTGTTGAGCAGTGGCGGCCCGCCGGCCCCGGATATCGCCCTGCTGCCGGCGGTTGCGGGCAACCCGGACTATGTCGTCGGCATCGACGAGAGCGGCTTCCAGGAGCGCGTGCTGGTCATACCACCCGACACGATTGTTGAGTGGGTCAACCTCGACACCGACGCGCATACGGTTACAGGCAGCGGGACGGGCGGCCTACAACTGCAGGCCAACGGCAGCACCGACAGCGGCCTGCTGCCGGCGGGAGATAGCTACCGGCTGCAGTTGACCGATGTGGGCAGCTACAGCTTTAGCGATGGTCGGGACAGCGGCAACACCATGACGATTATCGTTGACGCCAATGCGCAGGCGGCGGATAGCCGGACACTCTACCTGCCGCTGATCCAGCGGTAGGGGCGCAGCATTGGCTTACTGGTGAGCACTATGCTTTTGACCAGGGAATCTCTCCAGCCCCGCGCGTTTGTACCCGACGCGCGGGGCCAATGCTGCACCCCTACTCTCCACGCAGGCGGTGCAGTTCGGCTTCCAATTCACGCAGGCGAGCCTCGGCATCAGCGCGGGCCTGGCGCTCGGTGGCAGCCTGGGTTTCGGCACTGGTAGCCCGGGCTTCGGCATCGGTACGAGCCTGGCGCTCGGCGGTCAGGGTTGCAACCACCTCGGCATAGTCACCGATCTGGGTTCCGTCCTGGTCAAACAGGTAAACTTCATTCTCCTGAAGGCCCATCCAGAGCCCCAGTGGTTCCAGCCAGAGCCGGCCACGCGCATCGGGAGCCGGCACGGTATAGGCCATCTCCACACGCTGATAGCCCGGCAGCCGCAGAAAGGACTGCCCCTGCCGCCGCACACTGTCAACGATGATGTAGAGCGGCACGCCGGCCAGGTCATACTCCTCCAGTTTGATCAGGCGGTCATTGCCGCCGGTCTCCGGGGAGGTCACCTCGATAATCAGTGCCGGGCGGGTACCCTCCTCCGCCACATCGAAGGTGCTCCAGTTCTTCTGTTCGCGTACGCCAAAGATGACCATGATATCCGGGCCATGCGGTTGTAGTTTGGGCACGTCCCATTTGATCCGCACAGCATCCAGCACGACCGCCGTCGGGTCGTGTGCGAGGCGGGCGGCAAAGACATTGCAGAGATAACGCACACGGCGTTGATGGGCGATACTGTGGGTCACCTGATCACCTTCTTCGGGATGCAACAGATCGGCGAGGGTCAACGGTATCTGGTCGATCCGGACCATGCCGTCGGGCAGTTCACGCTGCATAAAGCGCCGGCCATAGCGAAAGGGATCGGTCTCATGCGGTTCGGTCTCTGTTGCGGGTATGGTTGCAGTTGCGGGTGTCGTCATACCTCCTCCGCCGGTATGGAGTGTGGCGGCATGGCTGCCGCCTGCATGTTCAATATGCCTCAGCATAGTTGATGTACGTTGGCGTGTCAATGGCCGCGGTGAATATGACTCTGCATGCGACAGCAGCAGGGGCGCAGCATTGGTTTACTGGTGCGAACAAACCTCTCAACCACACAACCGCTCCGCACCAGCATATTGCCATCCGGCAGTGCGGAGCCAATGCTGTGCCCCTACGGTTTGATGCGATATTATCGATCTGCTGGTTCGGGGTGGTGGGTGGCGGCACGGTGGCCTCCAGGGCCGCAATCGCAGCGTCGAGAGCAGCACGCAGGACGAGATCCTCCGTCGCGTCACGCTGGGCACGGAGCAGGGTCAGTTGGGTTTGCGAGTCAGTCATCGGTCTCCCTCAATGCATACAGAACGATGGGCATACCCGGTACAGCTTTTCGTCATCTCTGCCCGGGGTTGATCATCTCGGCGCCCTTTGCGTCTCTGCGGTGAGAAAGAAATCTCGTTGTCGTCCTACGCGCCATTCGCCGCCGCCGCGTCCGCCAGCAACCGGCGCGCTTCTTCCAGGGTTGCGGCTCCGGCCAGTGGCCCGATCAACGCCTGCAGCCGCTCCGGGCTGGTAATCCGATGAATGTCATTTATCAGCACCAAAGGTGCATCCGGGAAACGCGCTATCAATATGCCGGCGATGGCTTGCTGCCCCGTCTGCACTGTGGCTTGCTGTGCCACCTGAATTTGGGTTTGCAGGGCCGCTTTTTCCTGTTCCCAGTCAGCTTTTTCCTGCTCCCACTCCGCCAGTTTGTCTTGCATCAAGTAGGATATTAAATCGCTTGCCATCAGTCGCTCCTTGGTTACGAGCCGAGTTGAACGTTGGAACGTTGGGACGTTAGAACGTTAGAACGTTTAAACGTTCCTCAATCATAGCGCATGTGCGCTGCCTGCGCCAACGTTGCATTGCGGCGATACAGTGGGATTAGCGTTGATGCCGCAACGCAGGTCTGGCTCAATCGCACCCACTGGCACAAAAGTTGCTCGGATTTACTCATGGCAATGTTTGCCGGGACGATCAGCACGGCGGGCGGTACAGTGGCACTGTGCTGATTCCCAGTCTGCACGGAGTATTATGTAATTCGGGCAAAGAACATAAGAAAGGAAAAAATCGCACGCTGCAACGGGTGTTTCGCCTTCTAATATAGAGAAAACGGTATGCATTATCTGACTATTCGTCTCCTGGGGCCATTGCAGATCTGGCGCAATGGTGAACCGCTGCCGCCCGACGCATGGCCCACGCAGAAAACCCGCCTGCTGCTGCTGCTGCTGCTCACCGAGCGCGGGCATACGGTTCCCAAGGAGCGGTTAATGGAACGCCTCTGGCCGGAACTGACCCCCGAATCCGCCGCCAATAGCCTGCGCGTGAGTATCAGCAATCTGCGCCGCATGCTGGAACCGGCACGCGATCGCCCGGCTGAGTCATCCGTCATTCGTACCTATGCCGAGGGCTACCGCTTCCAAGTTACACCCGACTGCTGGATCGATGTAGATGCCTTCTGGGATGCCGTGGCACGCGGGCAGCACTGGGCGCGGCGCCAGATGTGGAGTCTGGCGATTGCCGCCTGGCGCATGGCCGCCGACCTCTACCATGGCGATTATCTGGAGGAGGAGCCGTATGCCGACTGGGCGCTGACCACGCGCGACCAACTCCGCGAAGCGGCGCTTGAAACATTATGCAAACTTGCGGAGTGCCACGCCCGTCTGGGCCGGCATCATCAGGCCGTTACCCTCTGTGAGCAGGTGCTGGCGCAAGATCCGTTGCGGGAGAATGCCTACCGGCAGGTGATGGTCTATCACTATCGGTTGGGGCAGCGTGCCCAGGCGTTGCGCGCATACGAGCGCTGCCGGCAGGCGCTGACCCGCACGCTGGGGATTGATCCCACTCCGCCGACCCAGGCGCTCTACACCCGGATGCTGCAGGACAAGCCTCTGGATGCACCGGTCCTGTTTCAGGCACTCCCTGGCCCGGCCGCTACCGGCCGGTACCAGCCGCATACGCAGCTCACATGCGTGGGGCGACAGGCAGAGATTGCCCAGTTAATGGCGCACCTGGAAGCCGCGCAGAGCGGTCAGGGACGCTTCGTTGCTATCACCGGGGAGGCGGGTGTGGGCAAGACACGGCTGGTTGAAGCATTGTTGGAGCAAACAACTGATCGTAGCATCCAGGTTCTGCGGGGAACCAGCTATGCAATCGAACGCGATCTACCCTTCCAGCCTATCCGCGCGGCGTTGCGGCCCTACCTGCTGCGCCATCTTGATCCGGAGCAGGCGCGCTGGATACTGGGCCCCTGGGCGGCACATGTGGCGCTGCTCATCCCCGAAGTACGGGAACTGGTGCCCGACCTGCCGACATTGGAGCCGGTATCGCCCGAACGGGAGCGCCGGCAGTTGCTGCATGGGCTGGTTGAGTGCTGCCGCGCGCTGGCCGCCCGCTATCCGCTGGTCTTATTTCTGGATAATCTGCAGTGGAGTGACCCGTCAACGTTGCAGTGCCTGCATCTGCTGATGCAGCAGATCAGCCGGGAACCGATCCTGATCCTGGGGACGTTCCGCACTGAAGATGTTGCGGCGCTACAGTTCCTGACGGCACTGGAACAACAGCCGGAGCAGGCGGAGACACTCTTCCGGCTGGATCTGCCCCGGCTCTCGCGGGACGCAGTTGCGGCGCTGATTGATCAGGAAACGGTTCCCGGATGGAATCGACAACCCTTTATCGCGCGGCTCTATGCCGAAACGGAAGGCAACCCGCTCTTTCTGGTCGAAACGTTACGCAGCCTGCGCGACCAGGGGTTGTTACACGAAAATGGATCACACCGCCGGCAACTCGCTCCGGACATTGATCTGACCGCCATACACTGGAGTCTGCCGACCAGCGTGCAACTGGTTATTGAAACCCGCTGTCAGGCAGTGAGTGGGGCAGCGCGCCGGATGTTGCATCTCGCGGCGGTCATTGGTCGCCACTTCACCTATGGCCTGTTACAGGCGGCGTCCACTATCCCGACTGATGATCTGCTGGATGCGCTTGATGAACTGCTGCACCGCCAACTCATTCAGGAATTGCCCAACCATGAGCAGGTCGGGTATGCCTTCAGCCACGAGAAGATCCGCGAGGTCATCTACCAGGGACTGAGTCGGGCCCGGCGCTGCCATCTACATCGGCAGGTTGCGGCGGCGCTGGAAACGCTGTACACCGGACAGACGGAAGCCGTTGCCGGGCAGATTGCCTATCACGCCATGGCAGCGGGTGAGACGGAACGGGCCGTCACCTACCGGCTGCAGGCGGGCAAAGAAGCATTGCGCCTTGCAGCCTATGACGAGGTAATTGCCCATCTCACGGTGGGGCTGACGCTGCTGCCCCGGCTACCGGAAACCCCGGCACGCACCCGGCAGGAACTGGATTTCCAGATGACGCTGGGTGGGGCCTACATGGCGACCCGGGGCTATGGCGCGCCGGAGGCGATGACGACGCATAAACGTGCCCAGGAGTTATGCCGACGGATCGGTGATGACCCGCACCTGTTTATGATCCTCACCCGCCTCTGGAGCTACGCCTATATCCGAGGTGAGTTACGTACGGCCGCCGATCTGGCCCGGCAGTGCCTCCAGATTGCCCAGACTGCACCGGAAACCGTGCCCCTCCCGGAAATGCCCTATCTGGCGATGGGCAGTACCCTGCTATGGCGGGGCGAGGTGCAGGATGCCTACGGGTACATCGAACAGGCACTGGAGGCCTTTAACCCGGAGCAGCGCCCGCTGGCACTGCGGGCCTTTGCGGTCGACTCGTACACCGTAACGCTCATCTACATGGCGCAACTCTGCTGGCTGCGGGGCTACCCGGACCAGGCGCGGCAGCGGATTGAGGAAGCCCTTGCCACGGCCCAACAGATTGAGCACCCCTTCAGTCGCTGCTTTGCGCTGGCGTATGCGGCGCTGATCTTCTGCCTGCGGCGCGAGGCCGCACCGGCGCATGAGTATGCCGCAGCCGCCATTGAACTCGCCCACGAACATGGCTTTACCCAACTGGAGATGCGCGGCCTGGTTACGCAGGGGATCACGCAGGCCGGCGAACAACCGGCGGCAGGTATTGCCCAGATTCAGCAGGGCATCGCGCTGGCGCAGAGAATGGGGCGTACCATTGCGCAGCCGATCAACCTGGCGCTGCTCGGCGCAGCCTACACGCAGGCCGGGCAGTATGACCATGCCCGCACAACGCTGGACGAGGCACGGGAGGCAGTCAACGCCACCGATGAAAGCTGGTACGAAGCAGAGATCTATCGGCTGCAGGGTGCATTACTGCTGGCGACGGGCGATGACGCCAATGCGGAAACCAGTTTCCAGCACGCGATTGATGTGGCCCGCCGGCAGCACGCCCGCTCCTGGGAACTGCGCGCAACGGTGAGCCTGTGCCGGCTGTGGCAACAGCACGGGCAGCACGCACCGGCGCGCGATCAGTTGACCGCCATTATCGACTGGTTCAGTGAAGGATGGGACACACCGGATATGCGCGCAGCCCAGGCGCTGCTTGCTGCGCTACTATAGTGAGTCGCTCACCCCGCTTCCGACGCCGTAGTGGCGGCCTGCTTGCGGCGCGTGCTGCGTCGCCAGAGCCAGCATACGCCCAGCCACGTCAGCCGTACCAGACCCCCCAGCACAAGCACCTGCACCACCAGCAGCAGCAGCGGACTGTTCCGGCCGCCGGGTGGCCCCTCCTGGAGCTGAGCAAGCGGCGGCACATTGTAGCGCGCCCACTCGGCGTCGGTGGTGGTCGGGTCGTAGGGCTGAAGCACCAACTGCCACGTGCCGCTCTCCAGGCGGTACTGCGTGCCGAACTGCTGCGGCTCATCGATGCTGCGCAGGTAGCGGTCACGGGTCAGGGCGTAGAGCTGCCGCCCGCGCTCGCTGCCCAGATCGATGGCCCGCTCGGCGTAGCGGTTGGCCTGCTGATAGTCTGCGGGCGTATTGCCGTGCTGAAAGACCAGTGCCGCCGCCGCGTAGTCAGCCCCCGTCTGCAAGCCGCCGCGCTGCGCGAGATTGCGCAGCGCCGCCCGCCGCGCCGCGTCACGCGCATCGCCCGCCACGCCGGTCACGACCAGCCCCACGGGCGTGAACATCGCTGCGTAGCGGTCAAGTTGATCGTTCACCTCTACCGCGTGGACGGTCGCGCTATCGTTCTGGAGACGCCAGGCCAGCCAGGTGCTCTGGCCCACCCAGACGGTCACGAAAAGCAGTGCGAGCATTGCCGCGCCAGTGGACAGCCACCGCAGGCCGCGCCAGAGCCAGCGCCCGATTTGCGAGATATATCGAACCATGCGTGTTTTCCTTTCGTTCAATCTTTCTCCACGTCAGGATAGCAACCTCCAAGCTGCCCGCCATCACCCGGTCGTGGTAGCCGGTGGGTGTACCCGTGTTTCCCTGGCGCGTACCCCCACGCACTACCACTCCTGGTAGATTGCAGGGTAGCACAGAAGCGTTAGACTCCACACATCATGAGCACAGAAGGGACAGCTCGCATGACAACCCACCATCAGGACAGCGCATCCGCACCGCCGCCCATCCCGCTGTGGCAGACGACCCTGTTGTTCGGCGTGCCCGGCGTGCTGATCTATCTGGCGACGTACTATCTGGTGCCGCTGATGCTTGCTGCTGGTATACCGCTCATCTGGGCCTGGACGCTGGCGATCTTCGTGCCCTATCAACCGCTGGCGCTCGCCCTGGTGGTACATCATCTGATGCAGCCGGGAAACACCTGGCGCACCTTTGCACGGCGCTTCCGGTTTGTGCCCATTCCGCGCCGCGACTGGAAGTGGATGTTGCCGACGTTCCCGCTGATGGTGGGGCTGGGGCCGGCCCTGGAATGGACGGTGCCCCTGCTTACGCAGATATTCCCACCCGCGCCTGCTGCCCCGGCCCTGTTCGCCAACCCGCAGGCCAGCGTGCAAGCAGGGGGCACAGACACCTTTTTCGGCGTGCCGATGGCGGGGAACGTCTGGCTGCTGGGCTTCTGGCTGGTCTGGGGCATTGTGGGCGTGCTGGGCGAGGAGATCATCTGGCGCGGGTATCTGCTGCCGCGGATGGAACAGACGCACGGACGCCAGGCGTGGCTCATTAACGGGCTGCTGTGGAACGGGCTATTTCACCTGTACACACTGTACAACCTGTTCACCGATCTGCCGTTTATGCTGCTGATCCCGTTCCTGGCGCAGCGCACCCAGAGCACGTGGACAGCGGTGATCTTGCATCTGGCGCTCCTCTGGCTGGCCTTTGCCATCCTGCTGCCGGGGGTGTTCGGCGGGTGAGCACGCATCTATCGAAGCGCATAGAGAGACGAGAAGTATGCAATCGCAACACCCGATCATCATCCTGGGCGGCCCGTGCCGCGCCGGACGCGCAATCGCCGCGCTGCTGCTGGAACATACAACCGTCGCTGTGGTGCTGGCCGGGCGCAGGCATCTTGCCTGCTGCGTGCGTTGTGCGAGCGAGATGCGCGTGCGCCCAAGAAACAGTTTTTGCAACACTGATGGCAATTTCGTATTATAGCAATCCTAAATTGGTTGTGAACTGGTTCTTCGGGAATTCGTTGTCAACCGCCTGAAGACGGCACTACGACAAATGCAGGGTTGCTATATAATCTCAGCCAGAGACGTGAGTCCCTGGCGCGGAATAGCTCTTATACACCAGAAAGTACACACGGATGCGCGAACAGGAACCGCACAACCACTCTGTGAGCGAACAGGAACCGCACAACCACCCTGCTGCCCCCTTCATGGGCATTGGTATTGCCATTGGT
This sequence comes from Chloroflexaceae bacterium, assembly GCA_034437035.1. Classification (GTDB taxonomy): domain Bacteria; phylum Chloroflexota; class Chloroflexia; order Chloroflexales; family Chloroflexaceae; genus CAKZQX01. The sequence goes on from DAOTUI010000277.1 coordinate 12,992, forward strand.
GCCGGAGTGGGCACGGCGGTGGGCGTGGCACTGGGCAATATCGCCCTGGGCGTTGGCATCGGTATGGGTCTGGGCGTGGCGCTTGGCGCACTCGGGGGCCTCCGCAAGCAGCGGAAGCACGACGATTCATAAACGTTCACACACTTCTCTCAACCGTCGCGCACCAGGTAGGTGGTGTGTGCATCGCTCTACCCCACCCGCCATGCCTGGTTCTCGCTGACTGCCGCCAGCAAACCGGCCTACTCTACGTTATTGAGCAGCAGCCCAGCAATGTAATACTTTATCAGCAGTGCGCTGCTATTGACCCCAGCATTATTAGCGCCGCTCCTGTTCCAGCATCTCCTGCGTCTTGCGCTCCTGCCACGCCTCGCCAAACAGACCGCCAATGCCGAAAACGCTGATGCCGTGCATCGCTACGCCGATGCCCCAGCCCAGCAGCGGCCAGACGAACCACCAACCCGGCCCGCCGAGCCAGTCAATCGCAAACAGCAGCGCCATCACCGCAGCGTACAGGATCGCGTGCAGGTAGAAACTGCGCAGCGCCGGCACAGAGCGGCGAGCGCGCTGCTCGCGCCGTTCGTCGTGTGTATGCGTGTAGGTGTCCATGTTCTTCCTCCCGGTATGCTTTCAGATTACGTTCTGGACTCAGCATAGCAGCCGGCAGGCCGGGTGCTATCTCCCGATGGTGTTATCCCGGCGTGGTAGTGCGCGGCCCGGCACAACCTACTGCCCCGGTCTACCACCTCTGACAGATGGCGTCTGCTGATGCGTCTGCTATCCTGGGGCCAGATTGCAAGCATGACGCGAAGAAGCGAGGAGCAACGCATGAACGAACCCCACACACAACAGACCCGAAAAGAACGCCTGACAGCGACCTTCTGGGCACGGCATAGCAACCCCTGGAGCGGCTGGAGCCGCACCCTGGGCCATCCCGCACTGATTGCCGCGCTGTATCATCGAAGCCGGCGCGGCGTAGCGGCCTGCATCGTCTATTTCATCATCAACCCACTACTGTTCCCGCCGCCCAAAAGCACCGACAACTGGATGAGCCAGGGCGTGCTGGGTGAGCGGCTCTGGACGAGCGGCTACAATCCGCAGCAGTGGCGGTTGCCCACCTGGCTGAACATCATCAACCTGCCGGTGTTCCTGGTGTCGCTGGTCGCTGCCTACCAGCGCAAGCTGACCACGGCGATTGCGGCCACGCTGCTCACCGCGGTCACCAAGCTATGGTTCATCGACCGTATGGCGCGGCTGTATGAGTTGCACCAGCAGGAGCAGCACACGAGCGCGCCAACCGCGACAGGGAGCGATAGAGACTGAGCCGAAAGCGAGGACGTTATGCCAGAATACCCGGCACAACCCGACCCGCGCCCGGTCTACCGCATTCGGGTGCGTGGCCACCTGGATACGCACTGGTCGGACTGGTTCGAGGGGATGCAGATTGTGCCGCAGACCGACAATGCCACCCTGCTCACCGGGCCGGTCGCTGATCAGGCTGCCCTGCACGGGCTGCTGCGCAAGGTGCGCGACCTGGGGTTGACCCTGCTGCTGGTGCAGCGCGTGAACGGGGAGCCGGAACACTGACACGCTGCACGAATCGACAAAATGTTGAACACGAAACGAGAGAGGAAATACAAGCGATGCCTAATCAATTTGTCCAGGGATTGACCACGCAGCACACCGAACTACAGAACGAACGCCTGCCCGTGCAGGGCCGGCTTCCTGGCTGGCTCAGCGGCACGCTGGTGCGCAACACGCCCGCGCAGTACGAGGTGGGCGCGCAGCGCTACCGCCACTGGTTCGACGGGCTGGCGATGCTGCACGCCTTTGCCATCCAGGATGGCACCGTCACCTATGCCAACCAGTATATTCAGTCACCCGCCTACCGCAAGAACAACGACGCAGGGCAAATTACATACAGCGAGTTTGCCACCGACCCCTGCCGCTCGCTGTTCAGCCGCGTGATGGCCTTCTTCACGCCGCCCAACTTCGGGGTCAATGCCAACGTCAACATTGCCCGCCTGGCCGACGACTATCTCGCGGTGACCGAAATCCCGATGGCGATACGCTTCGACCCGCAAACGCTGGCGACCATCGGTGTCTACGATTATCCCGGCACTGAGGCCACAGGCCAGATGACCACGGCGCATCCGCATTTCGATGCGCAACGCGGTGTGGGCCTGACCTACACGGTGCATGTGGGGCCGAATACCACCTACAACATCTACGAACTACGCGACGGGCAGAGCACGCTGCTTGGCAAACTCCCGGTGCAGAAACCCGGCTACATCCACAGCTTCGGGATGACCGAGCACTATGTCATCCTGGCCGAGTTTGCGCTCAAGCTGCCGAGCGCGCCGGCGTTGCGCTTCAGCAATCAGCCCTTTATCGAAAACTACCAGTGGATGCCCGAGGAAGGCGCGCGCTTCCTGCTGATCGACCGCAGCAGCGGCGAACTTGCCGCCGAGGTGACGACCGATGCGTTTTTCGCCTTCCACCATATCAATGCCTTTGAGCAGGGCGACGAGCTTGTGCTCGATATCTCTGCCTATCCTGATGCCCAGATCGTCCGCGACTTCTATCTCGATGCGCTGCGTGCTGACGATACTGCCGTGGCACAGGCCGAGTTTCGGCGCTACCGGCTGCCGCGCGGTGGGGGACACGCCAGGTATGAACGGCTGACCAGCGAGAGCATCGAGGTGCCACGCATCAACTACGACCGCTGCAATGCACGCCCCTACCGCTATGTCTATGGCGCCGGCGTGCGCCAGGGCACCCGCGACTTCTGGAACCAACTTGTCAAGATCGACAGTGAGCAGAAGAGCGCACAGACCTGGTATCAGGCCGGGCACTACCCCGGCGAGCCGGTGTTTATCGCTGCACCAGGTGCGCAGGCTGAAGACGAGGGCGTGATCCTCGCGGTTGTGCTCGATAGCGCGGCGGGCCGCTCGTACCTGCTGGTATTGGATGCGCAGGACTTCTGCGAGATCGCCCGCGCCGAGGTGCCGCAGCATATCCCGTTCGGCTTTCACGGGCAGTTTTTCGGCAATACACCGGCATAGGAGCAAGGCGGCATATGGACAACACCCAGCGCGACCATCTGCTGCGGCTTGCGCTGGTGGAAGGAGCAGTTTTGCTGATTGGCGTGGTGGCGCTGCTCGTGGCGATCGCGTCTGACTACAACGGCACATGCGGCAGCATCCTGCCCTTCATCGGCGCACAGGAGCAGCCGTGTTCGTGGCTCGACTATATGGGCCGGACGCTGCTGCTCGTGAGTGGGTTCGGTCTGCTCTCGCTGCTCAACTGGCGCGGGCTGCTGGTCGTGCTGGTCGTGCTGCTGGTGCCGGCAGTCTGCTACCTGCTGGTGGGACGGCATAGCCTGTGGCTGGCGGTCGTGCTCGCGGTGGGCGTGCTGGCGCTGCCGGCGGTCGGGGTCTGGCTACTGGGACAAGGTATACCATAAGCAGCGCAGGCATGCACCAGACACACGAGCAAGGAAGGGAAACCAATGACCATACGCGGAAAAGCCGCCGCCGTATCCTACAGCATCGTCGCACTGATTAGCGTGGTGCTGGGCAGCATCTACCTCTTTTCGCCGCAGTTTATGCCCTACCACGCCGCCGCGCTCAGCACTGCATGGGCGGCACTGGAGCCCGCCGAGCAAACGCTCATTCTGGCGCTAATGCGGGTTGCTGGCGGCGGCTGGGTTGCCGTGGGCATCGTGCTGGCGGTGCGGGTGATGGGGCCGTTTCGGCAGGGGCAGGCGTGGGCGGTGTGGCTTATCCCGCTGCTGGGGCTGGTATTCTATCTGCCCAACCTCTACGCCACGGTACGCGTGACGCTCGATACACCTGCCACTGCGCCGTGGTATGGCAACCTGATCGGCATTGGTGCACTGCTGGCGGGCTACGCGCTGTGTCACACGGCTGGCACGCTGCGGCGTGAGTCAACCGTGTGACAGGAGATAGTGAGGAGGATGTGAATGCACAGGGTGATATTCGGACTGCGCCTGTGGGTGGGCACACTCTACCTGCTTGCGGGCATCAATGGCCTGCTCGTCGTCGTGGGCCTGGACTCATTCGGCGATTTTTCGCAGCGCCCATACTACTTCCTGATTGAAGCGATGCAGCAAACCGGGTTTCTGCTGGCCTTGCACAAAATAACCGAGGTGGTGGGCGGCGTGCTCTTGCTCATCAACCGCTACGTCCCGCTGGCGCTCACCATGCTGGCACCGATTATGATTGTCATCATCGGCGTGCATGTGTTCACTGATCCGGCGACCCTTCCGCTGGGTCTGGCCATCGCGCTACCGCACCTCGCACTGGTCGCTTTCTATCGCCACAGCTTTGCCGGCGTGCTCCAACGCACGGCCAGACCGACACAGCTTTGATATGCGTCTTCGCCACACACCCCGCATCATACGCTGCATGAAACATATGACGGAGCCCTGACATCGGATGAGGGCACATCTGCGCACGAAACGGATTCATAGCCTACCCCGGTCAGCTACCACGTCTAACTGATGGCAGGGGAACACCGATACGGTAGACTCAGTCAGCATGAGACAGCGACGAAAGTGAGGCACGTTATGATCCTGCTCATCCATACGCTGGCGGGCATCGTCGCCCTGATTGCGGGCGCGATCAACCTGCTGCGTACCAAAGGTACGCTTCGCTCCTTCTACGTACAACAGGGCTCCGAGAAGACGCAGAACTTAACCACGGCAGTGACTGAGAAGGATCTGCCACGGGATTGGTTCACGGGAAATGATGACTATGGCGAGGAAACCATGGAGATTACCCTTCGTTGTGGCGAAACGAAGGAAGTTAGTCAGGTTGTGAAAGTCTCTTCTGACAAGGACAATCCCGCGAAGGTGCGAGTAAATTATACGATCCAGGACATCTTTCAGCGTTGATGTCTTAATTGGCGCCATGGCCGGTAGGGAAAGAGAATGAAGAGACGGAGCACGAGGTCGTAACCCGGCACCGCAACTTACACGCTCAGGGCGTTGACATCCGGCTCCAGGAAGAAGAGGCCCGCGATGGGCCGCATACGGCAGAGACGCTCGGCGTGCTGGTGACCCCGCGACGCGATGTCACCATCGGGCTTGGTCGAGTCGAAAACGTGACACATCTCTGGAAGGCGTTCGCGTTCGAGACGCGCATGGACGCGTCGCCGGTCGTGCTAACAACGCTGGAGACGTTTAATGGGCAAAACACGGCCGCACCCCGGCTGCGGAATCTTTCGCCGTCCGGTGCCGAGGTCTTTGTTGAAGAAGAGGCCTCCCAGGATCAAGAGATGAGACACAAAGAGGAAACCATCAGCATCATCGCGGTTCCGAGCGGCCGCTTCCGGAACAAAACCGGCGACTTCATTGGTGAAGCGGGGACGCTCCAAACCGACCAGCCAGGGCGCGATCACTGGCACGCGCTCACGTTCGACGAGCGCTATTCCGCCCCCGTGGTCTTCATGCAAATCATGACCTACAACGGCGGAAACCCCGCTCACATTCGCCTCCGCAACGTCAATGCGAACTCGTGCGAATTTCAAATTGAGGAGTGGAACTACCTCAACGGAAAACACGTCGAAGAAACCATCGGCTACATCGTGGTTGAAAAGGGAATCCACGAGCTTTCTGATGGCGCACACCTCCACGTCGGGACGACCCAGGCCACCCATGCGTGGAGCAATGAGGTCGGCTTTACTCCGGATTATCAAAATACGCAACCCGTCCTCATCACTCAGTGCCAGACTCGGAACGGAACGCATGAGGTAGTCATCCGGACCAGGAACCTCGACGCACACGGGTTCGAGGTCCGCGTGCAGGAAGAACAGGCGCGGGATGGGGAGCATACCGGCGAAACCATCGGATTCCTTAGTATTGCCCGGCCCGGTCGTATGGTACCAGAGTATCAAGCAGAAGAAGTCCCCCAGGTCAAGGTCAGCAACTTTCACCCCAAAACCTGCGGCTTCCGTTTCCAAAATTCCTTCCCCGCCGGTCAATATACTCTGCCGAACCCGATATCAATCGGACCAATCACCATCAACGAAATCGGGGACACTACAAACGGCATGTGTGGGGGCATGGTGTTCGCCGCCCGCGACTACTACGAATACGGGCACTCCCCCTGGCCGGAAGATCTCCTTAACCGGCGGCCGCCAAACTCCCCCGTTAGCCGAAGTGTACCGGACGAAGATTCAAAGCTCTTCAACTTTCTGTCGGAGCGACTCTTTGACAGTTTCAAACCTGGAGACGGAAACACGCTCGGCGCAGCCCTTTATCAAACGCTTATGAACTCGGCGAATACCAAGAAATGGGGGCAGGTTAAGAAGAGCCGAAACGAGGTGATGAAGGAGCAGTGGGAAAATACGATCAAACCGACACTCGACAGCGATAACCCATGCCCGCTCGGTCTAATTCATGTGGATACGCACGGAAAGCCGTTTAAGACCGGCCTCAACCAACTCGGCAACAACCATCAGGTACTGGCCTACGGCTACACACAGTCCGGCAACGTCATCGAGATCTATGTCTACGATCCCAACGATCCGCGCAACGGTGATATGCGCATTCAGTTTGAGATAAAGAACGATCTGAGTAACTGGTTCGAGCCGACATACATCGGTTCCTCTAAACCACTCTACGCCTTCTTTGCTCCGTCATACTCTGCGAAGGAACCACCCGCTTTCTAACAACCATGCACTCAGTTGACGTTTGCGGATTACACAAACCTGCAAACGTCAACCGCGTGCAAATGGCTCAAAAATGACAGGAGCTACGCAGTTGCCATGCAAACCGGACGTTTCACCCGATGGACGCCCGCTTCGCCTGCGGCAGCATGGTACGTGATCCATCTTGTTCACAAAACATTTGCACTCTGTGCAAATGTTTTGTGAACAAGCAGAGAATCTTCCGCCCTGCCGGAGGCGACATGCTCTGCCAGGTCAGTGACCACGTAACTCGTGTCAAATGAACGCAACCGCGGTCGGATCAAACGGTCAAATGGATTTTCTGACCATGCTTCACTGCTGCTCACCACCGGGCAGCAGTTTTTTCTTGCCTCCAGCAGCCAGGCTTCCGGTCATTTAATCAAAAAATAATACCCCGCTGCTACCCTGATCAGTGCATACACCCGCACAACCAGAGCCCCTTCGGTTTATGCACAGCTTTCCCTGGTGGCATAGGTGCCATGCGCTGCCCCCAACATTTCCGCCTGCTCGCAGCAGGGGAGCATCGGTGTGACCTGTATGTACTGTATGTAGTGGTGAAGGTTCACGGAGGAAGAGACATGCAACACAATGGATTGCTATTACGAATGGTTGGCGGAGCGGCATTGCTCCTGATCGTGGGCCTGCTCCTGGGAATGCCCCAGGCACAGAGGCCCACCCCGGTGGCGGCCCAGGAGGGGGACATGGCCGCAGCGGAGGCGTTGTTTAACGAGCAGTGCGCCATCTGCCACGGCGTGCGGGGAACGGGTGAACTGGGGCCACCACTGAATGTGCCGCCGCCGCCGGAGGTGCGTAATCTTCCCCCCGCAGAACAGGCGGCGAACTTCCTGAGTCTGGTGCGGAATGGTATTCCCGGCAAGATGCCCGGCTTCACCCCGGAGCAGGTCAGCGATGCACAGAGCGAGCAGATCCGCGCCTACCTGAAGACCCTGCAAGATATTCCCCCCGGCGAAGCCGTCTACGATGTGCTAGCACCCGTCACACCCGAGCAACCGGCGGGACGGGTCTACTTCCCGGAGACGCAGCACAGCGTGGGCGACCCCTTCCTGTCATTCTGGCAGCAGAATGGTGGCTTGCAGGTCTTCGGCTACCCGCTGAGTGAAGAGTACCTGGGCGTATCCCCCGCAACCGGCGCGGTCTATCGCATGCAACTGTTTGAGCGTGCCCGCTTTGAACTGCACCCGGATCAGCCGGCCGGGGAGCAGGTGAAACTGGCGCTGCTGGGGGCCGAGGAGTTGGATCTCCATACCCATTTTCTTGGGCAGCACACCGGGGACTAACCGGTCAGCTACCATCGTCATTGTGATGATGAGAAAAGGCAATATGAGGTGCCATAAACGGGAACAGAGTATGTTGTATTGTGTTTGCAAGCAAAAAGGAGCCCACTTATGCACTCCTGGCGATATGTAACGCGTCCATTGCTGCTCGGTCTACTGTTGCTCTTTCCGCTACTGATCAGCCAGATTTCGACTGGCGATCAGGCTCCATCGGTAGCCCGGGCGCAGGAAGGCGAACCGGGCCTGCAGCAGGACTGTCCAGGTGCCCCCAGCGGGCTGGATGCCGACCCGATTGAGCGGGATGAATTCTGTGTTTACTATGATGATGACGACTATACCGAGACCCAGGCGACTGACTCGGCCGATGATATTGATAACTATTGGGATCGCTACGATAACGACTTTAACTTCTCTGCACCGAAATATAGCCTGGATAAACTTCAGGTGATCCTGCGCAGCACCTCGTTCTGTAACGGGTTTGCCCCCTTCAACAATCAGTATATCGATATTGATGGTGGTTGTTACAGTAATCCGATGCTGAACCCGGAACGTCCCCAGACGGTTCTGGGCCATGAACTCTTTCACGCTGTGCAGTATAACTATGATGAAGGCGAACCAGGATGGGTCCGCGAAGGCACGGCCCGCGCGATGGAAGACATGGTCTTTGACAATGTGGATAACTGGGCCAATGCTGCCGGCCATACCTTCTCATTTAATAATGAAGTCGATGGCTACCTGACCAACACCAATGCGGACCTGACCAGTGCCGGCGGTGGCTATCCGGCGGCGCTCTGGTGGAAATTCTTCACCGAGCAGTATGGTAGTATTACCACCGAGCCGGAGCGCGGCGTTGATGCTATGCTGGCCCTCTGGGAAGCCGCAGCAAACAGTGATAGCATCGCGGCGACGAACCAGGCGCTGCTTAATCTGGAAGTCGGGGTAGACTTTGAGGCCGCCTTCCGTCAGTTCACCGTCGCCAACTGGACCAAAGACCTGAACGGCGTACCGGACGACTCCTACCGCTATATTGATGAAGATCAGCCCGGTAATGCCGGCACCTATGGGCCGATTATGCCCGCCATAGCCGGTGGTCCCATCACCATCGGCGCAAATGACGACTTCCGCAATCTGCAGGTAAACCGCTATGCCGCCCGCTACATGCAGGCCGATGTTGGGGACAACTGCCCGGTGATTACGGCCACATTCGACAACAACGGCAGTGGCTCCACGTTCTACCATGTCGTCACCCAGAAGGGCAACGACTTCGCCGCGCATCGTGAGAGCACCAGCAACGTCTGGTCGCAGAGCTTTATCAACGACGGCATCACCCGGATTGTCGCCATTGCCGGCAGTCTCGACAACACGGTGAACAATGTTGATGTCACGCTCGGCTGCGCCAACCCGGTGATGGATATTTTCATCCCCAATCAGGTGAATGTGGCTGATATCCGCACCGGCGCATCCGTGGACAAGTTCCTGGCCCAGGTGATCGTCACCGATGGCTCAGCGGATGCCCCGGTGGTCGCCGGGCTCACCAATAGCGATTTTAAAGCGACCGTCAATGGAATTGCGGCCAGTATCACCGGCGGCGGCTTTGTCCAGCAACAATACTGGCTGGTGATCCAGGCACCACGCATCGACACTGATGGCACCTACGACCTGGAAGTGTCCCTGGAGAAGCCGGGCACGGCCACGGAAATCGCCTCGGACATCGCCGGCAACAGCGTGCGCTATAGTTCCGAACAGACCGACCATGTGCTGGTGGTTGACCGCTCCGACTCGATGGCGAACGATGGCAAGATTGAAGCCGCCCGGGATGCCGCTAACTTCTATGTCGATATCACCCGTGGCGGGGACGGTCTGGCGGTGGTGCCCTACAACCAGGATGTCAACCCACAGCCGTTCGACCTGCAGGCCGTCAATGCAACGGTGCGCAGTAATGCGCAGACCTTTATCAACGACCTGATGCCGGACGGATTTACCAGTATCGGCGATGGGATGAATGAAGCCGCCAATCAGCGCACCGCCAGCCCAACCGGCAACGATCGCTGTTCGTTTGTGCTGCTCTCCGATGGTATCGAAAACCGCGATCTGCGCTGGGCCGATGTGGAGAGCGATGTACGGGACACTGAGTGTCCGGTCACAGCCATTGCGTTTGGCGAGGAGTCGGATGAACTGCTGATGCAACAGATTGCGGAAGATACCGCCGGGCAATACTTCTTCAATGATGTGTTCGTCAGCAACCTGGCGCAGGTCGGCAGCCCATCCGACACCGCCCTGAGCCTGGCGAATAGCTATGAGTATGCCGACGCCGATATCGTTGGCCGTGAGCGGCTCGACTATCAGGCCGGTACATTTACCGAAGAAGTAACCGAGACCATTCCTCTCGCAATTGATGCATCGGTTAACGCGGCACTGATTACGCTGGACTGGGACGGGTTTATCAGCAGCAGCGACACATTTACTGTCATCCTGCGCGATCCGAGCGGCAACACCAGCTACACCCCGGCGTTTCTCGACCTGGATAATGGGGGTCATATCGGCTGGCGTATTCAGAATCCCATCCCGAATGATAGCCAGGGCACCTGGGAGATCGAAGTCTACTACGATCCGTTCATTATCGGCCTGCAGCAGCAGGCACAAATACCCTACCAGGTCATCGTCAGCGGCAACACCAGTATTACCGCCGAGCTGCTCCCGATCAATCCGGGGTTGCCATATGCTACCGGCGAGAATGTGCCCATCTGCACGATTGTCTCGTCCGATCAGCCAGAAAGCGGGTTGTCTGTCGCGGCGGTGGTGACAGCGCCTGATGGCACATCTATCAGCGTACCCATGTACGATGACGGCAGCCATGATGACGGCACAGCAAATGATGGTCTGTACTGTGGCCGCTATCGCGGGCTGAATCAGGCTGAAGCAGTTACGCCCCAGGGTGAGACCGGGGGTACGCCTACCCCGGAAGGCTCGTACCAGGTGCGCATTCTGGTTACTGGTCCTGATTTCAAGCGTGAGGTACGGGGTTCATTTGCGGTGGAGCAGGGTGCTGATACCAACACCAATGGGCTGCCCGATCCCTACGAGCAGGACAACAATCTGGACAGCGATTTTGGTGATCCCGACGGGGAGTTCTTCTCCAACCCGGATGAATTCACAACCGGCACCGATCCGAATGACTCCGATACGGACGGCGGCGGTGAGAATGACAGCTCCGAGGTGAACAAGGGACAGAACCCATTTGACCCGAACGATGATCAGATTGAGGCACCGGACTTCTTCTCCGCCACACCGGACAATGCCGCCGTCGTGCTCAACTATGATGCCCGGGCCGAATACACACAGATCCAGGTGTTCCGCTCGGCACCACCGAATGTCCCCTGGAACCTGCTCACTACGCTGGAACTGCCGCTGACCGGAGTCTACACCGACAGCGACAATATTCAGAATGGGACCGGTTACCAGTACCGCATTATCGCCGTGGACAGCGACGATCATCGTAGCGCCGTACGCACCAGCGATGTCGTCACGCCGAGCGTCGATCCGGTGCCGCCGGCCGGGATTGTGCTGATTGATAACGGTGCCATACGCACCGCAGACAGAGAAGTGCAACTCGCGTTCGCGCCGGCATTTGAGCGCACCGCCCTGTTCCAGGATATTGCCGAGGTGCAGATCAGCAACGATCCCAGGAACATTGCGGATGCGCCCTGGCAACCACTGGCACAGAATATCGACTGGACGCTGGCGGATACCGCGCCCGATACAACAACGAAAGTGTATGTGCGCTTCCGCGACAGTGCCGGCAATGTGTCCCGCATTGTACAGGACAGCATTCGCTACGAGCCGGCGGGAGCGGGGACCAGCGTCTTTCTCCCGGTCATCATACGATAACGCTTCAACCCGCCCGGGTTACCCTCTCAGGTGTAGGCTTTTTGTGGTAGGGACGCGCTTCTGCGCGTCCGCCGCCCGTCCTGGTGCGGGAAATGGTTTCTGGAGCGGCGGTCGTTGTCGGTCGCGCCAACCGCATTCCAATGCGCTCTG
>DAOTUI010000278.1:0-38525 GCA_034437035.1 Chloroflexaceae bacterium
CAGAGCGCATTGGAATGCGGTCAGTGGGACCGGCAGCGGCTGCCGCTCCAGTGCAGTATTTTCCGCATTGGGACGGGCTGCGGACGCGCAGAAGCGCGTCCCTACCATAAAAAACCTACACCTGAGAGGCCCACGACCTGGGGTTGCTGACGCTGCGCCAGTACGAGCATGTCTCACGCGAAGTCAGCGCTATCGGTGCGCTACTGGGCGACTGGCTCAAACGGGTTGGCGGTGCGCAACCCACTATTACGTGAAAGGAACCGGCCGAATAACGTGCTGCGGGGCGGCTCGTGGAACAACGATCAATCAAACGCGCGTTGTGCGTATCGCAACCACAACAATCCCGACAACCACAACGATAACATTGGCCTGCGTCTCGCCACTCGTGCTGCTTGCCCGCCGGAAATGCGCTGTGCCGTAACCTGTACGCCGCAGCGCCGAGGCATTCAAGGAGAACGATAGGCCGGTTCCCGGTCGGCATACTGTCGGCCAGATAACACCAGTGCCGTCCCCTGTAGTACGCGCCAACGCGCCGATGCCTGGGGCGGCGCTTCAACCCACCCTCATCATTTCGCAGGTTTCGCCCCTTGCGCGGCGTTCGTGGTCCTGACGCTTTCCTCCAAGCAGATGCCCATGCGTGCATTTGTGGGCAGTGCGCCATTTCCGCCAGGAACTGGTATCCTGTGCGGCAGCCGTAGGGTGCATGCGATGCACCCTACGGCTGCTCTCCCGCCGAAGCCGCCCCCACTTTTGCATTGATCCTCGAATTTCGTAAAATGCTCAATACACTGCGCCGCAAACTCGCCCGCCGGAAATAACTGTCGTTCACCAGCGGCTTGCGGCTTGCAGTTTTCGACAAACGCCTTGATTGTCGCCATTGGTCTGATCACCGACCACTAATCACTGACCACTGACCACTAATCACTAATCACTCAAAACCTATGAAAAACTCATCATTATTGATGCTCCTCATCCTGCTTGTCACCCTGCTGACCCCGCCAACCCAGGCCCAGAGCGGCGACGACGGCTTTGCCACGGATGCCTTTCGCCGGCGCTGGAGCCGCACCGATGCGCCCGTGGCGGCGGGGAGGGTGACCCGCTCCTGGATCTGGGGCGCGGGCGTGGGCCGGCGCCGCTATGAGCGTTTTGCCGAGGCTCCCGGCGGGGCGCGGCTGGTGCAATATTTCGACAAGGCGCGGATGGAGTTGACCGATCCCGCCGCCAACCCGCAAGATCCCTGGTTTGTCACCAACGGCCTGCTGGTTGTCGAGATGATCAGCGGGCAGGTGCAGGTGGGCCTGGATCGCTTTGCAGCGCGCGCGCCTGCCGATCTGCCGGTGGCGGGTGATCCCGTTGCCAACCCGGAAGCGCCGACCTATGCGCAGCTTGGGCCGCTGGTTTCTATCGCCGGCAGTAACCGCGCGCCCGACCGCCGGGGCGAACGGGTCAGCGCGACGTTCGGGGCCGGCGGCGTGGGCGACCAGCCCGACCTGGCGCTCCCGGAAACCACGATTGTCGCCTATGCGCCGGTGACCGGGCATAACCTGCCACGGGTCTTTGACGATTTTATGCAGGCGCAACCGATCGATCCGCTGGCGACCTTTGGCTACCCGATCAGCGAGCCCTACTGGATCAGGGCACGCGTCGGTGGGCCGGTGACGACGCTGCTCTTCCAGGCCTTTGAGCGGCGCACCCTGACCTACACGCCCACCAACCCGCCCGGCTGGCAGGTCGAGATGGGCAATGTCGGGCAGCACTATGTCCGCTGGCGCTACGGGCATCCGCTGCGCTACGCTCAGCCGCCGCTGCCGGAGGGCATCCGCACGCAGGAGACAACCATCACGCTGCCGACCTACGACTACAACGCGGCGCTGGTGCCCACCACCCCCGATGACCCGGTCTACCCCTACCCGCGCCTGGATCGTGCGCTGGTCGGGCCGCCGCAGCCGCAAAGCTATCGCCTGCTGGTCGTGGAGAACCAGTTTTTGCGGTTGACTTTCCTGCCGGAGTTGGGCGGACGGCTCTACCAGGCGATTGATAAGGCCGGCGGGCAGAATATCTTCTACCAGAACCCGGTGATCAAGCCGAGCCCGTTTGGGCAGCGCGGCTGGTGGCTGGGCGTGGGCGGGCTGGAGTGGGCCGCACCCACCGAGGAGCATGGCTACCTGGAGTATCTGCCCTGGGATCTGACGCTGGAGGAGACCCCGGCGGGGCTGACCGTGCAGGCCACGACAATCGAGGCGCAGACGGGGCTGCGGGTCACGGGCCGCGTCGGGCTGTCGGCGGGCGAGGCCCGCTTCCGGGTGGCGCTGGCAGTGGCGAACAACACCGGCACAGCGCGCCCGCTGCAGATGTGGACCAACGCGGCGACGGCTCCCGGCGCACGCAACGATATCGGCCCCGGACTGCGGTTTGTCGCCCCAACGGAGCGGATGATTGTGCATGCGACCGAGGATGCGGCGCTGCCTGCGCCCGGTGAGTGGTTTACCTGGCCGGGCTATGCCGGGCGCGACTTCAGCTTGCCCGCAAACTGGACCGGCTATGTCGGCGCGTTTAGCCCGCAGCCGATCCCCTTCCTGGGAGTCTATGACCGTAACCAGGATGCCGGGGCAGTGGTAATCCATGGCCCCGATGTCGTGGGCGCGAAGATCTTCGGTTTTAGCGATACCTTTGATCTAAACCTCTACACCGACGACGGTAGCGAATATGTGGAACTCTGGAGCGGCGCACAGCCCACCTTCTGGGACTACCCGCCACTGCCGGACGGCACAACCCGCACGATCACCACCGACTGGCTACCGCTCTGGGGGCTGGGCGACCTGGCAACCGCCACGGCAGACGGGGCGCTGGGCCTGACCCGCCGCGCCGATGGCGGCCTGACGGTTACGCCGGCGTCGGCGCGGATCATTCCGGATGCGACGGTTGTGGTGCGCCTCGATGGGCAGGAGCTTTTTCGCAGCATACCGCTGACGCTGCGGCCCGATCTGCCGCTGGCGGTTGACCTGCCCACGGCGGCAGCAACCGGCCAGGTGCAGGTGGAGGCGGGGGACTTGGTGTTGGAGGCGGTAATTCCGTAGGCTGTAGGCTGGAACACATGGCAAGGTGTTGTTCAAAATAAGCAACACCTTACCTGGTAAATCACAGCATTAAATTCGGATTTTTTGGAGCAGTAAAATTACCTGAAGGTATCACTAAAAGCAGAACAAATCTTCACTACCAGATGGTCGAGACAATACCTGTATTTTGGATAGCAGTATCTCGAGTAATCAAAGGTAGCCCAAATTGGTATGCAGTTGCCGTAATAATTCGGTCTGGCATCTCTGGCACTGATGAACGAGGAATCTGCCGAAATGCCTCTACAGTTTGTTGGTCAAGAAGGGCAATGGCATAACTCCCGCCAATCACATTGAGTAAATTCATGATCCGGTCAAAATACACAACATTTAGCCGTCCTTTCTCGACCAGATAGACCATTTCAATCAAAACGATGCCTGGTACCGGAATCTGGTGAAGTCCTGCATCGGTTTCCTGGAAAATTCGATGAACGGTTAATGAAAGCCTTGAGTCGCCCGCAACATACCAGTAGAATGCATGCGTATCGGTGACAAACCGACTCGTAATTCTCGCTCCCCAAAGTTACCCCACATCTCGCGGCGCACTTCGGCAATATCTTCATCACTGATCGAGACATCTTGCCAGAGCCCGCCCAGGGCAACTGGTACGTAGGGTGTCTGTCGCTGACCGGCATGTTTGTACTGGAGAAACTCCAGGAATGTAGCAACCTCGGAAAGACGCTCCTCCGGCAGCGAGTCGAGAGTGGCGAGGATGTATTGTTTGAGGCTAGTCGTAGAATTCATCATACTACTCCCTGATATTCTCAGAATGTACACTTCTGGCCACAACATATTCTTTCACATAGCTTCATTATAACAAACTTCTCACCACTCATCACTCATCACTCAAACCATACACCTCCTGCATCCGCTCCAGCAGGCGGGTGTGACTGAACTCCCACTGCACCCGTGCGCGGCCCGCTTCGCCCATCCGCCGTGCCGGATCGGGGTTTGCCAGCAAAACCGCAATCGCCCGCGCCAGCGCCGCCGGGTCCGCCGGGGGCACCACAAAGCCGGTGACGCCATGCTGCGTGACATAGCTCGTACCCGTGCCCAACTCCGTACAGACAATCGGCAACCCGGCCGCCTGTGCCTCCAGTTGCACAATCCCAAACGCCTCCGAACGCAAATGCGAGGGCAGCACAAACAGATCAGCCGCCGCATAAACCGCCGGCAGATCGGCGTCGCTCACATCGTCCAGGAAGTGGACGCGCTGCCCCAGATTGGCGGCCTGGACCTGTGCCTGCAGGCGTTGCCGCTCCGGTCCCGTGCCGACAATTAATAACTGCGCGGGAGCGGGTAGTTGCGCCAGCGCAGCGATCAGGAAGTCCAGACCTTTGTAGTAGCGCAGGCGGCCCACAAACAGCAGCAGCGGTGTGCCATACCGTTCCCGGAGCGCCTGGACTGCGGCGGTATCGGGATTGGCAAAACGGGTCGGGTCCACGCTGAGTGGGACAACCACACACTTGCCGGCCTGGGGTGCCAGAAATGGGGAGGTTGCAATATAGCGCGGGCTGGTTGCCACAATGCGATCCGCCCGCGCCAGCGTCCGTTGCAACAGATGCCGGTAGACCCGGAGCAGCGTCCGCTGGCGCACGATGTCGCTATGGTAGCTCACAACGAAGCGGGGCGCACCGGGTACCGTCCGCGCGATCAGGTCGCCGGGGGGGTAGGGCACATGCAGATGAACAATATCAACCCCGCGCAGGCGGCGGGCCTGCTGGAACACCACCAGGCTCAACGGTGTCGAGGCCAGATGCGCCCACCGCGCTGCCTTGATGATGGTCAGGTTACCCGCCTGCCGGATCGCGGTGCGTGGTTCGCTATTCGTCACCAGCACCGTAACCTGCTGCCCGCGTGCCGCCTGCCCCTCCGCCAGCACCTTGATATGATTTTCGATACCACCCAGCACCGGGTCGTAGTCTTTGTAGATATGAAGAATATGCATGAGCCGTAGTCCGTATGCCGTAGTCTGTATGCCGTAGTCCGTATGCTGTAGTCCGTTAACCCCTAACCCCAATACCTTTCAAATAGCAGAACCTGCACGGTAACGTGGCAAACCGGGCGTTTGCTCCGATACAGAACGGTTCCGCCTGCGGCAGCATGGTACATTTTTATCTTTTTTCACAAAAAAATTTTCACAAGGTGAAAATTTTTTTGTGAAAAAAGGATGGTTTCTTCCACCCTGCCGGAGGCGGTATCCTCTTCCAGGTCAGGAAACAGGTAAGCCCGGTTATTTGAAAGGTATTGCCCCTAACCCTTAACCCCTAACCCTTAACCCCTAACCCTTAACCCCTAACCCCTAACCCCTAAGCCTATTTTATGCTACAATGAACGAACAGCAAAACGTGATCTATAGAGCGGGAGAGCGGGGTCAGGCGTCAACCTGGTTGTGTGCCGTTTACCCCAAACCCCTGACCCGTAACCGTTACAACGGAGGATATATAGTGGATGCACTCCTCGTATTAGAGGACGGACGCAGTTTCCGCGGCCGCTCGTTTGGCGCGCCCGGCGAGCGGATCGGCGAGGTGGTCTTCAATACCGGCATGACCGGCTACCAGGAGATCCTCTCAGACCCCTCCTACTGCGGCCAACTGGTCGTGATGACGGCACCGCATATCGGCAACACCGGCATGAATGAGTTCGACCCGGAGTCGGTAAAGCCCCAGGTGGCAGGCTTTATTGTCCGGGCGCATACCGATAGTTACAGTTCGTGGCGCGCGCGCGGCGGTATCAGCCAGATCCTGCGCGAACATGATATTGTTGCGATCAGCGAGATCGACACCCGGGCGCTGACCCGGCATATTCGCGCGGTCGGAGCGATGCGCGGGATCATCTCCACCGAGGATGACTCGGTCGAGCGCCTGCAGGCGCAGGCACAGGCCGCCCCGCCCATGGAAGGGCTGGATCTGACCCAGGTTGTCACCTGCGAGGAGCCCTACCACTGGGAGGCGGGCAGCGGTGAGTGGCGCGCGGACAGCGGCGAGTGGCGCGCGAAGTATAACAAGCATCAGGATCAGCGGGCTGCCGGCCAGTCAGCCGGCACGTCCTCCCCGGCGGCACCGGCGGATGGACCGCTGCATGTGGTGGCGTATGACTTTGGGCTCAAGCGCACGATCCTGCGCCGCCTGGCCGACCATGGCTGCCGGGTGACGGTCGTTCCCTCCACCACGCCCGCCGAGGAGGTGCTGGCGCTGCAACCCGACGGTATCTTCTACTCGAATGGCCCCGGCGATCCCGCCGCCGCCCGGTATGCTGTCGAGACGCTGAGTAATCTGCTGGGCCGCGTGCCGGTCTTTGGCATCTGCCTGGGGCATCAACTGATGGGCCTGGCAATGGGTGGGCGGACCTTCAAGCTACCGTTTGGACACCATGGCACCAACCATCCCGTCCGGCATATTCCCACGGGCTGCGTGGAGATTACCTCGCAGAACCATGGCTTCGCGGTAGACCCCGACAGCCTGCCCGCTGATGTGGAGATTACCCATGTCAACCTGAATGACCAGACCGTTGAGGGGCTACGGCACCGCAACATACCGGCCTTTAGCGTGCAGTATCACCCGGAGGCCGGGCCGGGACCACACGACGCGACCTATCTGTTTAATGAGTTTGTCCAGATGATGCGTACGAATAAGCCGTGAGGCGTGAAACGTGAAACGTGCGGCGTGAGAGGAAGAGGTATGGCAACGGCACCCCGCCTGACATCGGCTGATCTGGAACTGCTGCCGGACGACGGCAAGCGGTATGAGTTGATCGCAGGAGAACTGTACGTGTCAAAGCAGCCCGACTGGGATCACCAGTATGCCACTGTCCGGCTGAGTCGCTTCCTGGATGAGTGGAGCGAGCAGACCGGCCTGGGTATGGTTAATGCCGCGCCGGGACTCATTTTCGCCGATGACGATGACGTGGCCCCCGATCTGGTCTGGATCAGCGAGGAGCGGCTGGCGACAGCGCTTGAGGCCGATGGCAAGCTGCACGCGGCCCCGGAACTGGTGATTGAGGTGCTGTCGCCCGGTGCAAAAAACCAGCGCCGCGACCGCGAAACCAAACGCAAGCTCTATGCCCGCCGGGGGGTGTGGGAATACTGGGTTGTGGATTGGCAGCAGCGCCAGGTTGAAATCTACCGGCGGGAGGAGGCCACCCTGGTGCTGATAGCCACACTCTTCGCCGGGGACACCCTGACATCGCCGCTGCTGCCGGGCTTCGCCTGCCAGGTTGCCCGGTTATTTGGTAAGCGACGGTAAGGAGGCAGCCCTATGACCCTGGCAACTGTGCCTGATCTGGTGCTGCGCTCGGTCAGTGCGGACTGGAATTATGCGCGCTGGCAGCAGTTACCGGACGATGGCAACCGCTACGAGGTCATTGATGGGGTGCTCTACATGACCACTGCGCCGAGTTTTTTTCATCAGTGGATCATCAAGCGGTTGGAGCGCTACCTGGGCATTCCGGCAGAAGATCGGGGACTGGCATTTACTGTCCCTGCCCCGGTCGGGGTGCTGATGCCCCGCTGTGATCCGGTCCAGCCGGATTATGTTGTAATCCTGGCCGAGCGGGCCGCGATTATTCACGACCGCCGGGTCTTTGGCGTCCCGGATTTGATTATCGAAGTGCTCTCACCCGGCAATGCCGCCAACGACACCGAGGTCAAGCGGAACGCCTATGCCCAGGCTGGTGTTCCCGAATATGCCATCGTCGATCCGGAGCAGCGCACACTGCACACCTTCCAACTGGCAGGGCCGGGACACTATGGTGTAGCACGCAGCTTTGCTGCAACGGAACTGGTCAGGTTTGCCTGCCTGCCGACAATTGCGTTCCGAGTGGGAGATCTGTTTACGGGTGCGCCCGATACAACGCTTTAGATGGAAGATAAACCAGCCAATACAACATCTGCGCCTGATCCGCGCAACAAACTCAACGACCTGACCGGGCGGGAGTGGATCTATGCCCTGCGTTCGGTGATCACGACACGCTACCCCACCAGCGGGCCGGAAGCCTATGCGCATGCGCTACGGCGCATCCATCCCTCGCCCAAACCGCCGCAGTTGATGGCCGAGTTAATCCGCTTCTTCACGCGGCGTGGCGGGCATGTGTTCGATCCCTTCGCCGGGGTGGGCGGTACCCTGCTGGCCTGCTCCCTGGAGGAGCGCACCGCCGTCGGGATCGAGCTGGCCCAGGCATATGCCGACTGCTATGCCGAGGTCTGCGCAACCCTGGAACTGGCGCGGCAACCGTTGCGGGTGGGCGATGCGCGCCACCTGGCCGACTTTGCCGAGGTACAGGCGCAGCCATTCGACCTGATCCTGACCGATCCGCCCTACGCGCAGATGCAGGCAAAGACCAAGACCGGCGAGCACAAAAAACGTGGACGCGGTGCAGCCACACCTTTCACCGACAACGCTGCCGATCTGGGCAACCTGGAGTATCGCAATTTCCTGCCGGCGTTGCGCGGTGTGCTGGAGCGGGCGTTGCGTTTTCTCAAGCCGGGCGGGCATCTGGTGCTCTTTACCAAGGACATTCAGCCCACCGCCGAACATCACAACATGCTCCACGCCGACATTGTGCAGGAACTCCGGCAGGTGCCGGGGCTGGCCTTCCGCGGCTACCGCATCTGGCACGACCAGAGCCGGAACCTCTATCCCTTTGGCTACCCCTTTGCGTTTGTGGCAAACCAGGTGCATCAGTTTATTCTCATTTTTCGGTATACGCCACCAGATGGAGCGAGTAAGCTATGAAGATTTATACCAAGACCGGTGATGAAGGCCAAACCGGGCTCTTTGGCGGGGAACGGGTCAGCAAGGATGCGCTACGCGTCCGGGCCTATGGTGAGGTGGATGAACTCAACGCCATGCTCGGCGTTGTGCGTACCCATGGCCTGGACCCGCAACTGGACGCGGCGCTGATCCAGGTGCAAAACGAACTGTTTGTGCTGGGCTCGGACCTGGCAACGCCGGGCGAGGCAAAATATATTCCCCGTATGAGCGAGGAACCGGTAAGCCGACTTGAGCAGGAGATCGACCAGTTTGAGACCGAACTGGAGCCGCTGAAGAATTTTATCCTGCCGGGCGGTACGCCGGCGGGAGCTTATCTGCATCTGGCCCGCACTGTCTGCCGCCGGGCGGAGCGAAGTGTAGTCACGCTGAATAGCCGGGAAATGATCAACCAGGCAGCGCTGCACTACCTCAACCGCCTGTCTGACTGGCTGTTTACGCTGGCACGGCTGGCAAATGCCCGCCAGGGTGTCAGCGACATTCCCTGGACTAACCCGAAAGCAGAAGAGTAGCGTACTCAGCTTTCAGTTGTCAGTTGTCAGCTTTCAGCACTCAGCACTGAGGGAAGGTGGAAGGTAGAGCAAGATCTGTTCTGCCTTCTGCCCACTGCTATACGCTCCCCGCTCCGCGCTCCGCGCTCTGCGCCTTTCATGACAACAGCATGACATTCAGATTACGTTTTCCATAATGCATGTATGATTTATTCCCCGTAGTATTTACCTGGCGTACCGTTTACCAAAAAGCCTCACATAAAAACCTGCATATCACCCGGGTATCAGTCCAAAACCCTGGGCAACCTCCGTTTGATCAACAGAACGGAGGTTTTGTGTGTGATCCGGTTTGTCATCAACCCGGCAATCAACGGGAACGGGGGCAGAGGGTGCAGGGATAGCACGTTCCCATTCATTATCTCTGCGTCCTCTGTGTTCTCTGTGGCTACGATAACAAATCAGTATGAAGAGGCGCATTATGATAACGATCCGGCATCTGGTAACGGTGTATCGTGTGCAGTTGCTTGGGGCCATCCTGCTGCTGCCGGCTATTTTAACTATTATTCACGTTCGTAGTACCACTGCTGTTATGCCCGGTACTACCCAATATCTGCCGCTGATTCTCTCGCCGTCCGCGTGGCAGGTAGCCTCACCCGACGGCACTATCAGCGTCACGGTTGCGCAGCGATCCATGCCGGCTCCCTATCCCGCTGCGCAACGGCTCTACTACACCGTTGCGCGGGAGGGTGTACCTGTGCTCGAATATTCGCCGCTGGGCCTGACTATGGCGGGTAACGGCGGTGATTTTGTTGATGGACTGACCTTCGTCGGCAGCGAACGCCGCAGCATCGACGAAACCTACCGCCTGGTAACGGGCAAACGCTCCCGCGTGGTGCATCGCGCCAACGAGCTGGTGCTGCGTTTCCGCAACCGCGCCGGCCGCGACCTTGAACTGGTTGTGCGCGCCTACGATGATGGCGCGGCCTACCGCTACCGCTTTCCCGGCAGCGGCAACTACGCCGTGACGGAGGAGCTGTCGGGGTTTCGGCTGCCCGCCGGGACAACCGCCTGGGCGCAGGAGTGGATCAACAACTACGAAGAGGAATACTACCGGCGCACCCTCGATCTGCTTGACGACGCGGAGCGCCACTGGGGACATCCCATTTTGCTGGAGTTGCCCGGCAACGGCTGGGCGCTGCTGGCCGAAGCCGCCGTCGCCGGCGACTATGCCGTCCTGCATTTTCGCGGCAGCGGGGGCGACCGTCTGCTGCGCCTGAACTTTCCCCCCGACCAGACCGAACCGATTACCGGCAGCCTGCCGCTGGCGACACCCTGGCGCGTAGTGATGGCCGGGCCCACCCTCGGCACGCTGGTCGAGTCGGACATGATGACCAACCTCAATCCGCCGAGCCGGCTCGATGATACCGCCTGGATCAAACCCGGACGCGTGGCCTGGTCCTGGTGGGCCAATACGCGCAGCCCCGGCGACCTCGCCATCCAGCAGGAGTATGTCGATTTTGCGCAGGAGATGGGCTGGGAGTATGTGCTGGTTGATGAAGGCTGGGATGCCGACTGGGTGCCCGAACTGGTGGAGTATGCGGACCAGCGCGACGTCGATATCATCCTCTGGTCGTTTGCGCGCGACTTTAACGAAACGCGCGCCCGGCAGTGGGCGGAGTGGGGCGTAAAGGGGGCCAAGCTCGATTTTATTGACAGCGACCGGCAGGCCGCCCTGCAGGAGTTTTACGATCCCTTCTATGAACTTACGGCGCGCTACAAGCTGATGCTCAACTTCCACGGGGCCACCAAGCCGGCGGGAGCGCACCGCACCTGGCCGCACTACCTGACCCGCGAAGCGGTGCGCGGCGCGGAATACCGTGACCTGGAGAGCTATGAGAATATCGCACTGGTCTTCACCCGCAATATCATCGGGCCGATGGACTACACCCCGGTGGTGCTTTCGCGGCCCAAGGGCAAGTGGACCACTACCTTTGCTAACCAGGTTGCACAGGCGGTGCTGTTCGAGTCGGGCTGGCAGCACTTCCCCGACAAACCGGAACATTACCGCAATAGCCCGGCGAAGCCATTTCTGCAGGCGGTGCCCACGACCTGGGACGACACCCGGTTTATTGACGGCTACCCGAACCGCCTGGCAGTGCTGGCGCGGCGCAAGGGAGTGGAATGGTACATCGGCGCGAATGGCTTCACTGCGGGCGACATCCGGATCCCGCTGAATTTTCTGGATGCCACCGCCGCATACCAGGCGACGATCTACCGTGACGGCGACACAGACACCGATATTGTCGTGGAAACCCGCACCGTGACCTCCAGCGATACCCTGACAATCTATCTACGGCAGAATGGCGGCTGCGCGATCCGCCTGGTTCCCGTAGTTATGCATTGAAGGCAAAATTACTGTCAAATCGTTCATGTTTTCCATGTATCGCATCCGGGACCGTATAGTGGCAACTGACGTTTACCTGACTTTTACCGTCCGACGGCGGCAATCCGCCGCTCCCGGATATGAGGTATGGTAAAATTGCGCGGGTGTGGCGCTTGAACACAAGCGGGGCATAGCATGGGATAACGCAACCCGGTAATTCCCTGCCGCAACTTCACCATAGCTATTATGACATCACGGAGGTACAGCAATGGATTTCGCACTCTGGGAGCAACTCATCACCCTGGCCCTGATGGTACGGATCGGGCCGCTTCTGGTGATTGGCGTCGGGTTTGCGGTCGGGTTTGGCCTGGAGCGCTATTTTCACGACCGGTCGGGGATGCGCCATCCCGAGTAGCGACCGGCATGGGGGTATAACAAAAAGCTGCCGGGTAGCACATACCCGGCAGCTTTTTGTTGTTCAGTGGAAGGGGCTACATCACCGCGAGCCGATGTCACCCTTCGCCCGGCAGCGGTCGTCCCAGAACTGCGTTCCCAGCCGCCCGATGCTGACCACCCCGGCGCGGCTGTCCCACTCGAGGCGGCCCTTCTCGAAGTATTGCACCACGGTGGGCACGCCGTCGATCTCCTCGACCACCTCCTCAGAGATGGGGAAGCCCATCCGCCAGGGACCATTAATCCCATCGTAGAAGCCCAGGAATGCGCCACCCACGGTGTAGCCCGTTTCCGGGAAGCGGCGGCCATTGGGTGCCACATTCACCCCCTGCGGGAAGTTGTGCCCGGCGGTGACATCGCGCCCCAACTCAACCGGGCGCACCATCAGCATCGCCTGTTCGGCCCGGGTCATCAGGTGGAACTCGGGATGCTGCTCCGCGTAGGGCACAATCTCGAACACCCCGGTCTCGAAGTATTGCACCACCCGGTTATCCTCCGGGCGGATAAAGGCTTCACTCAGCGGGAAGCCGAAGCTGACCACGCCGCCCAGTTCCTGCCAGGCCACGCGATACCAGTCCTTGATGTAGTGTCCCGTCTCCGGGATCATAATCGGGGCCTTCTCGCCCTTGGGTGGGCGTGGGTTGGTCGTGGTCAGCGGCAGATTGGTCTTGATATTGCTGGGGAGCAGCGGCACCCCATAGCCCTGGAAGAGCAGCGCGGCCGGCTTAAGACTGTCGTCTGGGCGGTAGAGACCATAATGCTCCTCGCGCATGTCCCAGCGCCCGGTTGGACCGGCATCATAGTCGCGCAACGTCCAGGCAAAGATCCCGACAACCCGTCCCTGCGCCGCCTCCAGGATGGTCCGGTAGACCTGCTCCTGGTAGACCTCGTTGTAGTCCTGAGTTGAGCATTTGGGACCGGAGGGCCAGCCAAACTCTTGCAGCAGGATCGGCTTGTTGGTATGCCGGCGCACCTCGTCAAGCTGGCGGATCGCGTCGGGTGCGTTGTAGATATGCACGCTGATCACGTCGCTGTAGTCAATCACTCGCCGCCCGTCGGGACCGGGCTGCCAGAAGTGGTTGTACTGGCCCATGCCCACCGTCACCAGGTGATGCGGCGCGAGGCGATGCACCTCGTCGGCCATGCGGCCCAGCCAGTCCAGCACCTGCGCGGCATTGCCCTCCTGCCACATGGGGTAGTGGTCGGGCTCGTTATGCAGATCCCAGGCGAAAATTCGGTCATCGCCCGCAAAGTTCCCGATTAGCGTGCGCATGTAGGTCAGGTTGTCCTCTGCCTCGGGCGTACCGGCGGCTGGGAAGCCGTTGTAGAAATCGAACAGCGTGACAATCAGGCGCAGATCCAGGTCGCCCGCGATCTGCACAAACTCCTTGAGCCGGTTGAGCATCAGGCCATCCATTTTGTGGTCACGCGAGCTGCGGAAGGTCTGCTCAAAGGGGTAGAGGATGCGCACGGTGTTGATGCCCAGTTGGTCGCGGGCCAGCCGTAGTTCCCGCTCCATCTGGTATGCATCCCAGTCCTGCCACATGGCAACCCAGGGGCGGCCCTGCGGGTAGTAGTTGATGCCCTTTAACTGCACCGGCTGGCCGAGGCGCGTCAACTGGTGCCCCGAGACCTCGATAAATCCGCCGGGGGGCAGCGGCGCAGACTGTTCCAGTGTCGTGTACGCGATTGTTTCCGGCGCGACCGTCTCGCGGCCCAACGGTCCCACCCGCACCCCTTCCGCGCCATGATCTTCCATGCGGGCGCGCTCAAACCACTGCACGGTGATGACCTGACCATCAGGTCGCCGCTGCGTCTGGGGTGGCCCCAGCGGTGCCCCGAACCGGGTCAGGCTCTCGGCCGAACTGATGTCGGGGTCGCCCAGTTCCAATCCCGACTGGAGCCAGGTTCGCAGGAACGGCGGGCAGAGATTTTGCCCGGTCTCCGAGAAGAAGCGACAGCCCACGCGCGGCTCTTCCGGTTGTGCCGGCGGGCGGCCCTGGCGCGCGAGGGTGTCAATGCCCAGTCGCCCCAGCAACAGATCGTACGGTGGCGGGTTGTGCGGATGATGCTCCAGGCGGGCATACTCGAACCACTGCACCGTAATTGGGCCGGCGTCGGTCTGCTCCTGGTAGGCCGGTGTCAGCGGGTAGCCAAAAATCGGTAGCCCGCCCTGCTGTTCCCAGAAGGACTGGATGCGCCCGTCGATACAGTCGGTGATCGCGGGATTCTCGGTATCGAAACAGCGCGGAGCGGCATAAGTGGCCGTAGATGATGCCGGCAGAAGCGTAAAGAGCAGCAGAATGAGCAGGGGCAGGGTCAGGATCTTGTGAGTCATACAGCGATAACCGACCGGAGTCGTCGTCAGCGAGGATGAAACCGGATCTGTTCCGACGATGGCGGTCGGCTGCTCCTTTCTAGATAACGTTGAGATAGCTGGTCGCTGTGCAGCAGCACTGTGTGTTCCTGATATGGTTTTAACGTTGGATTAAGGGCAAATAGGTAAACTGTTCATCAATAAGCCGGTACACGCTACCGGTGTTAAGGTCCGTTGCGTAGAGGTTGCCCGCCTCGTCTTCACCAAAGCTGGTCAGCCGGGTTAGCGCGGTGTCGGCAAGCAGCTGGTTTTCCCAGGTCTCACCATTCTGCCGCAGCCCCCAGATAAACCCGGTGCAGTAGTCGCCATAGAAGTAGATTCCCTGCATCCGTGGGGCGCCGGGGCCGCGATAGACAAAGCCGCCGGTGACCGAGCAGTTGCCCTGTTGATGGGCATACTCAACCACGGGGAGGGTTAACCCGGACTGGTCGCACCCTTCGGACGGCTCGTAGCAGTGCAACCCCTCCATGATATCCCAGCCATAGTTTTCCCCGCCGGTGCCGGCGGCAGGCTGGGCATGCACCTCTTCATAGAGGTTCTGACCGACATCGGCAGTATACAGATTTCCCGTGGCGCGGTCAAAGGAAAAGCGCCAGGGATTGCGCAACCCGAACGCCCAGATCTCATCTTTGACATCCGGGTTTTGCGCATACGGATTGTCGGCGGGGATGGCATACGCTGTCGCGCCGGATTCCACATCAATGCGCAGGAGCTTGCCGAGCAGGTCGCCGAGGTCTTGCGCGCGTTCCTCCGGGTCGCCGGAGGAACCACCATCACCCATCCCGATGTAGAGATAACCATCAGGCCCAAAGGCAATCTGCCCGCCGTTGTGGTTTTCGTAGGGCTGCGCAATCGTCAGCAGAATTTCTTCGCTGTCCGGATTGGCGACATTGGCATTCTTCGTAAGCCGGTAGCGGGCAATAATCGTTGCACCATCGTTTTCACGGGTGTAGTTGACGTAGAAATAACCCTTGTTCGTATAATCTGGAGGAAATGCCACGCTCAGCAATCCCTGCTCGTTGCCACTGCTCTTAACGCGGCGGGTAATATCCAGCAATGGCTCCTCCAGCGGAGTGCTGTTCTGCGCAATTTTGATGCGGCCCGGTTTCTCCACCAGAAACAGCCGGCCGCTGCCGTCACCCGCATGCGTGACATGGACCGGCTGATCCAGGCCGGTGATAACTTTCCTGAGCGCTGGATTAGGCCAGTTGCTCGTTGCCGGGGTTGCCATGTCGCGGGGAACTGCTCCGGCACCAGACCGGATCACTATGCCCATTCCCAGACCCAGACAGAGTAGCAACAGAGTGGGCCAGATACGCTGTCGGCGATTGCGCTGGTGCATGCCACACCCTCACCTTTCTACTTATAGCTACCGCACACATCGTACCACAATGCAGGCCGGGTTGCCGGACGATTTTTCCGGCCCTGTGCCATGTCAGAGAAATGTAAGGTAGCAATCAGATATTTCTTTGCGTTGCGGGCGGCCAGTCTTCTCGTGGTACCATACGAAAAATTCTACCAGAACAGGAGTGGTTATGAGCGATGAGCCGCAGCCGGAAGAGCAACCGCGGGCGCAGCAGCAGTATGCTGAGTTGGGTGAAAAACTGGCCGAATTGTATCAGGCATATACCGCCGAGGATGACCCGGCGGAGCGCTTTCGGCTGGAACAGCGTATCGCGCAGATCGAAGAAATCCGGGCCGCGATTGCGCCGCCGGCGGATGCCGGCGACACGGCTGCCGCGCCTGAGCAACCCACGCCGGCGGCCCCGGCGGCCCGGCGGCGGGGATTGCTGCAGACGATCCGGGCGCACCATCAACGGATCATGGTAGTTGGTGTGATCCTGGGGTTTGTCAGCATCTGTTCCGCCCTGCTATTTGCCCCTTTCGGATTGATCCTGGTGTCAAGTCTCTGCTTTGGCGTGGCCGGGATCATGTATTTGCTCCATGAGATCGAGCAACTCCGGGGCACACCCGGCCGGCACCTGTCGGCCTATAGTTTCGCCGCGCTGCTCATCGCTATCGGTTTTTGTGGTCCGCTCTACCTCTTCTTCTTGCTTGCCCGGATTGCGAATGCGCCGTAGCCGCGCTGCTCCGGGTTAACGCGCGTGTGCGTGGGAAAAATATTGCAGGAAAATAGTTGTCGGGGAGAGAAATGTTCCGGGTGGGATGCGCAGAAGCGCGTCCGCTGAGGTTCTATGTCAGGTCGGGTTATTCTGGCGGCGCAATATGTCCGAGTTGTGCCAGCCCGCTCAGGTTGTCCCACTCGGCCCAGGCTTCGGCAATGCGTCCGTCCGCTATGCGATAGATGGCGATATATTTAGAGACCGGCACGCGGCCGGTCGGCGGATATGTCCCAATGGTCCCTGCTGCGTTCCCCGGAAATGGTGGCGCGCGGCAACGTTATCACCCTCTGCCGGCAAATCCATGATCGGCTCATGTGCATCGGGAAATGTTGCAAACTCCTGCCCAGACCTGAAAGCCAGCGTCGCCTGCGGCAGTGTGGTACATTCTTTTTCTTTTTCACAAAAAATTCACAAAGTGAATTTTTTGTGAAAAAGAATGAAATCTTCCGCCTGCGACAGCATGGTATGGTAATTTTCTCTCTTTTTGGAAAAAAAGGATGTCCGGTTCCGCCCTGCCGGAGGCAATATCCGCCGCCAAATGTGGGATCGCCTGATCCATGGCAGCATTGGTCGTTTCGCGGTGTTCGCTCATTTCGTGTTGTTCGTGGTCCAACCTCCCACTGCGTAACGCGTGTCAATAACAAAACCTCCCGCAGCGTGTCGCGTGCGGGAGGTCGGGTCTACTGCCGGCAAAGTGGCCTGCCGCGCTACCGGCCGATTGCCGGCTGTGGCGAGACCTCGGCGGCCACATCGTTCAGCGTGCGCTCCAGGTGTACCAGTTCGCACTCGGCATTACCATCGCCATTGCAGAGCAGCAGCACATACTCAACTGCCGGATTATAACGGGCGGCCAGGTGGCGTGCCTGGCTATGGTGACACTCCGCGCGGGAGAGATATTCAATCGTCAGGGTAAAATCCGCATTCTCCTGCGGCTGTACCTGCACGGCAAAGATGCCGCGCCCCTGCAACTGGTATGACTTCCAGGCCACGGCACCCCACAGGGTGGCAAACTGCTGGAGAAGGCTGGTGCGTGTGTTCTGGTCCATAAACCGACGGCTCCTTCACTCGTTGTATCGGTGCTATTACCTGACTCCAGTGTAGTCAGTTCAGTTACGACAAACAACATGTAGAACACCGTGCAACAGTTGCGGAAGCTACCTTCCCGTGTGGAACTTTTCCAGTGGGGATGTGCTGATGAACTTTTGAAAACGGAGTCAGGAGATCGTGGCAGGATCGTGGCAGGATCGTTTCATCGCGGTACGCAGGCGGCGGGAGCCAGGCTTCTGCACTCTATATCCAGAAATAATTAGACGGTTATAGGATCACAACTCTTTGCCACAAAAATGTTGCACGAGATGCAAAACTTTTGTGGCAAAGATAAAAAAGCACCAGGCTGCCGCAGACGAAGACTACCTTCGTGGGCGTACACAACTGATTTGCCCGCCCACCGCGTAACTTGTGTAATAACGACAGGAGTTACACGGTGGGAGTTTGGACCACGAACGCCGCGACATGAACGAACACCGCGAAACGACCAGTGCCGACGTGGATCAGGTGATGCCACATGTGGCGGCGGATAGCGCCTCCGGCAGGGTGGAAGAAACCCGATCTTGTTCACACAAAAATTCACAACGTGAATTTTTGTGTGAACAAGAAAAAAACGTACCATGCTGCCGCAGGCGAAGACGGCCGTTGTGGGAGTACGTGTCCGATTTATACGCCCACCGCGTAACTCGTGTAATAATGACAGGAGTTACGCGGTCGTCCATCCGCCGGCTGGGATGTGCCTCCGGCAGGGTGGAAGAGTCTACCCTTTTTCACGAACATGTGGCTCTGTGAGCCACATGTTCGTGAAAAAGATAAAAAGAGTACCATGCTGCCGCAGGCGAATCTGTCGTTCATCGGGGTAACTGTCCGGTTTGAAGGCGCACCGCGTAACTCGTGTTAATGACAGGAGTTACGCAGTCACTGACCCGGAAGGGAATGTCGCCTCCGGCAGAGCGGAAGAAACCATCTTTTTCACAGAAATCTTGCACTATGTGCAAGATTTCTGTGAAAAAGATCAAAATGTACCATGCTGCCGCAGGCGAACAGGCTTTTGGATTGGTCAACCAACTGAAACTTTGGTCAACCGACTGAACTAAGGCTGCACTGCGTAAGTCCTGTAATATAATTGTAGATACTACTCCGGATTCAGGCGGAACAGGTCGGCGTAGACTGTGTGCGGGGCGGGTATGCGCGCCGCAGACGGCGAATCATAGACGACCAGCAGCGCTTCGGGTTGGTCCAGGCCAGGCATCAGCGCCAGCCCCTCGGCGTGGTCGCTGCCATGCGTAAACGGCAGATCAAACATTACCTCCAGTTCGCCCTCCTCCTGGCCGGTAACGCTGTCATCGTCCAGATCCAGCGCATCCTTGAAGCGAAATACCTGCATCGACCCTTCCAGATCCATCGTTGGCCCCGCCAGAATGATCAGATCATCGCCGTGGCGGCAGAGTTCGCGCACCCCCAGGCCGTTCAGGTCCACAAAATGCTTTTTGTAGCGGCGTCCGTTTTCACCAATCGGTTTGAGCGTAAGCAGATGCGGTGCCTGCTCTTCCACGCGCAATTCCAGGATCACGGCCCACCCGCGCAGCACCGGCCCGCGCAGTCCCAGAAAGATCCGATCCTGATAGACGGCCAGACCTTCGATATCAAAGCCATTGCCTTTGCTGGGCAGGGGCGAATCCAGAAAGGGGCCAAGATGGGCATCGGCTTGCAGGGCATCCATCAGGATGTTTTTATCGCCGGACTTCTGGAGCCATGCGGCATGCAATGTTTCATCAGGATTATCGGGGTTGGAACAGGATTTCAGCGGTTCGCCGGAGACCACCGGAATGCGGGCCAGCAGGTAGCGGTTAGGCTCGGTCTTGATTGTTGCCAGCGCTTTAAGATCTTTCTCACGCTTTTTACCTTTGGCCTTGCCGCGCTTGGTGCTGTGGGAGCCGGTAAACCAGAGATAGTGCCCGGCATAATCCATGCCCTCAATATCAATCTCGTCCTCCTGGTTAAAGAGTTCCACAAAGTCACCGATGGGGAATGGCTGATGATCACCATACATGTAGGGCGCGACCGGTGTGAGACGTTCGAGCGTGAGAAACTCGTCCGAGCCCAGCCAGAGACTCCCGTCGGGGGTCAGCGCCGCTGCCGAGAGTTCCCCCTGCAGATCTTCGTCGGCCCGCTCGAAGCGCAGCACCACCCGACTGAGTAAAAAACCTGACCGCATACCATCATCTCCTCTGCCGGCATAATCCCTACATGCCGGCACTACACGAGCACTTTATGCAATATGAACGATAGAAAGCACGGACAAACACAGGATACAGAACAAATTAACTGTCCGATAACCGTGCTCAAGGCACGCTTTGTTTTGTATTCTTCTGTTCTGTGTTCCCTACAAGAATAGCACAGAAACCTACCATTATGCGTTTCAGGTTATCATGAAACCAGATGTGGCACCGGCATAGACAACCGCCCCGGATCATTGTGATCCGGGGCGGTTGTCGTGCAGTAGACGCCTTTTATTTACACGACTTACGCGGTGGGCATTCAAACCAGGCGTTGTCTGAATGAACGGCCCGATTCGCCTGCGGCAGCGTGGTACATGATGTTCTTTTTCACGAAATTTTTGCACTTTGTGCAAAAATTTCGTGAAAAAGGATGGAAGATTCCATCCTGCCGGAGGCGAAATGTCCTTTCGGGTCAGTGACCGCGTACGTCGTGTTATTTACACGAGTTACGCGGTGGGGGTCTGCAAATCAGACATGTGCTCCCACAACGGCAGTCTTCGCCTGCGGCAGCATGGTACGTTTGTATCTTGTTCACGAACATGTGGCTCACAGAGCCACATGTTCGTGAACAAGGATGCTCGGTTCCGCCCTGCCGGAGGCGAAACCAGTTTCTCAAGGAGTGACCGCGTACGTCGTGTTATTTACGGAATAGTAATCCGTCCCTCACCACCCGGCTGGTAACGCGGATCACTGCTGGGAATGGTCGGGCCGGTGAACCCATTAACAGTCTGTGTTGGGAACGTCTCGAGATACTCCCGCAGCGGCTGTTCATAGAGAATGCGGAACCCGTTGTCGTCTTCCAGGAAAGACTGGTTGGGTGCGCCGGCAAGTTCGCGGTTGGCCACAAAACTGTTCGTGACAACGGTGATATCAGGTGCCCCCGAAACCACTGCGCCATTTTCGACCAGCAACTGTTCACTGCTGTCCGTGTTAACCAGGGTAATGTCGTCAATGAGATAGCGGGTCTCTCCGTCGACAGTTGCGGTGGTGTAAGTCAGTTTCAGGTTCGCCACATGGTAGATGCCGCTGGTGCTGATATTATCGAGTGTCTCGAGCAGCAGGGTGGGCGAAACTTCCTGAACCACCGAGATAAAGTTGTCGAAGGGCAGCACGTCGATGGTATCAAGCTGGGTGATCGGGCCGGGAACTGTGCCACTACGAGGCAGAACTTCACCGGCATTCTGGCGGATACCACCGCCATTTTGGATGGCGACAACCGGGTTGGTTAGGCTCCGTTCCGGCAGACTGGTATTAGCCCGGTAGCGGTCATATGCGTCGATAAAGGCATCAGCAACCAGATTACCCATGTTGTTTTCGCCGCCACGAACACTGTCGCGCGAAACATCAAACAGGATCTCCGTGTAGGCAATCGTGGTGTTGCTGAACGTATCCAGGCAGGCGTTTACCGGATCATTGACGGAAGAAACGAGTGCCGCATCGGGTGTAACTGCATCGGTAATGCCCAGACTACCTGTTTCCGGGCTCTGTATGACGACTCGGCGCGGATAGCTCTCGCTGGTATCGATGCCGGTCACATTGCCCAGCGCATCAAACGCTACATCCAGACGACCCAGGAAGCGATACTTGTCGATCGAGGTGACAATATAGACGGTATTACCAAGCACATCGGTTTCCGTCAGCGGGTAGGTGCCCTCGATTTCACTGGCCTCCTGACCGGGCAAGAGTTGCAAATCCTGGTTTACATCGTCACTGACGAGGAAATCATCACCACCACCGGCAACTGCAACATCTACTCCTTGCAACTGCCGGATCAACTGGCGGTCATTCTGAACATCTTGCAGATGGCTGACGAAGATAATCTTATTCACTCCCAGCGCCTGTAGCCGGTAGATCTCGGCCTGAACCGCGCGCACGGTATCTGCTACCACTTGCACATTACGTGGCGAAGAGACAGATGCAAGCGCAGGCGTGGTAGCACCGACAATGCCAAAGGTTGCGCCGGTGTTGGGATCGGTGTAGATCATCGACTTACCGATGACCTGATTATTTTCAGGTGTGCCTGCAATCAGCCCATCGGGATCGACCAGTTCATTCAGAACCGGTTCGCCACTGAAGTCAAGGTTTGCGCTCAAGAAGGGCTGAGTAATTCCACTTCCAGTGTTGAAGCCCCGGATGAAACGACCGAGAAAGTCAGGGGCGTAGTCAAACTCGTGGTTGCCGAGAATATGTGCTGTGTAGG
Source organism: Chloroflexaceae bacterium (assembly GCA_034437035.1). Lineage (GTDB taxonomy): Bacteria > Chloroflexota > Chloroflexia > Chloroflexales > Chloroflexaceae > CAKZQX01. Next base: position 22,238 of record DAOTUI010000278.1, read on the forward strand.
GCAACTGGCGCTGCCCGGTGGCGTCAAAAATCTCCTTGTCTGAGTCGATTGGGAAGCTGCACTGGAGCGTGGCGCTTGCCAGGAAGGCGTCCCCGGCATACACCATTACCACCGAGTTACCCGCGGTGGTCGCCGCACCAACCTCGCGCTCGGTGACTGTTTTGAAGGCTGCGATACCGCCCAATTCAACTTCAAATACAGATCCATTTTGATTAACCTTTTCAGTGGTCGGTAATAGTCCGGTTTCGCCGTCGTTATTGTGTAACAATGTCAGTGTTGTCGCTCCGGGAGATGGTGTAATGCTAAACACCGTGGTTGTGCCGCTCAACTCGTAGGTCACCACCAGCAGCGGCTGCCCGGTGGGGCTCTCCCCAGCCGGGATGAAGATCAACCCTTCGGGGCTGACATCACCCGCCGAGCCGTCAACAATGCTGCCGGTAAAGTTCGCGGTGTTGATATACTGCACAAACGCGGGCGCATTCGGGTCGGTGACATCGTAGACCATAACCCCGCCGATGCGCTCCAGGCCGATAAAGGCGTAGGTGCGACCATCGACCACGCCGGTGGTGACACCCTCCGGCTCGGGGCCTTTGTCGTCGCTGCGCGCATCGAATTCAAAGACATTGTCGTCGTCATCATAGTTGGCGTTGAAGTAGTCCGGATAGGCCGCCGCCGTAATCTGTTCAAACTCGTTGGCGCTGTCGTAGACCAGTTGCCCGGAGGCATTCCAGATCGAGAAGGAGCGCGCGCCGTAAGCATAGAGCTCCTCAAACGCATCATCGTCGTCGGTATCACCCAGGGTGTTGGTGACCCGCAGGCGGCCCAGGTTCTCCTCAGCCTGCAGCGTGGCGGCATCTGTAAAGACAGATGTGTCAAGCGTCAGATCTTCGATGCGAAACTCTTCACTAAAGCCGTCATAATCGCGGGCATCGCCCTCGTTGGCGGTAACCAGGTAGGTCATGCCACCGACGGCGTAGGTGGCAATCGCGTCGGGCTGATACATGCCCTTGACCGGCCAGGTCGTGATGTTGATAGCTTCATCGCGGTCGCTGGTATCCAGGGCATTTGCCGCCAGGCTGTGGTCCTTGGTTCCCAGCGGGACAATGTTGGTGACGGTGGCATTGGCGATATCAACCACAGCCACAGCATTATTTTCCTGAAGCGTTACATAGGCGGTCTGCCCATCCGGGGCGACGGCGATATACTCCGGCTCAAGATCCTGCGCAAGCGTGGCTCCGGGGCCAAAGATACGTACACCTGCCGCTCGCAATGTATCCGCCTGATCATTGAAAGATGTGAAGGTCGCAATCTGGACAAGCTGCCCGACCCGTGTACTGCCGTCCGGCGTATCGCGCTCCGTCTGCGTTGTCACTGCGGCGGCGGCATTATTGGCCACAATCGGTAGGAAGACGTTCCACTGGCCCAGTTCTTCCGGTGTGCTTACATTAATGATGCTGATTGAACCTTCGGGATCAACCGTATAGTCATCACTGGGTTCCCCTTCGTTGGCAACCAGCACTTTCGTGCCATCAGGTGTAAATGTAACCATGTCGGGGAGCGCACCCACCCGGACATCACGTACGAGATTTCCATCACGATCAAAGAAAACCACCTGACCGGGTGCCTGGGTATTGGCATTTTCGACAGACACGGCCAGCAGACCCTGGCCCGGACCAGGGCCATAGCTGTAGAAGTCGGCACTGGTGGGGGCGGCACCGAAGCCGGTCAGGTCGAGTGCGCCGGTTTTGGTTGGCGTGGTCGGATCACTGATATCGACAATGTCTACCTCGTCGGTTGCGCCATTGATCACATAGAGCACCTGGGCAACCGGGTCATAGGTCACGATCTCGGCGGCACCGGGCTGACCGGCGGTGTAGGTACCAATCGGCGCGAGGGCAATTGTCGCAGTAGGTTCAATCTGAGCGGGGGTCGTACGCGGAACAGCCGGATCATCCGCAAATGAAACGGTTGCGACTGACTGGACTGAGACTGCCGCCAGCGTGCCGACGAGCAGAGTCAGCAGGACGATGAGCGATACGGGGCGCATGGACATGAAGGCCTCCTTCTTCCATCAATTATCACACAAGGTAATCCGGGTGTGCCATTACATACGCGTGCTATACACGCGTTGAAACGTATGCCGGGCATGCTGCTGCTGTACCGGTGTGCTTCCAGATCCTTACACGCGCGCAGCGCGTTTGAGCGACGCGTCAGTAAAGCACAACACCAACCGGAGTGGATGGGGTCAGGCAGCAAGCGGCATGCACGGCGCACAAATAGGGCTGCAACAGGGCAGCATAAATATATCCTGGTTGTAAACCGGAGCAGTTATAGTAATATCACAGAAGATTTAAGAAGAGGTTAAATCCTGATTGGGTCTGTGTAAAGAGAGGATTAAGGCGAGCTTATCCGTCTAGTGAAAAGGACATGCTGATGGGCAATTCGTAACAGCGTACCGCCGCATAGCGCCTGCCGCCGGCACAGCGGCGTTTGTCACCTTGTCAACGGCGAAACGGCAGCGATAGCGCTTGGAATAGCGCCTGCCGCCGGCACAGCGGCGTTTGTTACCGCGAAGCGCATGCAGCGCGCACAGGTTAACCGGGCACATATGCGCGCCTGTGCTGTTTTCATGCGCTACGTGGTTGAGACAAAACCGATACTATGGACGCTCTTGTAGGAAAGCACGCAGCATCCAGGCCATCTCCTCGTGAATTTCCATCAGCCCGGTCAGGAAGTCACTTGTGCCCATGTCATCATACTGTTCGTCACAGACGCGCAGGTCATGCCGCAGGTTGCGGATAACCGTCTCGTGATCGGTTACCAGGTTGGCAACCATGGTGACGGCATCCGGGTAGACCTCGGTGGTTTCGGCGAGGGTGGTATGCTGCCGGAACTCTTGCAGGGTGCCAATCGCCGGCGGGCCCAGGACACGGATGCGCTCGGCAATATCATCGATCCGGTCGGCCAGAATGGTATACTGCTCTTCAAACAGGTTATGCAGGGAGTGGAACAGTTCACCCACAACATTCCAGTGGTATTTGCGCGTTTTTACATACAATATATGTTCATCGGCAAGCAGACGCATCAGCAGGCCGGTCACGCCTTCGCGCTGCTTATCGGTTAATCCAGTGTTGACCATGTTGATCTGCACGGCTGTCATAGCTTTCCTCCTCTATTTGATGTCTGAGAGTCGGGTTCTCTGCCTGGTAGTGCTGCCCGCTCTACTCCGCTGCGGTAATTGCTTCCACCAGTTATTTTACAATCATGCACAAACCGTGCCAGGTCCGGGGGAAATGCTGTTGTGTGATACCGAACGGGGCAACAGGCTGCTGTCTGGTGGTGAGCCAGAAGAAAGTGGGGGCGCATACGGGTGTGTGGGAGGGGCAGGTAGGACAGGGGTTTGGGAGGTTGACAACCCACCTTCCCTTTGTTGAAATCTGGTAAAGCAGTAAACTGCTCCATCGTCGTCGCTGTCATGCTTACCAGTGGAGAAGTCTATGCCGTCTCCTACATCCTACCCTGTTCGTCTGCTTGTATTCTTCAGTCTCTGTATAGGGTTCCTGGTGATTGGGTTTGCACGAACGCCCAGTGCTGCCACCAGTGCCTTAAAACTGCAGTACCGCACTGGGGATGTAAGTCCTACCAACAGCGATATCAAGCCCGACCTGCAGATTGTCAATACCAGCACAGTCGCTATTCCTCTGAACGAACTGACAATCCGTTATTGGTATACCCGCGATACCGATCAATCCCAACATTACACCTGTGATTATGCCGTGCTTGACTGTGCCACGATCATTGCAACTTTTGGTGCAGTTAATCCGCCTGTGACTGGTGCAGATCACTATCTGGAGATTGGCTTTGCCAGTACCGCTGGCCTGCTTTCCGGTGGAAGTGAGACTGGGATTATTCAGGGCCGTATCACCAAGGCTGAATGGAGTGACTTTGATGAGACAGCTTATGAGCATAGCCGCTACGAATTGCGTCCCGGTATCACCAAGGCTGACTGGAGTGACTTTGATGAGACTGATGATTACTCCTACAATGCTGTGCAGAACAGTCTGGCTGATACAACAACGGTGACGCTCTACCGTAACGGCAGGTTAGTCTGGGGAGAAGAACCAGGTGGAGTGAGCACCCTCGCGTTGAAACTCCAGTACCGCGCCGGCGATGCCAACCCTGTCAATAGCGATATCAAGCCGGAACTACTGATTGTAAACACCGGCATCAGGGAGGTTGCCCTCAGTGACCTGACCCTACGCTACTGGTACACCGCCGGGAGCAACCAGCCACAATATTTCTGGTGTGATTATGCCGAGGTAGGGTGTGCAAACGTTACCGGAACCTTTGGTAGCGCTACCCCGACCGTTCCAGGTGCAGATACTTATCTGGAGATCGGATTCACAGACACCGCAGGATACCTGCCCGGTGGTGGTGGCAGTGGAGTGATCAAGAGCCGGATTACCAATGCTGACTGGCGCGACTTTGACGAAACCGATGATTACTCTTACCACGCGGAGCAGACCAATCTGGCAGACTGGAGCCGGGTAACGCTCTACGTCAATGACGTGCTAATCTGGGGAATCGAACCGGGGCAGTGTACCGGTCCCTATCCCGCGCCTGAATGTCCTACACCGATGCCCACACCGACATCCGACTTCAAACCTGCGGCAAACTGGCAGGTGACATTGCCTATCATCGCACAAACGCGATCTATAGATCTGGCCTTGCCGCCACCAACCGCTGCCGCAAGTGCCCGTTACATTCGGTGGAATTGGGACAAGTTTGACACCTTTAATCTCAACGGCGAAGAGCGTTATGTACAAATTGCTTATGGACGAGGTTATAATGCTGTTCAGGGAGCGCCGGTTAGCAATATTATTCTCGGATTTGGTCGCCAGCTTGAGGCTGGACGAGAAACTCAGGATGGACAAATTTTGGAGGATTGGGGAGTCCAACTACCTCCAGATGAACGCGAAGAAGTTACTCCGGCTATGCGGGTTAAGGATCGGGACTGGGTTATCGCGGTTGCGGCAGCCTATATCCGTGGTTATAACGATAATCCCAATCACGGCCCAACGACTATTGCTATCGGAACCAATAACGCGAATCTCTTCTGGAACTGTGATAATCAAGGATATGTTGATGGACTCTGGTATCAGGCCGGGGCAGAGTGGCGGCGTATGCTGGACGAGATCTTTGTTGCCGGTGATAAGGTGACTCTTGCGAGTGCCAATGATATTGAGGCATGGACCGAGTTCTTATTTAGTGATGAAGAGGACGAAAAGTGGGCCGCGTGTGGAACGGGGGCGCGCTTATGGTATGATGGCTTTGAAGCTACACTTCCCGATAAGCCGATGCGGAACTTGAATTTTGGCAATAATGCCTGGTCCGAATATCCTGAACAGTGGACCAGAGAGCAGGTTGTTGAGGTCTTCTTCAGTCGTGACTCTGCCGAGGCGCATCCCCAGATCTACTGTGCCAACTGGATCGAGACATGGATTGATGCCACAGAGGATGATGCCGAAAACATATTCTTTGCCGGTATCACTGCGGATAATGCCGGCAGTGTGCGTTGTGGAACGCAGTTAACGTTACCGTGGGAGACAGCGTGGACGGAATTGAACAATGCGCTCGAGACAGAAGAAGGTTTTAATGATGCGCTGAAACGGTCTGCCTCCAGTTATTATCTGCCACCGTTCGATGCAGACATGCCATAGGACATGTTTAGATAGTTATGCTGATACGGAAGCAGGAAGCAACCAGAGCCTTGTTCTAATACAGCAAGGTCTGCGTCACAGATCACCGACAACAGTCGCTTATTGATATGCGTTTGTGGAAGGAAGAATGCCGTGCGAAAAACCCTTATCTGGAGTGGCATCATTGCGCTGTTTAGCAGCCTGTTGCTGCTGTCGTTCTCACGCGCCCAGACGCCCGATCCCGAAGCATGTGCGGATCACTGGGAGGAACTCTCATCCCAGGAGCAGGTGCGGTGTGCGCAGGTGTTAGCGAATACTCCACAGGACAGTCAGAGCACTGTCAGCGTGTATACTACAACCCCCTCGGCGCGGCCAACCAGTGTGCCCTGGTCCGGGTTGATGACCGAGGAAGCCATCTATGAAGCCCGCGGGCGACCAACCATTGTGCCTACTCGGCCTCCTGGGGTGATTCCTGACAGCTATCAGGAAATCGAACAATTATGGGCTGAGGATACCTATGGAACCGAGTTGAGCCCCAAGTACCGGGTAAGTGCCTGGCGGGTGGGAGCCGTCCTGAATGATGAGGGCTATGCAACGGCTTTCTACATTTCGACCCTGCGTACCATCTGTGGCATTCTGACTCATTCGGCTAAACTTGATGATGGGTATCTTGAAAGTCGGGATGCATGGTCCTGCCCGGCAGATATTGGAGCAATTAAGATTACCGATGCGACCGGACCAACCGGGATTATCACGTTCACCAGTGAAGATGGACAGGTTGGTACGTTTGACTTAACCACCGAACAGTGGACACTGAATGGGACAATGTGGACCCTGCCTTCTCCTGGGGTGATCCCCGATAGCTATCAGGTGATCAAGCAGTGGCATCCTCCACTCACAGGTGAAACCCAATATCCGAAAAAGTATCCAGATAGCAGTAGTGTCTGGCGGGTGGGGGCAGTCTTGGACCCGGACTATGCCTATGCCTTCTACGTCGCAACTTCAAGCAGTGGATGTAGTATTAATACCTTCACCAGCAAATTGCGGTCTGATGCGCAAAATTTCTCATGGGACTGTCCAGAGGATATTGGCCCGATCATCATTACTGATGCGACCGGACCAACCGGGGTTATCACCTTCACCAGTGAAGATGGGCAGGTTGGTACGTTTGACTTAACCACCGAACAGTGGATGTTGGACGGGCAACCGTGGGTCGCCGCTACGCCGGTGCCAGTGCTGGTTGTGCCCGAACCGCTGGATAGTCAGAACGACGAGGCTGTGCCGGCTTACCCGGTGCCTTGAGAAGCGTATAGACGTGCCGGGAGCAGGAGGCGAATACATGAGAATACAACCCTGTCCTTTACGCTGGTGGGTTCTGCCGGGCATACTCTGCATTATCGTCTCGTTGCTCACGGCCTGCAACCCGACACCGGCCGCGAGTGATACCGCTGTGTGTCCCGAGGGTTGGTGGGAGCACCCCTCGGAAGCAGAACGGGAACGCTGTGCGGCCCTCGCGGCGACCGACACCGCCAGAACTATCCGTGTGGCCGCCGCTACTGCCCAACATCTGCCCACCCTGTCGCCCTTACCAAATGTGGTCCCAACGATGTTTTGGCACTCGCCCCTGAAGCATTCTGAGCCAGTAGGAAGCCTTCCATTTGTCAAGTGACCCCTCTTGAGGGGGTACCCTATCCGCTCCCATAACTGTGGTAAGCGTAACACACTGATCCAGGAGATACTCATGGAAGGTAGCATACAACTTAGTATAATGATGATTATGCTGCTAGTCCGCCTGCTATGTGTAAAAGGGAAATGGGACTGGACAAATGAGTATGCAAATCTGTCCTTTACGTTGGTGGGTTCTATCGGGCATACTCGGCATTATCCTTCCACTGCTCACAGCCTGTGCGTCGACACCGGCTGCGAGCACTACCGCTCCCCAACCAACATCAACCTTCGACGGGCATGAATTGGTCTGGTCAGGGATGGACCCAACTAGACGTGCCGCGGTGGAACAGCTTCATCAAACTACGACGGCTGAACTGGCATTGCCGCGAACGCCCAACCCGGACGCCGTTGCACCGACAGCACCACCCTTGCCGACCGCAACCCTGGCAACTGGGATCTATACTGACTGTTTCGAGGGCGGAGAGCGGGTGGTGCTGACCCGGAATTGCTGGTCTGCGATTGTTGATGACACGTATCTCTTTGTGCGCGCAGGAGCCCTGGCGGCGGATATGCAACAGGGGGTGATCGTGGTCGCCCGCAACCCGCTGCCCCTTGACCGGGATAGTTCCGGTGATTGGTCCATCTATGCTACTCCCGCCTCCCGCGGCGCGGTGCGAGTGCTGGAGGTGTCCGATCAGCGGTTGACCCTCAGCGCTGAAGATGGAACGCAGTTTGTGTTTGATCTCGCAACCCGCACCTGGGCCGGTGATCAACTTCCGGCTACCCCTATTTTGCTAACGCCTACACCGCACCCCATTGTGGCACCTACTGTTGCGACGTCTATCACAGCACGTCAGGCGCACGCGTCTGCTGCCGGGCGGATTGCGTTCACATCGCGGCGTGCCGGCCGCGATGCCATCTATGTGATGCAGGCCGATGGATCGGAGCAAACCTTGCTGACTAATCCAGATCTGTTTGCGGATTATCCAACCTGGTCACCGGATGGTCGTCAGATTGCCTATCTGTTTGCCCTGGATGGCGCTGAAATCTATCGCATGGATGCGGATGGGTCCAATCAGGTACAACTGACAGATAACGAATGGTGGAAAGAAAACCTGGCCTGGTCGCCTGATGGGACGCGGATTGCCTTTAATGCCGGGTATGATATCTACATTATTGACGATGCTACTTCCGGAGTTATCAATCTGACGCAGGATGGCCCGGACGGATCATACAAAGATAGTCTTCCCGCCTGGTCGCCCACTGGTGATGCGATCACGTTTACCTCCAATCGGGACGGGCAGCGTGATATTTATGTGATGCAGGCCGATGGCACCAACCAGACCCGGCTTACCACAGATGTATCTGACGAATGGGAGCCGGCCTGGTCGCCGGACGGAACCCGCATCGTCTTTACCTCCAACCGGGACGGCAACCCGGAAATCTATGTAATGCAGGCCGATGGCACCAACCAGACCCGGCTCACGACGCAAGCAGCCGATGATACAAATCCTGCCTGGTCATCCGATAGCAGTCAGATTGCTTTTACCTCCAACCGGGATGGCAATCCGGAAATCTATGTGATGCAGGCCGATGGCACCAACCAGACCCGGCTCACCTACAATAGCGCAAACGACACCCGTCCCGCCTGGTCGCCCTGATCCTCACCTCAGCGGCAGCCATGCTGCCGCTGTGCATACCTGGCTGCCACACTCCTCACTCTACCCCCGCCCCGGATTGCCGATGCCCACATCCCGCAATGCTGTTGTATAATCTCCCCTGGAAGATCACACAGTATCCCGGTGTACCCTGATGCCTGACCTCGCCATTATCATTGTCTCCTGGAATGTGCGCGACCTGTTGCGGCGCTGTTTACAGTCGGTGGCCGCTTCGCCGACGGGCAGTGGTATCAGCTATGAGCTTCTGGTGGTGGATAATGCCGGCGGCGATGACACGCCTGCGATGCTGCGCGCCGAGTTTCCCCAGGTACGCCTGCTGGAGCCGGGGCGCAATCTGGGCTTTGCCGGGGCGAATAATCTGGCGCTCCGCGAGCTAGGTTATAGGGGACAGGGGACAGGGGACAGGGTTCCTGATTCGGCGCAACAGTCGCCGGACGGCAGTGCTCAGTCTTTGGTTCGGTACGTGCTCTTGTTGAACCCGGATACCGAAGTGGTTGGGGCGGCGCTGCCCCGGCTGGTTGCCTACCTCGCGGCGCACCCGGAGGTGATCGCGGTGGGACCGCAACTACGCTATGCCGACGGCAGCATCCAGTCCTCGCGGCGGCGTTTCCCCACCCGGTTGACCTTCTTCTGGGAGAGTACGCTGCTGGAGCGGCTCTGGCCGGGTAATCCCTGGGCCCGGCGGTATCACTGCGCCGACCATAGCGCTGAGTTAGAGCAGCGGGTGGATTGGCTGGTCGGCGCGGCGCTGCTGGTACGCGGCACAGCAATTGCGCGCGCCGGTCTGCTCGACGAACAGTTTTTCATGTACAGCGAAGAACTGGAGTGGCAGTGGCGGTTGCAGGGGGCCGGCGATACGGGATACGGACGACGGACGACGGACGACGGACGACGGACGACGGACGACGGACGACGGATCACGGATCACGGCTCCCGCATCGTCTACCTGCCGGATGCGGTGGTGCTGCACTACGAAGGACGCAGCAGTGAGCAGGTGCCGGCGGGGCGCCATCTGCATTTTCAGCGGAGTAAGCTGCGCCTGGCCCGGCGGATGTATGGCGCACTGTTTGCCGAGACCCTGCGGATCTTTCTGCTGCTGGGCTACCTCTGGGAGTTGCTGCTGGAGGCGGGCAAATATCTGCTGGGGCATCGCCGCACGCTCCGCCGCCGGCGGATCGAGGTCTACCTGGCGGTGTTGCGGACGGGATTGCGCTAGACACCGTATGGAGTGCGGCAGCCATGCTGCCGCCAGGATATAGAAGAGACGAACAAGGACGAAGGGCGTTGGATGTGACCGATACGAAACAGACAGACAGAGACCTGGAGCAGGCAGTATGGATCGGTGGGCGCTGGTCGTGGTTCCTGGCCGATAACTGGTCATTGCGCCCGGTGGATGAGTTCGCGCAGGGCTTTTACCCGCGCGATGCGGCCGACTGGCAACCGACGCAGATGCCGGGCCACTGGCAGCAGCACCCCGGCCTGGAACGCCATACCGGCCGCGTCGTCTATCGCTGTGACTTCAACCTGGATGAGCTCCAGGCACAGCCGACTGCCTCGGATAGCCCCTGGGACGGAGCGGGGCGGCGCTACTGGCTGCGCTTCAATGGTGCGTTCTACTGGTCGCAGCCCTATCTCAACGGGGTGGACCTGGGGCGGCATGAGGGCTACTTTATTCCGTATGAGCGGGAAGTCACCGACTGGCTGGAGCCGGACAACACGCTGCTGGTGGAGGTTGAGTGTCCCGAGGAGCGCAATAAGTTTGGTAAGCGCATGATCACGGGAGTGTTTTCGCACTGGGATTGCCTGGACCCGCATGCCAATCCGGGAGGCATCTGGCTGCCGGTGGAGCTGCAGCAGAGCGGCCCGGTGCGCTTGCAGGCGGTGCGCTGCCATACCGAGTCGTTTAATGAGCAGTTTGCTCAGTTGCGCTACACGGCTGAGGTTGATGCGGCGACCGTCGGCCCGGTGCTCCTGCGCTGGACCATAACGCCACGCAACTTTGCAGGGCCGGCCCAGCGAGTGGAGCAGCGGCGCATGCTGCGCGCTGGGGTTCAGGAGATCCATGGCCTGTTCAAGCTGCGCGACCCACGGCTCTGGTGGACGCACGACCTGGGTGATCCTAACCTCTACACGATCAGGCTGGAGGTGCTGCGTGCCGAGATGGTCAGCGACACCTACAGCTTCAGCTTTGGCGTGCGGCACTTTGAGATGCGCCACTGGGTGCCCTACCTCAATGGTGTGCGCTTTCTGATCAAGGGCAGCAACTACGCTCCCGGCGACATGCGCATCGCCGGCATGAATGCCGAGCGTAGCGCGTACGATATGCACCTGGCGCGCGAATGCCATATGAACCTCCTGCGGGTGCATGCGCATGTTGATCACCCGGCGCTCTACGAGGCCGCAAATGCCGCCGGGGTGCTGCTCTGGCAGGATTTCCCGCTGCAGTGGCTCTACCGCTCCACCATTCTGCCGGAGGCGCAGCGCCAGGTGCGCGCCATGGTGCATCTGCTCTACAACCATCCGAGTATTGTTATCTGGTGCATGCATAACGAGCCGGTGTTTGTAGGCGATACCAAAGATGAGTCGCTGCGCACCCGCCTGCGGACCTATCAGACCGCCTTTGGCTTTAGCTGGAATCGGGATGTGATGGATACCCGGCTCAAGCAGGTGGTCAACCGGGCCGACCCGCAGCGCATTGCCGTCCGCTCCTCGGGTGAACTGCATGTGCCCCGCCTGCGGGCCGGCACCGATGCCCATGTCTATTTTGGCTGGTACAGCGCCTACGGGACGCTGCACGATGGCGAGGTGTTGCGTGAGCGCTTCGTTGCCAATATTCAGTTTGTCACTGAGTTTGGCGCGCAGAGTTTTCCGAATGTGGAAAGCTGTGTCAAATTTATGCCTGCTGATATTACGGAAATCGACTTTAATCATCTGCTGCTGCACCACAGCTTTCAGCCGAATATTATGGAGCACTGGATCGACTGGCGCGCGGCGCGCTCCCTGGAAGAACTGGTGAAGATGACCCAGGATTACCAGATCTTCGTCAACCGCTTTTACATTGACCGCCTGCGCTATCACAAATATCGTCCGACCGGCGGAATTGTGCCGTTTATGTTTTGCGACTCCTACCCGGCAGTTCTCTGGAGCATCATCGACTACTGGCGCGTGCCCAAGCGCTCCTACACGGCGATGCAAATGGCCTTCAGCCCGCAGTATGCCTTTACGCTAATCCCCCCCCGGGTGTTCCGGGTGGCCCAGCCGATCGATATCCCGCTCTATGTGGTGAATGATGCCCGGGAGCCGGTGCGTGGCCTGCATCTGTATGCGCAGTTGCGCGCGCCCGATGGTGCAGAGCTGGCAGTGGTGCAGCATACCCTGACGCTTGACGCCGATTGCCTGGCATGGGAGGTGGATCGCCTGCGGCTGACGCCAACGCAGCGGGGTGACTACACGCTGGAGGTGCAGTTGACCGGCGGTGTGCGCGAAATTGGGCATGGTTACCGGATCGAGGTTGCCTGAACCGTGTGATACAATAGAAGCGCTATGTCTATTTCATACAGTGAACATGTCCCGCTGACCTGTGCCAACTGTGGCGGTGAGTTTAGTGCCGAGATCTGGCTGCTGCTTGATGGCCCGGAGCAGCCGGAGCAGACTGAGGCGCTGCGCCAGGGTCGCCTCAACTGCGTCACCTGTCCCCACTGCAACCATACCGGCCCGGCGGGTGCGCCGCTGCTCTTCCACGACGGCACCGCGCGCTGTGTGCTGTTTGCCCCGGCACCGGGAGCGGAAGAGCATATCTTGCGGGAACAGGCACGGGAACTGCATGCACTGCTGGTTGAGCGGGTGCCGGTGGAGGAACGCCGGCCCTACCTGAGCGATGTGCAGATTGCGCAAGATATCCACGGGATTGCGCATATTCTGGAGAAGCGCTTGCGCAAGCGGCCGGCCATGCAACCGCACGATCAGCCGGCTGCGGCAACGTCCGACGCAGCCGGGACGGTGGTTCATCCGCCCACCGTGTCACGCGAACCGGCACTGGCTGGGCCCACCGCCACGCCGCCGGACGAAGACGAGGTGCGGTTGCGGGATGCCATCGCCACGCTGCTGCGGGCCAACTCGCCGGAGGAGTTGCGCGCCATAACAACTGCTCAGCCGATCCTGCTGACTCCGGCAGCGGATCAGGCGCTGGCGCAACTGGCCGATGTCGCGGTCAGTGAGCGGGAGTACGAAATTGCCGAGGGTCTGCGCCGGGTGCGCATGCTACTGGCGGATATGCGGGCCGGTGGAACGGGCGAACTGCCGGAGCCGGCTCCCGTCCAGGCACCTGCTGCCGTGCCCCCGCCCGTTGACACCGTAGACATGCCGGAATGGCATACTGCGCTGCCGGAGTTCCCCGACGCGGCGTACCAGGCGCTGCTGCTGGCACAAACGGCGGCGGCATTAGAGCAGGCGACCGAGATCTACCCGGTGCTGCGGGAACCCTGGGTTGACCTGGTGCTGGCACGGCAGGTTGATCAGGCGCTGGATGAAGGCAATGCACGGCTGGCGCACGATCTGGAGGAGCGGCGCGAAGCGCTAGTCGTGTTGCGCCGGCACTATCCGCTTGATGAACGCCAGGCGCTGCTGATGCGCGAGGCAACGGCACCCGCGTATGACGCGGCGGCGACCCACTCCGAGGCGCTGTTGGAGGAGGCGGTCAATGCATTGCTGGCAGCGGATGATGACGATCAGATGGCCGAGGTGCTGATCGACTATCCGCTGCTGCTGACCGATGCGGCGCAGCAGTCTCTGGAACGGGTGGCTGCGGCGGCGCAGGCGCGGGGCGATACCGATCTGGCGGTCTATGCCGATGAATGCCGGACAATGTTGCAACATGTACGTGAGGGTTTGGAAGAGTAGTCCGTAATCCGAAGTTCGTAATCCGAAGTCCGTAATCCGAAGTCCGTGATCCGAAGTCCGTGATCCGAAGTCCGAAGTCCGTAATTCGGAACACGGACTACGGAATACAGCCTACGGACTACGGACTACGGACTACGGAATACAGCCTACAGCCTACAGCCTACGGACTACGGACTACAGACTACGGGAGGAAGCTATGTTAAAACGTACTCCGCTCTACGAGCGCCATGTGGCAATGGGCGCGCGGATGGTTGATTTTGCGGGATGGGAGATGCCGGTGCAGTACAGCGGCGTTATTGATGAGCATAACGCGGTGCGCAACGCCGCCGGTCTGTTTGACATAAGTCACATGGGGCGCTTTATCGTCAGCGGCCCGGATGCCGAAGCATTCTTGCAGCATGTGGCAACCTGCGACGTGGCACGCATCAGCGTAGGGCAGTCCAGCTATGGCCTGCTCTGTCGGCCCACGGGCGGGATCGTGGACGATATTTTTATTTATCATCTCCCCGATGAGTATATGGTTGTGGTCAATGCCGCAAACCGCCAGAAAGATTGGGACTGGTTGGAAGCGCATACGGACGGCTTCGATATCGTCCTTGATGATCGCTCGGAGCGCTGGGCGATGCTGGCGCTCCAGGGGCCGGCCGCCGAGACAATCCTGGATCAGGCGGAGGATGCGCAGGCGGCGGATCTGGCCTATCTGCCCTTCCACGGAACCGCGCTGAGCCGGCTGTTTGGTGTTGATGAGGTCTTGATCACCCGTACCGGCTACACCGGCGAAGATGGCTTTGAGATCTTCTTCGATGCAACGCATGCCGCGCATGTCTGGGACACGCTGCTGAAACTGGGCGAACCGGGCGGCCTCAAGCCATGTGGCCTGGGGGCGCGCGATAGCCTGCGCTTTGAGCCATGCCTCGCGCTCTACGGGCATGAAATCGCCGACGATATCAACCCCTACGAGGCGCGGCTCGGCTGGGTGGTCAAGCTGGACAAGGGCGACTTTGTGGGGCGCGCGGCGCTGGCACAGATCAAGCAGGACGGACCGGCGCGGCGACTGGTCGGCTTTGAAATGGTGGGGCGGGGCATTCCACGCCATGGCTACCCGCTCCAGGGCAGCACCGGCGAAGAAATTGGATTTGTGACGACGGGAATGCATGCACCAACGCTGGGCAGACCACTGGGGATGGGCTATGTGCCGACCGGGTTGAGCAAGCCGGGCAACACGTTTGATGTGCTGATCCGCAATAAGCCGGTGCAGGCGCGCGCGGTCAAGCTGCCGTTTTATCAGGCGCGCTACAAAAAGTGAAGCGTGGGGCGTGAAGGCGTGAAGGCGTGAAGGCGTGAAGCGTGAAGGTGTGCGGCGTGAGGTGTGCGGCGTGGGGCGTGGGGCGTGGTAAATTTCTGACAGGGAAACAGGTTCAACATGCAAGGAACTGAGCGTCATATCTTCTGGGAGCCCTGGTACGAGCCGGGTCTGGAGCATCTCGCGTTTATGCGGAGTGACGCAGGAATCTTTGCCGATAGTCTGGTGCTGCGTATTCACCAGGGGTGGCCGTTTCGTCTGCACTATCGCATCCGCTGTGACGCGCTGGAACGGGTGCGCGCGGTCGATATTAAACTCCTTGATGGGAAACGATCAACATTGACGCTTCGGAGCGATGGGGTCGGAAACTGGACCGATGGCGCGGGGGAGCCGGTCGCGGCGCCGGCAGGCTGCTTTGAGGTCGATATCTCGGCCACACCCTTTACCAATACGTTGGCAATCCGCCGCCTGCAGCTTCAGCCGGGGGCTGCGGCGGATCTACGCGTCGCCTACATTGCCGTCCCCGAGTTGCGGTTGGAGCCGGTGGCGCAGCGCTATACCTGCCTGGAACGTACCTCCGACGGTGGCGTTTACACCTATGAGGGGCTGTTCCGGGGGTTTACCGCCGATCTGCCGGTTGATACGGATGGCATTGTCTTTGACTATCCGGAGACATTCCGTCGCATTACCTCGCGGTGATGCCCATCAGGTGACACGCGTTATGTGGTCAGTTCCAAACCAGGCAGTTGCCTGGATGAACGGCCCGATTCGCCTGCGGTAGCATGGTGCTCTTTTATCTTTTTCATAAAAATGGAATCTTCCACCCCGCCGGAGGCACTATCCACGGTCAAACACAGGACCGCGTAACTCCTGTCAGGTGAGCTGTTTCCCGAATTGCGTTGCGCTACCGGCAGGCTGCGGACGCGCAGAAGCGCGTCCCTACCGGAAGAATCCTACGGCAGTGTTATGCGGATGCGGGAACAGGCTGCGGACGCGCAGAAGCGCGTCCCTACCGGAAGAATCCTACGGCAGTGTTATGC
>DAOTUI010000279.1:0-66344 GCA_034437035.1 Chloroflexaceae bacterium
GGGCCGCGCGTACCTGAGTTTCAATCCCCGATGGGGATGTATGGTTTTTCAAATGTCGCAATCCCCAGCGCCTGGTAGATCCGGTCGGCCTGGTTTCAATCCCCGATGGGGATGTATGGTTTTTCAAATGGTAGCGCAGCGGCAAGCCTGGTTGAACTGGGAATTTGTTTCAATCCCCGATGGGGATGTATGGTTTTTCAAATCAGATCACGGACGGCGACTGGTCGGTTGTCTATGATCGTTTCAATCCCCGATGGGGATGTATGGTTTTTCAAATCTCCAGGCCGCATCGTCGGGGCATGGGAACGCTTTGTTTCAATCCCCGATGGGGATGTATGGTTTTTCAAATCAGGCAGCTCAGTTTCGCAGTATGAGTTTTGCCATTGTTTCAATCCCCGATGGGGATGTATGGTTTTTCAAATCCTGGTCTTCTACCTGGCGCGGCCTCCGTCCTTTTGGATGTTTCAATCCCCGATGGGGATGTATGGTTTTTCAAATTTTCGAGTTGGCGTATCGCCGGGCCTGTGCCCGAAGGAGGTTTCAATCCCCGATGGGGATGTATGGTTTTTCAAATCTTGCCACGGCGTAGCAGCGGCTCCATGTCCATTGGTTTCAATCCCCGATGGGGATGTATGGTTTTTCAAATCCGGGCGCGCATCAGGCGCGACGGGTGCGGGGTGGGGGTTTCAATCCCCGATGGGGATGTATGGTTTTTCAAATGGAGGTTGCTGGATTGCAGAAGCGGGACATCGATCTTGTTTCAATCCCCGATGGGGATGTATGGTTTTTCAAATGTCGGCATTCCAAAGCTCATGGATGGTCGTTGTTCCGTTTCAATCCCCGATGGGGATGTATGGTTTTTCAAATATATACAAGAGGAGAGACAATGAAACAGCAAACAAGTTTCAATCCCCGATGGGGATGTATGGTTTTTCAAATGTGTGTGCGCTAAGAATTTAAGGATAAAAAATAATGGTTTCAATCCCCGATGGGGATGTATGGTTTTTCAAATGAATCCCGAAATTACGACATACAATCGCATAGCAAGGTTTCAATCCCCGATGGGGATGTATGGTTTTTCAAATGATACGCATCAGCTCCTTCAGGACCATGCTGGCAATGTTTCAATCCCCGATGGGGATGTATGGTTTTTCAAATCGAAACCATCTATGCGATTGCGCTGGGCGATGAAGTGTTTCAATCCCCGATGGGGATGTATGGTTTTTCAAATTCAGATAGTACGTCAGCTCCCGCTGACGGTGTGGCGGTTTCAATCCCCGATGGGGATGTATGGTTTTTCAAATCCTGTGTCGCCCTGGGTGATCGTTCTGTCGCGTTGGGTTTCAATCCCCGATGGGGATGTATGGTTTTTCAAATTCTTCCAGCGAAAAATCTGTATTTGATAAAGAAGCCAGTTTCAATCCCCGATGGGGATGTATGGTTTTTCAAATGTGGACGGGACGGCAACACGGCATATTCCGGCCTGGTTTCAATCCCCGATGGGGATGTATGGTTTTTCAAATTTATCTTCCTGGAGGCAGTGGGCAGCCACCTCACGCGCGTTTCAATCCCCGATGGGGATGTATGGTTTTTCAAATCCCCCGTCGCGCGCCAGGGGCAACCCCTATCGAACTGTTTCAATCCCCGATGGGGATGTATGGTTTTTCAAATCCATCCGCCGCGTGCAACAGTTGCACAATCCCGAGGTTTCAATCCCCGATGGGGATGTATGGTTTTTCAAATCCCGGCTATATCGCCGGCATCCGGCGCATGGCCGAGTTTCAATCCCCGATGGGGATGTATGGTTTTTCAAATCGCAGGTAATGATCCTGCGTGACCCGCTCCTGTGCCGTTTCAATCCCCGATGGGGATGTATGGTTTTTCAAATTCAGCAGTGAGGAAAGGATAGCAGCGCCATGTTTCTGGTTTCAATCCCCGATGGGGATGTATGGTTTTTCAAATCGGTACTGATGTGGTTCTCTCCGGCGTATCCCCGTGGTTTCAATCCCCGATGGGGATGTATGGTTTTTCAAATCCATTGCGAAAGATATGGCCCGCTGCCGTCGTCCTGGTTTCAATCCCCGATGGGGATGTATGGTTTTTCAAATCTCCTTTCAGATAAACCGGATAACGAATGAAAGCGGGGGTTTCAATCCCCGATGGGGATGTATGGTTTTTCAAATTTGAAATCCAACCAAAACCAGAAGCTGCATATCACGAGGTTTCAATCCCCGATGGGGATGTATGGTTTTTCAAATGCCGGATTGGCCGGGTCCACCCCCTGCTCCAGGTCGGGTTTCAATCCCCGATGGGGATGTATGGTTTTTCAAATGGAGGATGTCTTTCCGCATCTTGCGGTCTGGCAGATGTTTCAATCCCCGATGGGGATGTATGGTTTTTCAAATTTCGCTGGCCCACACCAGCCGCTTACCCATCAGATCGTTTCAATCCCCGATGGGGATGTATGGTTTTTCAAATCAGCACCCCCGTGCGCTCGGCCACCAGCACCTGGGCCTGTTTCAATCCCCGATGGGGATGTATGGTTTTTCAAATGCTGCGTGGCTCCCGCGGGTTCCGCCGCTAGCGGCGGGTTTCAATCCCCGATGGGGATGTATGGTTTTTCAAATCATAGCCATAATCGGTACCCGACACAATGTGTCGGTTTCAATCCCCGATGGGGATGTATGGTTTTTCAAATGCTACAAAGGAGGCACCCACGGATATGACTCTACTGGAGTTTCAATCCCCGATGGGGATGTATGGTTTTTCAAATCCTGGGCAAGAGCGGCTACGGCAAGACCTGGTTTATTGTTTCAATCCCCGATGGGGATGTATGGTTTTTCAAATCCCGCCGTTGTGGAGGTGATTGGAATGCGGTAAAACCGGCCTTTTGCGAGAGCCTCGCGCCGAATGCCATTTTTTGCCGGCATGGTTGACCTCCTGCCACTATTATAACACACCTTTTACTGCATGCTACTGCCCAATCGGGGAGTTGCGAGCGACTCCCGGGATTCTGCCCCATGCTTTGCCTCTCGCAATTTACAGAACTGCAAACTGCGAACTGCGAACTGAGCCGTCAATGGCCCGGCTAGATCAGACCGAGCTTCCCGGCAGTGTAGACAATCTCCGTCCGGTGGTTAACATCGAGTTTGCGCATAATCTTGCGGATGTGAAACTTGACCGTGCTCGCGCTGATGGCGATATGGTCGCCGATCTGGCGGTTGGAGTAGCCCTGCCGCAGCAGATGCATGATCTCCATCTCGCGCTTGGTAAACTCCAGCGCGGGTTGCCCCACATTCTCGCCACTTAGAACATTGCGCATCACCAGGGCCGCGCTGCGGGTATCCAGCGCCGACTCGCCCCGGTTCACGGCCCGGACAATCTTGACCAGATCAATTGCGTCCACATCCTTGAGCACATAGCCGCGCGCCCCGCTTCGGATCGCCTGCAGCACCAGGCGCTCCTCCAGGAAGGTCGTCAGCACAATCACCCCGGTCTGCGGGTAGCCGGCCGTGATCATCTGGCAGACATCAATGCCCTCGGCGGTGCCACGCTCGCCCAGGCTCAGGTCAAGCAGCACGATATCAGGCATGACGCTGTCCAGCATGCCCAGGGCGACCCGCCCGCTATCAGCCTCGCCGACCACTTCAATGCCCTGTTCCAACTCCAGGATTGAGCGCAACCCGTGGCGGACGATACTATGATCATCAACAATCATTAACCGAATAGGCGTGTTCACACTGGTTACTCCTGCTGATCATCTGGAGCGGTGCGATGATACAGACCTCCGTGCCGCCCGACGGCCGGCGGGTGATAGTCAAATCGCCGCCGATCTCCTGCGCCCGCTCATGCATGCTGCAGAGCCCGAAGTGGCCGACCGGTTGGCCGGCGGGCGGCTCCTGCTCCCGGCGCAGATAGGCTTCCGGGATGCCGATGCCATCGTCGGTCACGGTAATCTGAACCAGCTCCGCCTCAAACTGAACCGCGATCCAGGCGTTGCCGGCCTGCGCATGTTTGTAGGCATTGAAGAGCGCTTCCTGCACAATATGGTAGCAGGCATACTCCAGTTCGGCGGGAAGCGTTCCCGGCGCATCCGCTACCTGGATCTGCACCTGCAGATGGGTGCGGCGGGTGAAGTCGGTCGCCAGATCATGCAGTGCCTCGATCAGGCTGACCTGGCTGGTTTTGATCGTGGAAAGCTCAAAAATGGCCTCGCGGACGCGGGTAATCGCACCACGGGCCATCTCCTTGGTGCTACAGATGCGCTCATACACGGGCGTCTGTGGAGGCAACTGTGCACGGCACCACTCCAGGTTCATGCCGATACTGATCAGATGCTGAGCGACATTATCGTGCAGTTCGCGCGCGATGCGGTTGCGCTCTTTGTTGACCGTCTCATTCTGGCGGGCGCGAATCAACCGCCGCCGGGCGCGCTCCAGTTGACGATTCTGCTCTTCCAGTTGCGTTTTTTGCCGGTAGGTTTCCTCGTAGTGGGCGGTCACCTCGGCCCGCAGGCGCTCACTCTCCTCATAGAGCCGGGCATTCTCAAAAGCTACTGCCGCCTGGTTCGCCAGGGTTTGCAACACCGAAAGCTCCCGTTCATCCAGCACAAACTGATGCCCTGGTATAACTACCAGGGCACCGACGAGTTGCTGGCGCAGGAACATTGGTTCCCCCAGGATGCCGGGCAGGCCGGGCGTAATCGCTACAATCAGGCGGCGCTGCGCGATAACCTGGTCGATCACGGTATCCAGGGCCGGCGGCATGTCGGGGTTAGTCTGAATAGCCGCTTCATGCCCGTTGTAGCCGGCAATCCAGCGTCGGCGGTCAGCATCATTCAGGGCAATAACGGCCCAATCGGCTTCAAAATGCTGGGCGGCAACCCGGACCACTGCCTGAGCCAGGAAGGGTACGCCGCTGGTGGTGTTGCAGAGGGCCGCCGAGATATTGGCAATCGAAGCAATCGCCCGATCCAGGCGGCGTTCTTTTTCACGATACTCCGGGTAGTAGGTGCGCTTGGACGACTTGAGCCCGGTCAGATGTTCAAGCAGGTGTTCGCGCGTTGTTTCCATAACAGCATCTTTCTAACCGCATGATTACATTGCTTTATGGAGCACTGCGGCGATCACGGCAGCAGTCGTCTCGCGTGGATTGGTCGCCATACATGCATCGCGCAGCGCATTTTCGCACACCATGGGCAGCAACTCCGCGGTCATCCCGATGGTCGCCAGCCGCTCCGTCAGGCCAATGCGATGGGACAGGTTGCGGACGGCAGCACTGGCGGCTGCGCCTGCTTCCAGGGGCGTCATGTCGGCGGTGTCGATACGCATGGCCCGGGCGATAGCGGCATAGCGCTCCGGACAGGCTTCCAGGTTGAACTCCATCACATACGGCAGCAGCAGGGCGCTCAACGCGCTGTGGTGCGAGTCGAGCAGACCGCCAATCTGATGGGCGATCGCATGGGTGGCGCCCAGGATCGCGTTCGAGAAGGCCAGCCCCGCGTGCAGACTGCCGCGCGCCATGGCTGCTTTGGCACACAGGTCACTGCCGCCGGCAACCGACAACGGCAAATGCGCAAAAATAAGCTCTATCGAACGCAGCGCATGCACATCGGTCAAAAACGTAGCCGCCAGGGAAACGTAAGCCTCAATGCTATGCGTCAGGGCATCCATCCCGATTGTCGCCGTCAGATAGGCGTCCTTGGTTGTCAAGAGCAGCGGATCAGTAATCGAAATATCCGGGATGAGCGACTTACTGATCAGCGTCATCTTGATACGCCGTACCGTATCGCTAATAATCGCAAACTGCGAGACATCGGCACCGCTGCCGCCGGTCGTTGGAACCATCACCATGGGCGGCAGGGGGCGCTGGATCTTATCGACACCTTCGTAAGCCTGAATCCGGCCACCATTAGTGCTCAGGACCGCAATCCCTTTGGCGGCATCAATACAACTACCGCCACCGAGCGCAACCAGTGCATCACACTTCTTTTCGTGATAGCAGATAACACCGGCTTCGACCTCATAATCCTTGGGGTTGGGCGTCACCTCGGACCAGATCACATAGTCTACTTCGGCCTCAATATGCGGGAGCAGCGTTTCAAGCCAGCCGGCCGCGATTACGCCGGGATCGGTGACCAGCAGCACGCGGGTGGCCCCCAGTCGCCGTACGGCCTTCCCCACCTGTGCCAGTGAGCCAGCCCCAAAGATTACTTCAGGCACAACAAACTTGCAGAACTGCATAGTCGTTATTTTGCTGTACGCTACATTCGGAAGTAGCTGCTTTTCCGATACTACGCTTGCAGTGTACTGCAAGATCTCATTCGGCGGTGCGAGTAAGGGAGTAAGCCGGGTTTGCAGGGAGGCGCTACGGCAGATGGACTGCGCGTATAACGTGGATCTGGGTGCAGATGTGATACCTGATGTACAGGGGGAAGACTGCCAGACGCCTCTCTGCGTATTCTCCGAAGACCTCCCGTGTCTCGGGTTTCTCTGATTGTCCGTACAGGTAATACAGGTTCCGAATACGGTGAACCGGGTTGCACTGCGCCGGGCGCAGGTTGAGCATATATAGAGTCATCAACGGGCTATTGAACTATTTTGCATTATACCGACCGGCGCGCACTACGTCAAATGGTTCCCCACAGAAGCCAGGCAACCTGTCCAGTTGGTTAGCAGGCTTACTGCCCTATCGGTCAACCTGCAATTATCCGGGCAGTGAGTTACAAGCCTGGGGTGAGAATGCTATGATGGGAAGCATCCAGCGTTTAGAGCCGTTTGACCGACAGCGGCGTATCCGGCCTGATACGGTGTCTGTGCTGTTATTCACAATGTATGGCATGGTCGGTCTATGCGGCCGGCTGGATATAAGGTTTCGCGCCTTGAACTAAGGAGAGACTTCGTTATGGATCGTCAACACGATGCCACCGCCGTGGAAGTCATAACCACGCCCCCGGAAACGTACGCATATCCAACGACCGACGCCCAACACGCCACAAAGAACCGCGTGAGCCGGAACGATACACCACAGATTCTCGCCGAACTGGTCATTGAGGAGGTCAGTATCGACGGCATGTGTGGCGTCTACTGATCTGGTCTACGGCACAGGTGTGGGTGCCGGCACCCGCACCTGTGGCGTAACGCTGACCGATGGGTCGTTTGGGCACGCCGGCGGAAGGGCTCAACCGGGTTAACCAGACCTCCGACATGGTGAATGGTTGCGTAGATTATGGGGAAATTAGACGGAAAAGTTGCTTTCATTACTGGTGCTGCGCGGGGGCAGGGACGCGCCCATGCCGTAACGATGGCGCGTGAGGGTGCCAATATTGTTGCGCTTGATATCTGCGCCGACCTGCCCTACCCGCGTTATGCCCTGGCACAGCGCAGCGATCTGGAGGAGACCGTGTGTCAGGTGCAGGCCCATGGCTGCCGGGCGCTGGGGCTGGTGGCTGATGTGCGCAGTGCCGGCGCGATGGAAGCCGCCGTGCAGCAGGCCATTCGCGAGTTTGGGCAGATTGATATTCTGGTCTGCAACGCCGGGATTGCCGATATGTCGTTAACCTGGGATGTCACCGAGGAGTGGTGGGACACCATGCTGGATGTCAACCTCAAGGGCTACTGGCTGGCGGTAAAGTATGTTGTCCCCGCGATGATCGAGCGGCGGATGGGCGGGCGCATTGTGATGACCTCGTCGGTAGCCGGGCTGCGCGGGATGCCGGGCCTGGGGCACTACTGCGCGGCCAAATGGGGCGTGGTTGGTCTGGCGAAGTCGCTGGCGCTGGAGGTGGCCCAGTTTGGGATTACCGTCAACACGCTCCACCCGACCGGCGTCAACACCGCGCTGATCGACGGCATGGCTACGGCGGCCGGTATGTCCCGGGAGGCGCTGGTTGATCACCTCTATGCCAATAATCTGCTCCCGGTGCGCCTGGTTGAGCCGCAGGAAATTGCCAATGCCGCGCTCTGGCTGGTCTCCGATGAAGCCAGCCATATCACCGGTCAGGAGTTGAAGGTCGATGCCGGGATGCTGCTGAAGTAGCTGGTATGGGGTAACAGGGTAAGGGTTTGGACCGCGAAAGCCGCGAAATGAACGAAAAACGCGAAACTCCCAGACAGCAGTAGGGTGCATTCTATGCACTGTTCTTCTGCCACGCGCCAGACCCGCAGTACGTTCTCAACGTTCATGAAGCATGATCTACAACGACTCTGGTTCAGGTTGACACAAGGCAAGAAGTATGAATCTCGATGCCCACTACGCGCTTTCGCGTGATGCGGCGGTACGGCCCGAACGTTTTGGCGGGCTAGTCTATCGCTATGACAATCGCCGCCTCTATTTTCTCTACTCGCGTGACCTGGTCGATTTTGTGTGCAGCATTGATGGCGCATGTCCGCTGGGAGCGGCGCTGGATGCATTTCTGGCGACGCGCGCGCTGCCCGCTAATGCCCGCGAAGTGTTTGTTAATGCGCTAGTGCAGTTGGAACAGTTGAAGGTGCTAGAGGAGACCTGTGATGCCGAAGTATATCATTGAGCGTGAAATTCCGGGAGCCGGCAATCTCTCCCGCCAGGAGCTACAGTCCATTTCCCAGACATCCTGTAATGTATTGACCGACCTGGGACCGCAGATCCAGTGGGTCGAGAGCTATGTTACAAATGACAAGATCTACTGCGTCTATATCGCGCCTGATGAAGCAAGTGTGCGCGACCATGCGCAGCGGGGGGGCTTCCCGGCAAATTCAGTTGCGCGGGTGGCAACAATGATTGATCCAACCACTGCCGAAGCATGAGTCGGCGGGGTATTGGCATTATCGGCACGAACTGGGGCGTGCAGGTACAACTCCCGGCCTTTCGCGCGGCCGGACTGGATGTGGTGGCAATTGCCGGCCGCCAGGAGAAGAAAACCCGGCGGATTGCCGATCAACTGGATGTTCCCTTTGCCACGAGCGACTGGCAGGCGCTGATTGACCAGGATGATGTGGACCTGGTGAGCATTGTCACCCCACCCGGCCTGCACTGCGCGATGTGCCTGGCCGCGCTGACGGCGGGCAAGCACGTTCTGTGCGAGAAGCCGATGGCGCTGCAACTCTCCGAGTCGCGGCATATGCTGGAGGTTGCGCGCTCCCGCCCGGAACAGTTCACCCTGATTGATCACGAACTGCGCTTTTTGCCGGCGTTGCGTGCGGCGCGGCAACTGGTCACCGCCGGTGGTATCGGCCAGTTTCGGCGGGCGGAGGTGCGCGCGATTGCCAGTGTGCGGGCCAACCTGCGGCATCCCTGGAACTGGTGGAGCGATGCTGCACAGGGCGGCGGCGTGCTGGGCACCATCGGCACGCACCAGACCGATATCCTGCGCTATATCCTGGACGATGAAATTACCTCGGCGCAGGGCTTCCTCACCACGTTTATTACCGAGCGACCCCAGGACAAATCCGGCCAGTTTACCTCGACGAATGTGCGCTCCGTGACCGCCGACGACTTCGCCACGTTTCATCTGCGCTTTGCGCGGGGCGGGGTGGCGGTAGTCATCGCCAGCATGGTTGCGCGCATGGAAGAGCCGCAGAGCATCACCCTGCATGGTGACGAGGGCACGCTGATGTTTCTTGATGGACAGTTGCTGCATGCCCGCTATGATGAGGATCTGCGGGATATTACACCGGCGCATACGATTACATTCCCGGATGCGCTGGAAGGGATCAGCCACAGCAGTTTTGCCTGCTTTGCGGAGGCGACCGTTTACATGGGCCATGCCCTGCGCGCCGGACTGGAAGGCGATCCGGCAGCGCTTGCACCCGCAGCAACCTTCACGGATGGCCTGCGCATCCAACAGGTAATTGAAGCGATCCGCCACTCGAGCGCCCACTCGGGCGATTGGGTTGAGCTTGAACCCCCTGTAGCCGCATTTGCAGACGAACAGACCAGCGCAGATAGTGCGCCGACGCGTTAAAGCGGACAAGGCTGTGACGATCTGCGTTCACTGCCGGCATTCCCGGCCGATGCACCGCAACATAAACGTATGCACCGGCCTGTTACTCATTCTCCCCATGTGTTATACTACACATAACGCCACGAACAGATGTCCAGTGTAGTGCCAGGGGAATAAAACAATGGCGGAAACCGATCACCCGCTCAAGCGGCTAATGGCACTGGCGGCAACCGACTTTGCCGCCTGGCTGCTCGGTCAGTCGGTGCGGAGCGTGACCACCCGGCAGGGCGAGTTGACCGCTATCCCGGACCCGATCGATACCGACCAGGTGCTCTTTGTCACCCTGGCGGACGGGCGCGAGGTCATTCTGCATATCGAGTTTCAGGGGCCGGGAAGCGATAAACCAATGTCGCTACGCCTGTTGGAGTATGGCACCCGTCTGGCACTGATGTATCGGGATATCCCGATGCGCAGCGTCGTGCTGTATCTCGGTGGCGCGGGTGCGCGTGACACCGGCGAGCATGCGCTGTATGACCCGGACGGACAGGTGCGGATGTCCTGGCGGTATGATGTTATCCGACTCTGGCAACTGGAGGCCGAGGCGTTGCTGGCGCTTAAACGCCCCGCACTGCTGGCGCTCATCGGGCAGACACACATCCGGCAGCCGGAGCAGACGATCCCACAGGCGATTGCGCAGGTGGTGCAGGGAACAACTGGCGAACAGCGCGAAAATCTACTGGCGGAATTGCTCCTGTTATGTACCGATAAGGAGATCGCAGCGATGGCCGAACAGATTATCACCCGGGACTATGGCTTGCCCGAAACCCCGATGATGCGCAAACTACGCGAGCAGGGCCGGGAAGAAGGAAGAGAAGAAGGAAGAGAAGAAGGAAGAGAAGAAGGAAGGAAAACTGAGCGATTTGACATGCTTCTGCGATTACTGAACCGGCGGTGTGGCCCGCTGAATGCCGCCACGACGGCCCGAGTGCAGCAACTTGACCAGACTCACCTGCTGAATCTGACGGAAGCACTGCTGGACTTTAGCAGTGTAGCCGACCTGGAGCAGTGGCTCAGTACCTATGACTCTCGGACGAATGATGAATGACGAACGACGAATAATCAGTATCTAACCGTATACCATGAAATATGGTTGGACTACGAAGCCTTCAGGTGGTTGGATCACCGCGTAACCGCCTGAAGGCTCCTTTATAGAGAATACAGAACAAAGCACGCCAGGTGTAGTTCTACTCGAAAACGTGTTTTTTCTTTGCCTTGTGCCTGTCAGTTCTTTCTGTGTGCGCCGACGCACAACATCACATCCTGAGCAGAAACATTCTCCACCTGAGCAGTCCGCCGCTCGCTATCCCCAGTCGCCCATCGCCAATCCCCAACTCCTAACTGAATTGTGATAAAAAATACAGCCGTTGCACTACCCATCTGGTCAGGGCTTTATTAAACTACTGGTTAACCCCAGACTACCCTGCAAGTGGGTGACACAGCCCCGGAAATTTACTATATTTACACTACCGTATTATTCAAACCCATAGCCCATGTCCGCATTGAACCAGGCGGTACGCACCAACCAGGGAGGGGCACGTTGTGCTCCAACACGTTGTGCTCGGTGATGAGCAGTTGAACAAAGGGGAGGAACAGGCAATGGATGCAGGACAGATCTGGCAGTTTCCGATTAAGGAGTTTCACCCATTCCCGCGCGGATTGATCGGGCCGGGAGCGTACGAGATGGTCGGCGTCGAAGCGAAGAAGCTCGGCTTCAAGCGTACGCTGCTGGTGACATCGGGTATCCGGGGGACCAACCTGATCGAGGATATCGTCGGGAAGCTCAAGTACCAGGGCATCGAGGTGGTGGTGTACGACCAGGTTGAGTCGAATCCCAAAGACTACAACTGCATGGATTCCGCCGACCTCTACATGCGCGAGAAGTGCGACAGCTTTATCTCGGTGGGGGGCGGTAGCGTGACCGATGCGACCAAGGGCGCGCGTCTGGTCGTCGCCCACGACGGGCGCAACGTCAACGAGTTTGACGGTTTCAACCGCAGCGACCCGGATCGCCAGAAGAACCCGCCGCATATCGCCATCAACACCACCGCCGGGACCGGCTCGGAGACCAGTTGGGCCTTTGTGATCACCGATACCACCGGTCCCAACGCGCCGCGTAAGTGGCTCGGCTTCGATGACAGTTGCATTGTCACCCTGGGTATTAATGATCCGTATGTGTTCAAGACTATGCCCCAGGATCTGACCGCCTTCTGCGGCTTTGATGTCCTGGCGCACGGCTCGGAACCCTACGTGTCGCGCCTCGATTTCCCGGCCAGCCTGGGCAGCGCGCTCAAGTGTATTGAACTGGTGGCGCAAAACCTGCGCGAGGTGGTCGCCAACCGCAACAACTTCGAAGCCTGGAGCAATCTGGTCTGGGCGCAGTATATCGGCGCGCAGGCATTCAACAGCGGTGGTCTGGGGATTATCCACTCGATCTCGCATGCTACCAGTGCCTTCTACGACAGCCACCACGGCCTGAACAATGCCATTGCCCTGCCGCGCGTCTGGGAGTTCAACCTGCCGGCGAACTATCGGCGCTACCGCGACATTGCCCGCGCCATGGGCGTGCCGGTTGAGGGGTTGAGCGATGTTGCGGCGGCGGAGCGTGCGGTTGAGGCGGCTATTCAGCTCTCGAAGGATGTGGGCATTCCGCCCAACTTCCAGAGCGTCGGTGAGTACAGCAAGACCCGCATGGGCAAGGGCAAGTATGAGTCCTGGGGCGGCCCGCGTATCGTCGGCGATGACCGGGACGTTGATCGGGTTTCGAAGCATGTCCTGGGTGACGGCTCGACCCCCGGCAACCCGATGGAAGTGACCTTCGAGGCGGTACGCCCGGTTGTCGCACACGCGATGAGCGGCTCCTACTACGAGGGCGGCTTCCACGGCGCGCGGCGCGAGTCGCAGCGGTAAGGTCAGTAACCGGTAATCGGACGGGCGCGCCTCGAGAGTAAGGAGGACGTGCCCGCCCAACTAAGGATATGCCCGTGTTTGACTCGATTGACCAGGTGATTGACCAACTTCAGGCACAGCAGTACATTGCTGACCGGAAGCTGGCAACGGTGGTGTTCCTGGCACTAAAGCTGCGCAAGCCGATCCTGATCGAAGGTCCGGCGGGTGTCGGTAAAACCGAACTGGCGAAGGTTGCCGCCCGGGCGCTTGAGCGGCCGCTGATCCGCCTGCAGTGCTACGGCGGTCTGGACGAGGCCCGGTCGCTCTACGAGTGGGAGTATGGCAAGCAACTGCTCTACACCCAGATCTTGCGCGACAAGATTAGCCAGGTGCTGGAAGGCGTTGACGATCTGCATGATGCAGTTGCGCAGATCCGCCGCTATGATGATGTATTCTTCTCAGAGCATTTTATTGTGCGCCGCCCGGTCTTGCAGGCCATCGCGTCACCGGAGCCGGTGGTACTCCTGATTGATGAGATCGACCGTGCCGAAGAGCAGTTTGAAGCCTTCCTGCTGGAGGTGTTGAGCGACTTCCAGGTCAGCATCCCGGAGATTGGCACGATTGTCGCGCAGGCTGCCCCGTTTGTGATCATCACCAGCAACGATACGCGCGAACTGAGCGATGCGCTCAAGCGACGCTGTCTGCATCTGGCAATCGGCTATCCCGGCG
The DNA here is from genome assembly GCA_034437035.1 of Chloroflexaceae bacterium. Lineage (GTDB taxonomy): Bacteria > Chloroflexota > Chloroflexia > Chloroflexales > Chloroflexaceae > CAKZQX01. Next base: position 13,595 of record DAOTUI010000279.1, read on the forward strand.
AGGAGCGCGAACTGCAAATCGTACAGTTGAAGGTGCCGGATATCGGCGAAGCGCTGGCGCGTGATGTCGTCGGCTTCATCCACCGCCTGCGCTCGCTGGATCTGCGCAAAGCGCCGAGTATCAGCGAGACGCTGGATTGGGCGCAGGCGCTGGTTTTGCTGAATGCCGACAACCTCAACCGGGAACTGGTCGAGGAGACGCTGCAGTTGATCCTCAAGTATGAGCGTGATGTGGAGCGGGTCAGTGCGCAGTTGCCGTCGCTCCTGGAAGGGGCCGATGCGGCCACGCTGGAGGTACACAGCAGCCGGCGTGCCGACAATCTGGAGTTGCAGCAACAGCAGGAGCGCTACCGGCAGCATGAGGGCGCGTACTTCAGTTCGCGCCGCGACGAATCGCCCCGTTGAGGTTGAGGAGTAGATCGCGTCTATGGACAGCGTTATCACCCGGTTTGTTACACGGCTCAAGCGGAGTGGTCTGTCGATTGCGCCCTCGGAAACGATGGATGCGCTGCGGGCGCTGGCACATGCCGGGCTTGCTGACCGGGAGACGGTGCGCGCGGTTCTCTGCAGCACGCTGATCAAGGATACTCAGGATATCCCGCTCTTTGATGAACAGTTTGACGCTTTCTTCCGCTTGCCCCATTTCCGACGGCCTGGTGCGCCGGAACAAGCGGATGAAGAGCAAGCGCTCAGTTTGGAGTGGGCGCAGGGGGATGATTCCGCCACACCGGAGCAGGCGGACGCGGCGGCACAGGCTGATGTGACGTTTGACCCGACGCAGTTGGGGGAGATGTTTAACCCGGCGCATGATCCCGATGGCATCAACTTCGCGGCCCTGGCGCAGCAACTGGTTTTGCAGCGCAGCCAGGAGCAACTGGATGAGGCGCTCAAGCCGGTCTACCAGGTGCAGAGCCGTGCCGCGCCGCCGGGGGCGCAGCCGGGCACCCTCAGCCTGGAGCAGGCGCTGGCCGAGGTTGACCTGGACCTGGTTCGGAATGCGATTACGGAACTGCTGGATGATCTGCAAGCGCTCGAGATTGATGCAGAGTTGTTGGCTCAACTGACCAGCCAGATCGATGCACTGCAGGCGCAGTTGCCTGCGCTGGTGGCGAGCTATCTGCGCAGCAATTTACCACAGCATCAGGATGATCCGGCGGATCAGAGCGGGTACGACTACCGCTTCACCGAGGAAGAACAGCGCGCGATGGCCGAGATCATCCAGCGCCTGGGGCGTCAGATGCGCGGGGCGCTTGCGCACCGCCGCACGGTGGACTACACCGGGCGGATCAATGTTGCGCAGACGATCCGCAGCAGCATGAAGTATGACGGCATTCCCTTTGTGCCGGTGCTGGCCCGCCGCCAGGATGAGCGCCCACGGCTGGTGGTAATCTGCGATATCAGCCTCTCGGTGCGTCACACTGCGCGCTTTATGCTGCATCTGCTCTACAGCTTGCAGGCGCTCTTCACGCGGGTGCGCAGTTTTGTCTTTGTGAGTGATCTGGCCGAGGTCAGTGCGCTGTTTGAGCGACTGCCGCTTGACACAGCGATCGGGCAGATCTTCAGCGGGGCGGTGATCGATCCCGACGCCAACAGCAACTACGGGCGCGCACTGGAACTCTTTTATGAGCAGCATCGCGGGGCGATCACGCCGCGCACCACGGTGCTGATCCTGGGCGATGCCCGGGGCAATCGCAACCCACCCAATGCCTGGGTGCTGGAGGCGCTGCGCCGGCGTGCCCGGCAACTGATCTGGCTGACCCCCGAGTCGCGGGGCACCTGGCAACTGGCCGGCTCGGATATGCCCACCTATGCGCCGATCTGCCATCGGGTTGAGGTAGTGCGCAATCTGGATCAGTTGGGCGAAGTGGCGGCAGATCTGGGCCGTATGTTGAGCAGATAAACTATGAATCCATTGACACTATCGTACAACCGGCATGCCTACCTGATCGAGTGCCTGGCGCAGCGCAGTGATCCACTGGCGGCCAGCGAGCATTTCGCCCTGTACCAACTCGAGTCGCCGGAACCGGAGTTGGAACCGGAACTGGTGCTGGTCCACCACTTTGCGGCCCGGGCGATTGATAACAATGTCGGCTACTTTGTAGCCAATGAGTTGCTGCCGCTACTCGGCACCGACCGGCAGGCCGATTTTGAGCATCTGGTGGGCGCGATTGTGCGCTCAACCGATCAGAGTGAGCAGCGCGCCTGGTGGCGCTTCTACGATAACACCCTGGCGGCGCTGGCCCGCGTGTCCGACACGGTTGGGCATGATTTTATCGCGCCCTTCGGGGCGATCTATCGGCAGGTGATGCAGTTGACGCTGGGCCACAGCCTGCTGGATGCGGGCACCTGCTTTGGCTTCCTGCCGCTGCTGTTTGCGCGCTCGGATCTGCTGTTTGATCTGTGTGACGGCAGTCAGAAGCTGACCCGCATCGTCGGTTGCGACCTGGACCATGCCCTGGTGCGGCTGGCGAACGGCTATGCGACTATGCGGCAGTTTTCCCACGTCAGCTTTGCCGTTGCGGATATTCTCGCGGCGGATAGCGCGCGACTGGGGACGTTTGACACCGTTGCCGCGATTCATCTGCTGGAGCATCTGCCGCCGGCGCAAACCCGGTCGGCGGTGGAGCAGCTCTGGCAGCGGACGAACCAGCGGCTGATCATCAGTGTGCCGCTGGAGGAGACGCCCGACCCGCGCTTTGGGCATTTGCAGGTGTTTGACCAGGAGCGACTGCTGGCGTTGGGCCGCGAGTTGAGTCCGCACTGTCGCTATTTCGAGTTTCACGGCGGCTGGCTCTTAGTTGATAAATAATCTAAACCTATGCGGTTCTGCGCCGGAAGCGAATATCGCCTCCGGCAGGGCGGAAGAGACCATCTGTTTTTCCAAAACATTTGCACAACGTGCAAATGTTTTGGAAAAACGAGAACAAAGTACCTTGCTGCCGCAGGCGAAATGCGCCGTTAACGAGATGAAACTGCTGGTTTGAAGGTTCACCGCGCAGGTCGTGTAAAGAATAGATGATAACATAGTGGAGGTCTGGCTTGAGTTATGAGATATTTCGGCAGGGACTGGACGCGCCCATCTGTCTGACCTGGGAGTTGACCTACGGCTGCAACCTGCGCTGTGTGCATTGCCTCTCGTCCTCCGGGCAGCAACGCCCGGATGAACTGACCACGGCGGAGGCGCGCGCGTTGATCGACGCCTGGGCCGCGATGAAGGTCTTCTACATCAATGTGGGCGGGGGCGAACCGATGAGCCGGCCCGACTTCTTCGAGTTGATGAACTACGCGCTGGATCGCGGCATCGGGGTGAAGTTTAGCACCAACGGCACCCTGATCGACGATGCCGCCGCCGACTGGATCGCCGCCCGTGATTATCTCGATGTGCAGATCAGCCTCGACGGGGCCACGCCGGAGACCAACGATCCGGTGCGCGGCACCGGATCATTTCAGCGCGCCCGGCGGGCCATCGTCCGCCTGGCGGCGCGCGACGTGGTCTTCAAGATCAACGCGGTTGTCACCCGGCAGAACTTGCATGAACTGGATGATCTCTACGCGCTGGCGACCGACCATGGCGGCGAACTGCGCCTGACCCGGCTGCGACCCTCCGGGCGCGGGGTGGATGTCTGGGAAGCCATGCGCCCGACGCATGCGCAGAATCGCGCGCTCTACGACTGGCTGCTGGCGCATCCCGATGTGCTGACGGGCGACTCCTTCTTCCACCTGTCGGCCTATGGGCAGCCGCTCGACGGGCTGAATATGTGCGGCGCGGGGCGGATCGTCTGCTGCGTGGACCCGGTGGGCGAAGTCTACGCCTGTCCCTTTGTGCTGGCACCGGAATTCTCCGCCGGGAATGTGCGCGACGCGGGCGGCTTCCCGCAGATCTGGCGCGAGTCGGCCCTGTTTGCGCACCTGCGGGAGTGGCAGGTGGGTGGCAGTTGTCGGACCTGCAATGCCTACACGCTCTGCCACGGTGGCTGCCTGGCGGTCAAGCACTTCACCGGACGCACCCTGGATGATCCCGACCCCGACTGCGTGTTTGAGAACGGCGCATCCCCCGCCGGACCGGAGCATTTCATCCCGCTCAGCCGGGTAAATGGACACCGGGCCGAGGTGACAGGGTAGGAGCGAAACATCCTTCGCCCGCCAGAGTTGTAGGGGCGAAACATCTTTCGCCCACACAATGGGAGCAAACGAATGACCACGATCTTTGACCAACTGCTGGCACCGCTTTCCCTGGGCCGCCAGAATGCGCCGAGTCGGATCGTCTTTGCGGCGCACCAGACCAACTTCGGCGCGCACCATCGCTTTGAGGGACGGCATGCGGCCTACTACGCGGCCCGCGCGGCCGGCGGGGCCGGGGTGATTGTGCTGGAGGGCAGCCTGGTGCATCCCTCCGACTGGCCCTACGAGTATGCCATTTTTGGCTATGACGAGGGTGTGGTCGCCGGCTATCAGCAGGTCGCCACAGCCATCCACGAACATGGTGTGCCGGCGCTGGCCCACCTGACGCACAGCGGGATGCAGGGCAACAGCCACTACTCGCAGGCGGCGCTCTGGGCTCCCTCGCCGGTGCCCGAGGTCAACAGCCGTGAACTGCCCAAAGAGATGGAGCCGGAAGATATTGCCGAGGTGGTCGCAGGGTTTGCCCAGGCGGCAACTTTTGCGCGGGCGGGCGGCTTAGATGGCGTTGAGATCAACATCGGGCAGGACAGTCTGATCCGCCAGTTTCTCTCGCCGCTGACCAATATGCGCGGCGATGCGTATGGCGGTGCGCTGGAGAATCGGCTGCGCTTTGCGCGCGAGGTGATCCAGGCAGTGCGCCGGGCCGTGGGCGATCACGCCATCGTCGGGGTGCGCCTGAGCGGGGACGAATACGCACCCTGGGCCGGGCTCAAACCGGAGGACTGCGCGGAGATTGCGCGTCTCCTGGCGCGCGATGGCGGCATTGACTATATCAGCGTCACCAGCGGCAGTATCTACAGCACGCATCTAACGCGGGCCGGGTTGTACATGCCGCCGGGCTACGCCGCGCATCTGGCGAGCACGATCAAAGCCGCCGTGTCCCTGCCGGTCTTTGCCCAGGGCAGTATCGTCGATCCCAGGATGGCGGCGGGGCTGCTGGTAGAGGAGCAGGCTGACGCGGTCGAGATGACGCGCGCCCTGATTGCCGATCCGGAACTGCCACAGAAGCTGCGCGCCGGTCATCCGGAGGATATCCGCCCGGCGATTCTGTCGAATCAGGACAACCTGATCGGCATGGTGCAGAACCCGCGCCTGAGTTGTGTCAACAACCCCGCAGCCGGCTATGAACAGACCGCCGAGTTTGCCACGCTGCCGCCGGCCGGTTCTCCCCGCCGGGTACTGGTCATCGGTGGCGGTGCGGCCGGGCTGGAAGCGGCGCGGGTGGCGGCGTTGCGCGGGCATACGGTCACACTCTACGAACAGCAGGAGCAATTGGGCGGTGCCTTGCGGCTGGCGGCGACGGCTCCCGGCCGGGAACGGCTGGTGCTGGCGGTGGACTGGCTGGAGGCGCAGGTGCGCAAGCTGGATGTTGCGATCCATCTGGGGCAGACCATCACGCCGGAGCGGGTGCAGGCGGAAGCGCCCGATGCAGTCATTGTCGCGGTCGGTGGGCAACCGGGGTCGGTTGCCGGGATTGACCTTGACGGGGCCGAGGTGCCGGTGGTCAATCCGCGCCAGGTGTTGGCCGGTCAGGTTCCGGCGAAGCCGGGCAAGGCAGTGATTATCGATCCAATCGGTGACTATGTGGGCATGAGCGTGGCCGAGTGGCTGTTCGACCGGGGCCGGCAGGTTGAAGTCGTCACATCCGATATGTTTGTCGGGCAGCGTCTGACCGCTTCGCTGGAGCTGACGCCCTGGAACCAGCGCGCCGCCGCGAAGGGAATCGTCTTTCGGCCACAGATCGAGGTGGAGCGTGTGAGCGGCAATACCCTGCACGGAGTTGACATCTTTGACCGCACGCCGATCCGGATCGATGGGATTGATCTGCTGGTCTATGTTACGGCGGAAGTGCCCGACGAAGCGCTCTACTTTGCGCTGAAGGCCGGCGGGCGGCAGCTCTATCGGGTGGGCGATTGTGTGGCTCCGCGCTCCATGAGCCAGGCCATTCTTGAAGGCTATCGCGCCGGGCGGGAGGTATAACCATGAGCAGTCAGACGCCCCTGCTGTTTACACCCATCAAAATCGGCAATGTCACCCTGCAAAACCGGATTGTTTTCTCGGCGCATCTAACCAACTATGCCGAAGACTTTATGCCCAGCGAGCGGCACGCCTACTACTACCGCGAGCGGGCGCGCGGCGGGGCCGGGTTGATCATCACCGAAGAACACTCGACCCACCCGACCGATCATCCCTACGAGAAACTGATCCATGCCTTCAACCCGGCGGTCATGCCGGGCTACCGGCGCATCACTTCGCTGGTTCATCAGGAAGGCGTGCCGATCTTTGCGCAGATCAACCACAACGGTGGTCAGGGCAGCGGCATGTTTACTCGCCTGCCCGCCTGGGCCCCCTCAGCACTGGCTGACCCGATGTTCCGCGAAGTAGCCAAGGCGGTTGAATTGGAGGATATTCAGGAGATTATTCGCGGGTATGCGCAGGTTGCCGACTACACCCGTCAGGGCGGATTTGATGGGGTCGAGTTGCAATGCTCGCACTCGTCAATTGTGCGCCAGTTTCTCTCGCGGAATACCAACCGGCGGACTGATGACTACGGCGGCAGCCTGGAGAATCGCATGCGCCTGCTGCGCGAGATTATTGCCGCCATCCGCGCGGAGGTCGGGCGGGACTACCCGTTGAGTGTGCGCCTCTGTGGGGATGAGCTGATCCGCGACGGGATTGTGCTGGATGAAGCGGTGGCGGCCGCGCGCATCCTGGAACAAGACGGCCTGATCGACTGCATTAACACCAGCATCGGCACCGCCACCCAGACGCTCTACATGATCGAGGCTTCGATGCATATTCCGCCGGACTATGCCATGTTTATTCCCTCCGCCATTCGCAAGGCCGTCCGGTTGCCGGTAATTGGGGTGGGCCGCGTCAAAGATCCCATCCAGGCCGAACGCATCCTGGAGGCCGGGCATGCCGATCTGGTGGGGGTGGTACGGGCGCAGATTGCCGACCCGGAGTTTGGGCGCAAGGCGCGCGAGGGGCGGATCGACGACATCCGGTTGTGTCTCTCCTGCAACCAGGAGTGCGTCGGGCGGATGGGCCTGAACCGCTGGATGGGCTGTATCGAGACGCCGGGCACGGGGCAGGAGCAGCAGTATGGCATCGGCACTCTGCAACCGGCCGCCCGCGCGAAGCGAGTGCTGGTGGTGGGCGGCGGCCCGGCCGGCTTGAAGGCCGCCATCGTCGCGGCGCGTCGGGGCCACCGGGTGACGCTGCTGGAGCAGGATACCCGGCTGGGCGGGCTGGTCAAGCTGGCGGTAAAGGTAACCAACCGCGCTGAGTTTGGCGATCTGGTGCGCAACCTGTTGCACGAAATCGCGCAGGTCGGGGTTGAGGTGCGTACGGGCGTCACCGCCACCGCCGAGCTGATCCAGGCCGAACGCGCGGATGCGGTGATCATTGCCACTGGCTCGCAGCCGCAACGCCAGGCGCTACCGGGCGCGGATGGTCCCGGCGTAGCCGATGTGATCGACATTCTGGGGGGGCAGGTTGAGCCGGGCCGGCGCGTGCTGCTGCTGGATCGCCTGGGCTTTCATGAGGCAACCAGCGTGGCCGAATATCTGGCGGAGCGCGGCTGTGAAGTTGAGGTGGTCACGCCCACGCTCTATGTCGGGCAGGATCTGGGGGTGACGCTCGATCTGGAGAACTGGTACCGCCGGGCGCGCCGCCTGGGTATCCGCTGCACGCCCAACCACTCGCCGATCAGTATCGAGGGCGGGGTGGTAACGGCGATCCACAACTACAGCGGGCAGATGGTCAACTTTGACCCGGTTGACACGGTGGTGCTGGCGGTCCATCGGCGGGCGAATGACACCCTGTACCATTCGCTCAAAGGCAAGGTTGCCACGATCTACCGGGTGGGCGACTGCGTGGCTCCCCGCCGCGCACATGCCGCAATTATTGAGGGCGAAGGTGTGGGAAGGGCGGTATAAGATGATCATCGTTATTGCTGAAACCGATCAGGATGCGCTGCTGCCGACGACCCTGGAATGCCTGGAGGAGGCGCGCGAGCTTGCCACCGCACGGCAGATGCCGGTTCGGGTGTTGCTGCCGGGCGCAGGTGTGGCAGATCTGGCGGAAGAATTGGCGCAGCATGGCGCGGATGCGATCACGCTGGTGGAGCATCCCGCCCTGGCGCAATTTAGCGCCGACGGCTGGCTGGCGGCACTGGAGCCGCTGCTGCGCGACCATGCCCCGGCGCTGATCCTGGCCCCGGATACCGGGCACATCCGTGCCTGGCTGCCCCGGCTGGCGATGGACTGGCAGGCACCGCTGATCACCGGCTGTTTGCAGATCGCCGCCGGCGCGGAAGATCAGATCGAGTTGACCCGCCCGATCCATGGCGGCGCATGCCACGAGCAGCAGGTCTGGCCGTTGCGCGATACGCTGATCGCCACGCTGTTGCCGGGGGTGCGCGGGGTTGCGCCGCCGCGCCCGCGGCACGATGCCGAGATTATCCACTACACGCCCGACCTGGATGCCACCCGTTTCCGTGATAGCGTCCACGCGATTCTCCCCGCTGATCCGCAGACCGTCGATCTGGCCGAGGCCGAGCGGATTGTGTCCGGTGGGCTGGGGTTGGGGGGGCCGGAGGGCGTCGCCATGCTGCGCCAACTGGCCGACCTGCTGAGCGCCGCGCCGGGCGGCACGCGGGTGATTGCCGACCGGGGCTGGATTCCCACCGAGCGGTTTATCGGCACCACCGGCAAGATTGTCGCGCCGAAGCTCTACATGGCCTTTGGCGTTTCCGGGGCGGGGCAGCATATCAGCGGGATTACCAACAGCGAAACGATGATTGTTGTCAACAGCGACCGGACTGCACCGCTCTTTAGCCTGGCCGACCTGGGCGTCGTGGGCGACCTGCACCAGATTGTACCGGAACTGATCCGACAGTTGCAAGAGGCGTAGGGGCGATCGGTAGGGACGCGCTTCTGCGCGTCCGCTGTAGGGCGATCGGTAGGGACGCGCTTCTGCGCGTCCGCCGCAAGTGAGGAACCAACATGACCTTATTTAGTCGAGAATCCGCGCGCCGGTTATTTCAGAATGTTGCGCAAATGGTCGGGACGAACGGCACCGGTAGCACAAACGGCACCGCCGCGACCGCCGACACAAGCGTCACTCCCGCGCGCAAGACCTCCACCTTGCGCACCGCCAACCCCGAACAGTTCGATGTGATTGTGGTCGGGGCAGGCCCGGCGGGCAGTGCCGCCGCGCTGGTGGCGGCGCGGGCCGGGCTCAAAGTGTTGCTGCTGGAACGCGGTGAGTATCCCGGCTCGAAGAATGTCTCGGGCGCGGCGTTGTATGGCAGCGCCATCCTGGATGAACTGATCCCCAACTGGTGGGAGCAGGCACCGGTGGAGCGCTACATCTCCCGGCGCATGCTGTCGTTTATGTCGCCGGAGACCTCCGTGTCGCTGGACTTCCGCTCAACTAACTATGCGCAGCCGCCCTACAACGGCTTCTCCGTGCTGCGCCCCAAATTTGACCGCTGGTTTGCGGCGCAGGCCGAGGCCGCCGGAGCGTTCCTGCTCAATGCCGCCGTGGTGGATGATGTGCTCTGGAAAGATGACCGGGTGATCGGGGTGCGGGTGCGGCGCGATGCCGGGGATGTCTGCGCCAATGTGGTGATTGCCTGCGACGGCGCAAACTCCTTCCTGGCAAAGAAGGCCGGGTTGCAGCGCGAGTTCCACTCTCATGAGATGTCACTCGGCGTGAAGGAGGTCATCGGCCTCGATGAGCAGACCGTCCGCGAGCGCTTTCATCTCCAGGGCGACGAGGGGATGGCGGTTGAGTATCTGGGAGCGATCACGGAGCAGGTGCATGGCGGCGCGTTTCTCTACACCAACCGCGACTCGCTCTCGCTGGGAGTGATCGGCCAGATCTCCTCGTTTGTGGCGCAGAAGCAGCGGCCCTACGAACTGCTGGAGTTGTTCAAGGCGCATCCGGCGGTTGCGCCCCTCGTACGCGGCGGGAAGCTGCGCGAATACTCGGCCCATATCATCCCGGAAGCCGGCTGGGAGATGCTGCCACGCCTCTACACTGATGGCATGCTGGTGGCGGGTGATGCGGCGGCCTTCTGCTTTGCGGTCGGACTCTACCTGGAGGGCATCAACTATGCGATCCAGTCGGGGCTGGCAGCGGGCGAGGCGGCAGTGGCAGCGCACCGGGATAAGGATTTCTCGGCCTACTCGCTGGCCCGCTACAAAGATCAACTGAACAAGCGGCATGTGCTGACCGACTTCAAGCGCTATCGTCACACGCCCGGATTTATTAACGATGCGCGCCTGCAGAACTTCTACCCCGAGGTGGTTGCGCATGGAGCGGAGCGGCTCTTTCGGGTGGATGGTACGGCGAAGAAAAAGCTGTTGCCGATTGCCTGGGAAACCATGCGCCATTTTCAGATTAAACCGGGTCAACTGTTGAAAGATTTGTATCATGCCGGGAGGTCATTCGGATGGTGACAACAACATTTGATGAGAAGATTACAACACCACGGTTTAACGTGGACGAGATCCCGCATATTGTCGTGCATGCCGAGGTCTGTCAAAATTGCTCGGTGCGCGCCTGCGTCTATGTCTGTCCGGCCAACCTGTTTGTGCCGCTGGACGACGGCGGTATTCTGTTCAACTATGAAGAGTGTTTTGAGTGTGGCACATGCTATATCGCCTGCAATCAGGAGGGCGCGATTGAGTGGTCCTACCCCAGGGGGGGGTATGGCGTGACGTTCCGCGAAGCCTGAGCGAGTGACAACGGGGGTAGCCGATGCGTATTGCTGTCTGTCTGAAACAGGTACCCGATCCAGAGACGGTCGAGATTGATCCGCTGACTGGGAAGCTGGATTATGGTCGTTTACTTTACATAACTAATCCGGCGGATGCGGCGGCCCTGGAACTGGCGCTCGGCTTGCGCGGCGCGACGGGGCAGGTGCGGGCGTACACGGTTGGTCCGGCGCGGACGGAAGCGGTGCTGCGCGTGGCACTGGCTGCCGGTGCCGACCGGGTGCTGCGCCTGGCGGAACCGCCGGGTGCGGCTGCTCCGGCGGTGACTGCGCGACTGCTGGCGGCGGCCCTGCGCATGGAAGGGCTGCCGGATCTGCTACTCTGTGGTACGCGCAGCGCAGATCGGGGCAGCGGTCAGGTGCCGGCGTTGCTGGGGGCTTACCTGGGCTGGCCGGTGGTCACCGATGTGACGCAACTGGAACTGTCGGGGCAGGTGGCGCGCGTGCAGCGGCGGCGCGATCGCGGCGCGCGGGAGGTGGGCGATATTCATCTGCCGGCGGTGCTGGCGATTGAACCGGGGACGGCTCGGCTGCGGCATGCCGGGTTGCCGGGGTTGCTGGCGGCCCAGCGCACGGAGATCCCGGTCTACCAGCCGGCCGACCTGCAGCTTGCGCCGGCCGACCTGCGGGTTGCCGCACCGCTCCAGCAAAAGACCATGCCACCGCGTCCGCGTCCGCGTACCATCTTCACCCCGGAGACCGTTCTCCCGGCACACGAGCGCATCGGGCAGATTATCTCGGCGGGGGTGACGCGCAAAACCGGCCAGATACTCGAAGGCCCGCCCGATCAGACGGCGACGGCGATTATCGCCTTCCTCCGCGATCGAGGCTTTCTTGTGCCGGCGGAGTCGCGTGAATTGGAGACGGTCGCTGTGTCGGATTAAATAGTAGCCACCGAGGACACAGAGGGCACAAGGGTTGAAGGGTATCCGGTAGGGACGCGCTTGTGCGCGTCCGTTCCTGGTGCCGGGGATGTCTGCGTAGGGACGCGCAGAAGCGCGTCCGCCGGGTGCGGAGGGTGTCATCCTATGCCGCGTTATCTTGCCGATATGACCTGGCCGGAGGTTGCCGCCGCAGTCGCGGGTGGGGCGACCACGGTAATCTTGCCGCTGGGCGCGACGGAGCAGCATGGCCCACATCTGCCGCTGGGCACCGATACTGTCCGCGCGCTGGCGCTGGCAGAGCGGGTCACGGCCCATCTGCCGGACGCGCTGATTGCGCCACCGCTGCCGGTGGGCTGCTCCGATGAGCATACCGGGTTTGCCGGTCTGTTGAGCCTGAATACCACCACGCTGGTACAGGTGATCATAGACTGTGCCGGACGCATGGTGGCCTGGGGCATGCGCCGCCTGCTCTTGCTCTCGGCCCACGGCGGGAATGATCAGGCGCTGGCGCAGGTAGTCGTGCGCCTCAAGCGGGAACTGCCGGACCTGCTTGTCTGGACGCCGGCAGATCTGCTACGGGTGGGCGCGGGGGTGCCGGCAATCGCGCAGGCCGATGGCCTGGGCCCGGAAGTGGTGGGCCTGCACGCGGGCGAGGGCGAGACCTCCGAGATGCTCTGCCTGCGCCCGGACCTGGTGCGGCGCGCCGCCGTTGCCCCCGGCTACACCGGCGACATGGACGCGATTATCGCCACACTGCAGGCAGTTGGATTGCGCCCGGTGACGCCCAACGGCGTGCTGGGCGATCCGCGCCCGGCAGAGGCGACCCGGGGCGCACGCTACCTGGAAGCCTATGCGGCCGCGATTGCTATGGAGTTGCAACCATGACCATCACCGTGTCGCGCAATACTCACGACCGCGCACTCTGGATGGCGGCGCTGACCCTACCCGACCAGCCCGATCTCCCCACCAGCTTGATCGCCGAACTGGCGGAGTATCTCGGTCTGCCGGTGGCATTAGTGGCGGAGCGCTGCCGCAAGGCCACGGCCGATCTGGCGCAAACCTGGCAGGCACAGCCGCCCACCACTCCGACGGCGATCACCGCTTTCTACCGGCAGGCCGATGCCTACCTCTACGATTTAACCTGGTGGCACACCCTGAGCGCCGACGACAGTGCGCTGATCCAGGCTGAGGTGCTGCGCCTCGCCGCTGAACGTCAGGCCGCGACGGTGCTGGACTTTGGCAGCGGAATCGGCTCGCTGGGGCTGTTGCTGGCACAGGCGGGGCGCGTCGTCACGCTGGCGGATGTCAACCCGCGCCTGCTGGACTATGCCCGCCGGCGGTTTGCGCGGCGTGGGCTGGCGGCACAGTTGCTTGATCTCGCCCCGGATGTGAATGGCGTAACGCCGCAACTGCCCACCGCCGCGTTTGATTTTATCAGCGCGGTAGATGTCTTCGAGCATCTGCCCGATCCGCCCGCGACCCTGATAGCGCTGGGCGCAGCGCTACGACCCGGCGGAACGCTCTTTGTCCATCTGCCCACCGAGGCCGATCAGGCGCACCCGATGCATCTCTGGCATGACCCCGATATGCTGCTGCGGCATCTGCATGCGGCGGGGCTCTGGCTGGAGCAGGCCGCCGGGCCCCGGCTGATCCTGCGGCGGGGCGCGGGTCCGCGCTACTGCCTGGCGTCCGGCATGGAACTGCTGCCCGATGATGCGGGTGGGATGCTGCTCTCAACGCAGCCACTGGTGGCTATGCGCCTCAATCGACAGGCATTCGGGCTGCTGGCGGGGGTGGATGGCGGCGCAACCGCTACCGAACTGTCTCGCGTTGTCCCTGATCTGCGGCTCACCGATATGATCGCCTTCCTGGACAACCTGACGCAGCGGCGCTTGCTGACCAAACAGTTGCCGGCACCGGCGGCCTGGCCGAGCGTCTCGGTGATCATCCCGGCGCATGGCCGCCCGGAAGCCACACGCGCCTGTGTCACCTCACTGCTGACCCTGGACTATCCGCCCGACCGGCTGGAGGTGATCGTGGTAGACGATGCCTCCGATCCGCCGCTGGCACCCGCGCTGGCAGGGCTGCCGGTGCGATTGCTGCGGCAGGAACGCAATATCGGGCAGTCGGCGGCGCGCAACCTGGCGGCAACTCAGGCGCAAGGTACGCTGCTGGCCTTTATCGACAATGACTGCCGCGCCGATCCGGACTGGCTGCGCGCACTGGTCGCCGCTATGAGTGAGCCGGATGTTGCCATTGTGGGCGGGCGAGTGATCGCGCCGGAGCCCACCGGCCCGGTGGCTGCGTTCGAGGCGGTGCGTTCGCCGCTCGACATGGGTCCGCACAGCGGCGAGGTGGGACCGGGACAGCGGGTGGCCTACATGCCGACCTGCAATCTGGTCGTGCGCCGCGATGCGTTGCTGGAGGTGCAGGGCTTCACCGCCGTGATGCTACTGGGCGAGGATGTTGACTTTATCTGGCGAGTGATCCAGGCCGGGGGGCGGGCACGCTACGAGCCGGAGGGGCAGGTGGTGCATCACCATCGGGTGCAGTTGGGCGCGCTGCTGCGGCGTCGCGCAGACTATGGCTCCTCCGAGGCTGATCTGCAGCGCCGCCACCCGGTGGGGCGACGCGTGATGCCCATGCCGATTGTGGGGTTGCTGCTGCTGGCAGCCCTGGTAATCGGGAGCATTGCCTGGCCGATCAGTCTGCTGCTTCCGGCGGTGGCGGTGGCGCGCCTCCTCCAGGAGATGCGGCAGAAGGCGCGGCAACTGCGCCAGGCGGGGGTGGCGCTGCCGACGCGTCGGATTGCCGGGGCGATTCTGGCCGAGCATGGCGCGTCGCTCTACCATCTGGGGGCGAATGTGATCCGCTATTACAGCCTGCCGCTGCTGCTCGTGGGCCTGTTCTGGCCGCCACTGCTCTTACCCCTGCTCATCCTGGGGCTGATCCCGCCGGTCACGGACTATTGGCGGTTGCGCCCGCGGCTTGCGCTGCCGCTGTTTGTCGGCCTCTCCTGGCTGGAGCTGGCGGCCTACCAGCTCGGGGTCTGGCGCGGCTGCCTCCAGGGGCGCACCCTGCGCCCGTTTCTGCCCCAGTTGCGCTGGGGGCGGTAGGTTGGAACCACGAAGGGCACAAGGATTTTTGGTAGGCGGAGCCTGATTGAAACCACGAAGCGCACGAAGATTTATGCATGATTTTTGGCAGGGACAGGCGTGTGCGCTTTCATCGGCTAACGCACTGCAAAGCCGGTAAACTGCCGCCGAAACGGCGCATGAAACGCCGGGACAATATCCGTCTTTGGTACACTCCACTGCCGGCGCCCAGGAGCCGGTGGCTCCGCGTCCTGATGAAATGCATCATTGTCCTCACTCTCTGCTACGATGTCGGCTTCGCTGTGAGCAGCAACAACGGTGACTCAGGTCATCCGATCGGGGCGATGACCGCCCGATATGGGTTACCTCAGCTTCAAAGTACAGCTGCGGCACTCGTGCGCGAGGGTGGGACACTTACACGAGTCTCAAAATTGCCATCCCAGAAGATGTTGCTAAGAACGGCCAATTTATTAGAGGTTTGTACCATGTTGAGAAAGATTCCACGACGGGCTGGTGGAAACTACGCAAGGAGGCACTGGATGGTACGATTGAAGACGTGAAAATCCAGGGAGTAAATGTTTATATCGTGGGGGTAAAAAAGGAATCATGAGCAGTGATGTAACCCTTCTTCTGCATACCGATCGCCACGCCGCGCCGGCGGTATTTCGCCAACTCTTTGCACGCCTGCAGCCCCGATGCACAAATTATAGTGGGACGCACTATATCACCGGCCCGGTCGCGGCGTTGGACCTCGGCCCAGGCTTCCCCGATAGCGATGTCCTGGCCGTGGTCGGCACCGCCGAGGCCACCTGGGTCGCCCTGGGCGCCGGTGGCGTGACCCGGATTGCCCCCGACGGCACCGTCACCCCGCTGGATCTGCCCGCCGGCATGCACTCCCAGGTCTGGGATCTGGCCGTGGCCGGCGCCGACCTCTGGCTGGCGACCCGGGGCAGCGGCGTGCTGCACTATGACGGGGCGACCTGGACCCAGTTTACCCGGTCCACCGCCGCCCTGCCGTCGGATGAGGTGGCACCATGACGACGGAGATCGAGGTATTCCTCTGCACAGAGATGACCGTTGCACCGCAGGTTTTTGTGCGACTGGTTGATCGCATGAAGCCCTGTATGCGTCTTCCGGAGGATCTGATGGCATCAATTGACACCGCGCTTGCGCACCATAAGTTCCTCTCGCTGTATGGAGAATATGTTGTCCCGGACGATAGTCCCTGGAGAGAGGATTGACATGTCTGCATATCTGATCGGACGGATCACCATTACCGACCCCGAACGCTACCGTGAGTATACCCAACTGACGCCGGGCATTATCGCCCGGTACGGTGGCCGGTTTATTGTGCGTGGCGGCGAGGTTATCACCCTCGAAGGCGCGCCGGAGAATCAGCGCCTGGTGGTTGTGGAGTTTCCGAGCATGGCGCAGGCGCAGGCATTCTACAACTCGCCCGAATATCGGCAGGCCAGGGCGATCCGCCAGAGCGCCTCCGAGGGCCATTTTCTGATTGTCGCGGGGGTTACGCCTGAGATGACCTGAGCATTCTTGCGGGGCAATCTCACTACCCTACCCGCTCCAACACCGTCACCAGCCGCCGGTCCACCGTTGCCGGCGGCTCATGCGGGTGGTGCGAGTCCGAGCCGCCGCTGATCAGCAGCCCATACTGCTGCGCCAGATCACGGTAGAATGCCTGCTGTTCCGCGCTGTGTGCCGGATAGTAGACCTCCAGCCCATCCAGCCCCAGTTCCACCAGCGCGGCGATATCCTCAGCGGTCGCCGGGATTGCGTAGATGCCCTTGCTACGACCAGGATGCGCCAGAACCGCGATGCCTCCCAGCCGATGTGCTACCGCGATGACCGCATCCACGCCGACGGGGTTGTATGCGCCGGGCATCCGGGTCAGCAGATAGCGCATGCCCGCGGCCTCGTCGTCCTCGCCGGGAATGCGCCCCGGCAGATCGTTGTAGGCGGCCAGGGCTGTTGCTACCTCGGCCACATTCGGTGGGCGGTCCAGGTTGTGGGCCAATTCCGGCCTGCCGGCGGCATTTAATGCAAACCCCTGCCGTGGCAGTTCTTCCAGGAGCGCCTGCGCATCGGCGGCGTTGCGCTCGAAAACCTGCCGGCAGAGCAGCAGCAGCGCGGGTGCGTCGGGTGGCGCGCCGTAGACCAGCGTATGCCAGAGCTTCCCCCCGGCGGCGCTGTCAATCTCGACGCCGGAGATAACCTGTACGCCCAGTTGCTTCCCCGCCGCCTGGAGCGCACGTACGCCGGCGGTGGTGTTGTGATCGGTGGCGGCGATGGCGACCAGTCCGCCCACAGCGGCCGCCGCCGCCAGTTCGCCGGGTGTCCAGGTAGCGTGATCCGGCGTCGCCGTAGTGTGGATGTGCAGATCGATCATTGGTGTAGTCCGTAGTCCGTAGTCTGAAATCCGTAGTCCGTACTCATCACTGCGGCGATGATTATACCATGATGGAGGGTCGCCTGAATCACATGAGGTATGCGGTCCCCCTGCGCTGCCGCAGGCCATATGAACTGCTGCGGCGCTCAAACGTCTGTTTGAGCAAGCACCGCGTAACTCGT
Source organism: Chloroflexaceae bacterium (assembly GCA_034437035.1). Taxonomy (GTDB): domain Bacteria; phylum Chloroflexota; class Chloroflexia; order Chloroflexales; family Chloroflexaceae; genus CAKZQX01. Next base: position 31,128 of record DAOTUI010000279.1, read on the forward strand.
GTGAATCAGGAGTATAATGAAAGAAATCAGACAAAAAGCTGGAACAGCATACAAATGATGGAACAGATAGAACAGTCTAACGGCAAACCGCCGCTGATCTGCCTTGACCGCATCAGCAAAAGCTATGAGGAGGCCGGACGGCGGCATACGGTGCTACACGAAGTCAGCACAACATTTGCGCGGGGGGAAACGGTGGTGCTGCTGGGCAAGAGCGGCAGCGGCAAGAGTACCCTGCTCAACCTGCTGAGTGGGATCGACACCCCTACAAGCGGTGAGATCCGGATTGATGACCAGCCGCTCACCCGGCTGTCGGAGCATGCACGGACGATCTTCCGGCGGCGCAATATTGGCTTTGTGTTTCAATTCTTTAACCTGGTACCGACCCTGACTGTGCTGGAGAATCTGCTCTTGCCGTTGGAGTTGAATGGACGCACGGCCCCGCATGATCGGCAGGCGGCACTTGATTTATTGGCGCGGGTGGGCCTGGCGGAGCGCGGTCAGAGCTATCCTGACCGGCTCAGTGGTGGGGAACAGCAGCGTGTAGCGATTGCGCGGGCGCTGGTGCATGATCCGCTGCTGGTGCTGGCGGACGAACCCACCGGCAACCTGGACAGCGAAACCAGCGAGCAGGTGCTCGATCTGCTGGGAACGCTTACCCGGCAGGCCGAAAAGACGATGCTGATGGTAACGCACAGCCCCGATGCGGTAGCGCTGGCAAACCGGGTGTTCCGGCTGCGCGAGGGGCAGTTGGTCGAAGAAGCGCGGGAGAGTGTGGCTGGGGGAACATAAGGCCGCAGCAGGTCAGACCGGGGAATGGCGCCTGCTGCGGCGCGGATGGTCTACGCTACAGGTAGAGGGCAAACTCGTCCAGCGGCCAGAAGCGCACAATCACCCGCCCGACAATCTGGTCGGCGGGGATCGTCCCAAACGCGCGGGAGTCCCGGCTGACGCCCCGATTATCGCCCATAAAGAAAAACTCGTCCGGGCCTAAGGTCAGAGGGCCGCAGTAGGCGCTGCACTGGGTAAAGGCTCCATTGACATACGGTTCGGTCAGTGGTTCGCCGTTGACACGCACTTCGCCGTCACGGATCTCAATCGTATCTCCCGGCACCCCGATCAGGCGCTTGATCAGCGCGTCACCTGTAAGCTCCGCATTATCGAAGAAGACGACCACCTGTCCGCGTTTGAGCCTCAGCAGTTCTTGCTCGTTGCCACCGGATGCCTGGGCACGGTGGGCAAAATGGTGCAACCAGAAACTCCCGACCTGGCTGACCATCACCCGCTGCCCCTCGTGAAAGTTGGGCTCCATACTCGACTGGCGGATTTCGAAGCGCCCGATAAGTGCGCTAAAGATCAGAAAAAAGAGCAGCACCTGCATCAGATTCTGGAGCAACTCAAACAGGGTATACTGTGCGGGCTGTCGTTCCGCCGTTGCTGTCACGGGCAGAGTCGCCGGCAACCCGGGGATATCATTAACGGATGCGCGGCGCTGCTCATAATAAATGCCCTGTTCCGGCCCCGGCAATGGTTGTCGTTCCTCTGTCAAAGGTAAACCTCACCTCTCTTCTTGCTGCGATTACCCACCGCCGCGTACACCCAGCACAATTTGCGTACCGCGTGGCACCCAGTCCCCCGCCTGAATGGGATTGCCCCGTGCATCGGACATGCTGACAACATCGCCGGGACGGTAGCGGGCCAGATCGGGGCTGTTCTGCAGATCGGTATAGTTCGATGACAAACCCTCCGTCTGTGACAGGAGTGCTTTGGCCGCATCTTCGCTCATCCCGGTTAACTCCGGCACCTGAACTTTATCACCAATACTCACAATCAGCGCAATGGTATCACCGGGCTGAAGCCGTAACCCTGCATGGGGATCTTGCCGGATCACAAACCCTTCGCTGACCTGCCGGCTCGGCTGCTCTACAACATTGACACCCAGACCACGCTGCTCGGCCTGTTGGCGGGCAAAATCAAGCCGTACCCCGGTCAGATCGGGCACCTCCACCAGGTTGGGGCCCAGGCTCAGGATGTAGGTAACGGATTGCCCCGCTTCGACCTGCGTCCCTGCCGGTACGGACTGCTCTATGACCTGCTCGGGCGACTCGCTGCTATAGCGAGCTTCGCCCGCGACGCCGATCAGATCTTCCTGCGCCAGAAGGTCACGCGCCTGAACCTCGGTTCGTCCAACGATATTCGGTACCGTGACCAGTTCCGGCATGGGTGTCGGCGTTGGTGTTGGCGTTGGCGTTGGTGTTGTAGTAACAGTGACAGTTGGGGTACCGGGGAGCGGTGTGGCTCGGGGCGCGCGTGCCGGGTCGCCGGTACTGGCGAATAACTCGCCAAAGGTGCCGCTGCTAAAGAGCAAGACCAGGCCCAGCACCCCCACCAGCAGCAGAGCGCCCACGATAAATGTGCCACACCCCGGCCCTTGCTGACGCGGCGCGCGGGCAACGGTCGGCCGGGGCGGAACTGCCATCCGTCCGCTGGTGTTGCTGCTACTGCCACTACTATTTGAACTACCGGCAGGAGGGGGCGATATGGCGGGACTTGCCGGACGGGGCGGGGCGGGGCGCTGCATCAGGTTGGGATTGAAGGTGGTATCCTGTGTGGCGATGCTGCGATAGTTAGCAAGCAGTCGGGCAAATTCCTCGGCGTTGGCGGGTCGCTCAACGGCATTCTTGGACATCGCCCGCAGCACCAGTGTCTCCAGTTGTGCCGGCACCTGGGGATTGAACTGGCGCGGTGACGGTGGGGCCGCACTGACGTGTTGCATCGCCACGGCGACGGCATTTTCCGCGATAAAGGGGAGCCGCCCGGTCAACATTTCATAGAGCGTCACCCCCAGCGCATAGATATCCGACTGGGGCGTGGCGCGTTCGCCGCGTGCCTGCTCCGGCGAGATATAGTCGGCCGTGCCAAAGGTGATGCCGGTCTGGGTCAGCGTTGTGCTAAAATTGCTCTTGGCAATACCAAAGTCGGTAATATGGACCTGACCGCCGGTCTCAATCATGATATTCTGCGGCTTGATATCCCGATGGATCAGCCCCAGTTTGTGGGCCGCCGCCAACCCGCGCGCAATATCGCCGGCAATTGTCACCGCCTGGTCTACCGGCAGCGGTGCCGACTGATTGATCAAGGTTTTGAGATTCGTTCCCTCCACATACTCCATGACGATGTAGTGCATCGTCCCGTCCTGGCCCACATCATAGACATTGACGACATTGGGATGGTTGAGGAGGGCCGCCGCCTGCGCTTCATGCTCAAACCGCTGGAGAAAGTCGGGATCGCCGACATAGTGGCTGTGCAGCACCTTGATGGCAACCTGCCGGTTGAGCCGCTGGTCGCGCCCCCGGTAGACAGTTGCCATACCACCTTCGCCGAGCTTATGTTCAAGCTCATATCGATTATCGAGAAGAATTGGTTGCATGGGGATTATGATTCATTTCATCTATGGTACACTGAGTAAACGCTGGTATCCTATGTGAGCCGCGCTCCTCATCTCTATCATAGCACTATAATCGTGCAGTAAACCCGCACAATTTTTAACAACACAACCATCACGAGCCGGCTATTGCATCAAGACGCGTGTTGCCGCTGCCGGCGAGACGCCAGGTACGCCGTCCAGGATTGCTTCCAGCAGCGCCAGGTTTACAACATCCTCGCGATTATAGCGCAGCAGCGTTGCCAGGGCCGCTTCATCGCCGAGTGTTTCGTAGCGATGCCATAACTTGGGCGCGTCCCAGCCGGTAATTCCGGCAGTCTCGCGCGCAATTCCCAGCCGCTGCTCAACGACTTTCAGCCCGCCGCGCAGCCCGCGCCGCCGGCAGACATAGAGCAGATCGCTGTGGGTATACTCGCGCTTGAGATCGGCATAGAGCCGCTTGCGAATAACCGGCAGATCAAAACTGCTGCCGTTGAATGTAATTATCGTTGTGACATCCTCCAGGGCCGCATACAGATTGATATCGTGGACGCCGCCGCCCAGCAGTTGCAGGGTGCCCTGGTCGGGCCGGTATATGCCTACCACGCTGATGGCACCTTGAAAAGTGGTCTCGATATCCAGGTAAGCGCGCATAACCGGCTCTGGGCTCTGTTCCGTTATCAATGCAAATGCAGATCAGCATAAATTGGGAGGCGGTGAAGGGCTGGTACCACGTTCCCCGGTGGTCCGGGCCTGCTCTGTTCCAGTTGCCCACACTGCCAGGGGACATGATACCATAGGCACCGTCATTATGGCACAGTGAGGGCAGCAACGTCAAGCGCAGGTTGCCGGCTCACCGGCTTGTCGGCTTGCCCGGATGGTCAAATCCGGTTGTAATATCTGAATGGGACAACCGGCGTTATGTACTCATCCGTGAGCGGCTACCGCTCGCCTGAGTTGCGTCTGGTCCAACATCCCGTTTGAACGCGCACCACGTACGTTCTATGAAGAAGCAAATTGCATTGAAGGAGCTGATGAAGATGAGTCCCAGTCGTGTTTTGCTCGATACGGACCCGGGGATTGATGATGCGCTGGCAATCCTGCTGGCGCTGGCCGCGCCTGAGCTTGATCTGGCGGCGCTGACGGTTACGGGGGGCAACTGCCCGCTAACGGATGGGGTCCGCAATGGGTTAAATGTGCTGGCGCTGGCCGGCGCAACGCATATTCCCGTGGCGGCAGGTGTGGCGCTGCCGCTCATTCGCCCGCCGATTACCGCCCCGGAAACGCATGGCGACCGGGGATTGGGGTATGCCACCCTGCCCGCCTCGCCGGTGCTGCCGGTGGCCGAGCATGGCGTTGACCTGTTGATCCGCGAGATTATGGCTGTGCCGGGTGACGTGACGCTGGTAGCCATCGGGCCGTTGACCAATGTTGCTATGGCGATCCGCAAGGAGCCCCGCATTACTGAGGCCGTGCGCGAGTTGATTATTATGGGTGGAGCATTGCTGGCCGAGGGCAATGTAACCGAACTGGCCGAGTTTAACTTCTATGTTGACCCGCATGCCGCGCATATCGTGTTGCACAGTGGGATGCCGATCATCTTGCTGCCCTGGGATATTACACAGCACATCCGGCTAACCCAGGCCGATGTAGACCGGTTGCTCCAGGTTGGCGGCGCTATTCCACAGTTTATCGCCGACGCGACGCGCTTCTATATTGATTTTCATCTGCGGCATTTTGGCTGGGCCGGGTGCAGCATTAACGACCCGGCGGCGCTGGCGCTGGCGTTTCAGCCGGACCTGGCGCGGCTTCAGCCAATCTATGTCGATGTGGAGATCACCAGTCCGCTCACGCTGGGCAAGAGTGTTGCTGATTTCCAGGGCAAGACCGGCAAACCGGCCAATGTGCGGGCGGTGGTTGAGTTTGATCAGGAGCGGTTTATAGCGCTCTTCCTGGAACGGATGGAGGCGCTGGCGCATACGGCAGCACAGCGCATTCTGGCGGAGGAATAAGGAGGTGAAGAAGGGATGAAAGATGAGGGATAAGTGTGATTACATCTCGCATCCCGCATCCTCGCATCCCCACATCCCCACATCTTCTACCCCGATTTATACCGACTATAATCAAACTCCGCGAAGTAGCGCTCCAGCAGCGGCACAATCTCCTCATGCCCGGCGAAGATCGCTTCTTCGTAGGCAAATGTATTCTCCCAGAGCAGATAGTCCGTCCAGATGCGCTGATCCACCCGGTAGCGCTCGAACAGTTCCTCGGAGGTGAAGCGGCAGAGTCCCAGCCAGACCTGTTTGGGAATAAAGAGCAGGTGATTGTCTGTAATCTGTACCAGCCAGCGATGCTTCTGGTAGCCGGGATAGCGCCGGGATAGCTCCCCGGCATCGATCCCATACTGGCATTCAATCCAGATCGACGGCACTTCGATATAGCCCCGCTTTGCCACCCGGATCATCTCCTGACACACCCATAACGGGTCGCGCACATCTTCCAGCGTCTGCCCACAGTAGACAAAGTCGATGTCTTTGTCGCCGAAGGGGAGCGGGTCGCTGCAGATATCCTGCTGGAACCAGGTTGCCTCGGTAAAGCGCTCGGGCAGATCCCCAATGCGCCCGCCGCCGGCGCGGGTGGCGTAGGGCGCGTAATCCACCACATAGTTCGCCCGCATGAAGGGTTTCCACCAGCCGCCGATGTCCAGAACGGTATCATTCGCGCCGATGGTATCCAGGACCATCCGCACGCGCTTCGGGTGGGGATCCCAGAATGTCTTTTGCTGCATACTGCTGCTCTTTCTTTTTCTAGGGTAGGTATGAATGATTTTGTACCAATTTGCCGGCAAACCAGCAATCAACCGGAACGAGCGCAGCGGTAGCACGTTCCCGTTGATTATCTCTGCATCCTCGGTGTTCTTTGTGGCTATGCCAACAAATCAATATTGGACAAGCCGGGTGTAACATTCTGCCAGCGCCGCAACGGAGTCGTCCCAGGTGGGTAATTGCCGGGCCGCATGCCGGGCCGCCGCCTGCATGGTTTCCCGTTCGGCGGGATTTCGCAGGAGCCGAACAATGTGCGCAGCAAATGCCGCCGGGTCATCGGCGATGGCGATTGCCTGGCGCGCTGCACCGTCTAATCCCTGAACGCCAACCGAACTGCTGACAATTGCCTTGCCTGCTCGCAGTGCCTCCAGCACCTTAACCTTGATACCGCCACCGATGCGCAGGGGACAGACGACAATATCAGCCGCCGCAAAGAACGGCGTCAGAGAGGGCACCCGTCCGGTCAGCGTGACCTGGGGCGGAGCGGCCAGGGCGTAGATCGCCGGGGGTGGCGCGTTGCCGACAAGCAGCAGGCGGGTGTTGGGTATTTCCTGGCGTACGCGGGGGAAAATATCACCCAGCAGATACCGCGTCGCATCGACATTAGGCTCATAGGCAAAATTGCCGGGGAAGAGCACGACCGGTTCCGCATCCCGGCAGTAGGGTTCGCCGGCACTACTGCCCTGCCCCGCCACAACCGGCAGATGATCCGCGCCGTTTGGCACAACATCAACATGCAGATCCGGTTCCGCCGTCAGCATATGCTGCCGGTCATCGGCGGTAACGGTGATACAGCGCGTGGCCCGCCGCCAGGCATGCCGTTCCCAGGCCATGGTCCGCCGGTACTCACTCCAGCACTGCTGCTGCTCGCACGCAGTTGGCGCAAACAGCGCCCGCTGCCGGTAGAGCAGGTACTCGACATTCTGCTCCCCCAGCAGAATCGGAACGGGTGTCGCAGCCGGCAGATGCTGCATCAGATAGTAGCCCTCGACATGTACCAGGTCAAAAGCATCTGTCGCCAGCAGGTCGGCCAGAAACTCACCGAGCGAGCGGGCCATATGTCGGCGCACCTGGTAGGGATAGGCCGGATCGGTCTGGGGAGTGGGATCGGGATCAGTTGCCGGGATCAGAGTTATATCACGACACCAGGGTTGCATCAGGGGCAGATTGCGCCGGTCCTCGGCATAGGTTTTCGAGACACAACAGAGATGGATTGCAGCATGCTTTCCCAGGCGGGTCAGGAGTTCGTATTCGCGTCGTCGTCCTCCGCTAATGGGCGGGTAGGGCAGGTGAGCGGCCAGAAACAAGATACGCACGCGCCAGAATCCTCCAGTCTAAACAGATCGCGCCCAGGATACCAGAGAAGTGCATGCTTGCCAACCTGATGCTATCGCAAGCGAGAACCTACTCCTCGTAGGGACGCGCTTCTGCGCGTCCCTACAGGGAACATTCCACCTTATGGTATGTCAGTGGGAGCCCGCGTCACCCCAGCTTTCCGCAAAGATCGTTTCAATCGGCATGGCCGGATAGGCGGGATGCACATGGCGAATTTCAATCGGCCAGCCGCCGGTATCGAAGGAGACAACCGACTGGGAGTGAGCCAGTGCCGCATTCACAACCTGGAAATCTTGTTCACGCGCATCTTTTACCAGTTGCGGTGTGGTAATGATGTAGTTCACCCGCTGCCAGTCACCACCGAATACATCGTCGCGGATCGCCGGATCGTGTGCGACCTTCCAGTAGTAGTGGGCATTCGGGTATGCATTGCCGCCGTCCGACTGCTCATGCAAATCAGTCCACATCGACTGGTCAATAATAATCAGGCTGTCTGGTGGGATATGCGCTTGTACCCAGGCAACCGTCTGCGCCTGGACATGTGCCTGGTTATTTGTCCAGAGTGTCAGCGGGTTATCGTCGAAGCCCAGGTGCGGGCTGCCATAGCCGCCCAGCGTGCCGATCAGACAGAGCCCGACCGCAACCGGCGGCAGAAAGCGCTGCTTGCGCGTCTCGATGCGGGCGAACCAGGCGCTGGAAGTCCGGATACCCTCAATGACGAGGCCCACGATCACACCCAGGTTCAATGCCAGAAGCGGGAGCAGCGGCACCAGGTAGAATGCCAGCGTCTCGCCGCCCCGCCCCAGGAACAGCCAGAAGGTCAGCGACAGCACGCCCATAATCCCGACGACTCGGCGTTGCCGGATGAGCAGCACGGAGGCAACCGCCGACAGCGTACCCAGAATGACGAGCAGGGGTTCGGCGCGCACCCAGAGGCCGGCCATTGTCCAGAACCGGCTGTTCAGGTCAAACAGGCCACCATCTTTGCCGCGTGACATCTGGAACTGGAGCGTACCAATCAGGCTCTCGGCAGCATCGGGTGATGCCGGCCAGGAGCCGGGGGGAAAGAGTTCACCACGTAGCAGCGCCATCAGCGGGTAGGTTGCAACAACCGCGCCGGCAATAATGATCCAGGCGACTGCCGGTTGCCGGCGCCGTATCCCTTCCGTGCCGCTGGTCTGAACCCATGCAAGATACGCCAGGCCCGGCAGGAATACAACCATAGGCTCCTTGGAGAGAATCGCAATACCACAGGTGACCGCGCTGAGCCAGACCTGTGTGCGTCTGCTACGCCCCTCCAGCAACAGCAGGATACTCAGCAGCATCCAGAAGGTCGCCATATTATCCAGCAGCACCCGGCGATGGTAGTAGATGCCATACGCCGAGAGCGCAAATGTCAGGGCAGCGATGGTGGCTGCTACGGCGCTATTCGAGATGCGGCGCGTAATCCGGTAGAGCATAAAAGTCGAGAGTACCTGCAGGAGCAGCATAAATACGCGCCCGGAGTTGATCGGCGTGCCAAAAGTGGTAAATCCGCCGGTGAGTGTGCTCCACGCAGCAAGCTGGAACCATCCCACGGGCGCATGATCGTACCAGTAGGTGTAGGGGGCCAGTTGTCCCAGGCGCACAACGGCCCAGGCCTGCGACATGTAGGTGCCTTCATCACTCTCGTAGAAGGGAAAGCCCGCCATGTTAATGCCATGCGCCAGTGCGGATATCAACAGGATCAATCCGATCCCGATCCACTCCCGGCGCAGCGGTGAACTGATTTGTGAGAAAAATGTGTCGGCAAATTTCATTGTATGTCAGGCAGTCCGCTTGTATCAGATGCGTTTGATACAATCAGGGTAGATGTCACCCCAACTAACCACGCATGATCAACCGGAACCGGATATAACTTTAGAACGATACAACTTCGGCGTATTGGAAAGTATACGAAGCCGGCAGCGCAGCAGAGAGGGGGCCGCCATGACCCCCTCCGATCATTAACTTGCTGCTGTGCGGTGCGGTGGCAGACGGTGCTATCGCGCGAAGGCATGGCTGATAGCTGATACGTGGACCGGTGCCGGTCTCCTACCGACCGCTGTCGGGGAAATCCGTCCAGTGTGCGAGTTTTAGCCGAACATCATTGCGGCGCTAACCGCCATCACCCCCAGCACAATCATCGCAATCAGGTGAATGTAGTTGCGTGACCCGGCGGCGGCAGGTGTGGCAGTCTGCAGTGCTGCTGCCGCTTCTGCGACCTCTTCGGGTGTCGGCATCGGCACCAGAATGGTGTAGGGCAGTGCCGCATGCAGCGCCGGGTCATCACGGCCCGGCATCAGCGGGTCCATCGTCTCCCAGTCAATAACAGTGATGTCGGGCGTTACCGTCGGGCGTGCCGCCTGCTCTTCCTGGATCACCTCAGCGTGACCCGGCTCTTCCTCGTAGACTTCAGCAGGCACTTCTTCGACCATCGGCGGCTGGTAGAGCGGCTTCTGGCGGGCCTGCGGGCCGGACTGAACTTCGTTGACAACCTGCTGCACCGGTGCGGCAGCTTCCGGTTCGGGCTCCGGGGCCGGCTGCGGCTGGGGGTATGTCCAGGCTGTGGCCGGGCCGGGTTGCTGCGGCCGGTCGGCAGGTTGCGCCTGAGCCATCGACTGCTGCGCATACTGGACCGGGCGGGCTGCACTCCAGTTGGCCGGCGACTCCATCGTTGCCGGGCGCTGCTCCTGCCCCGGCGTCAACTGGAGTTGTGACGGGTACAGCGTCACGGCATCGGTCAGCGCGGTACGGAACGCCTCAACATTGGCATAGCGATGGTTGGGCTGCTGCGCTGTGGCCTGCCGCATAATGTGGGCCAGGGCCGGTGGGCCGGCGAGTTCATACAGATTGTTCAGCATCGGCAGGCTGACGCCGTTCTGCTTCTGGGCGATGATGCCGATGGCGCTACCCTCAAACGGCAGTTGTCCAAACATGAGATGCGCCAGCAGGACACCCAGCGCGTAGACATCGCTACGGGTATCGACAATACCGCCGAGGAGCTTCTCCGGCGCGGCGTAGGCCAGGGCCGCCGTCGGCGCTTTCAACAGATTTTCCGGCAGCGGCCGGCCGGGTTCAGCCAGGACGATGCGCTGGTCGTGCGACAGCACAATATTGGTTGGGGTCAGGTCGTGCAGCGCAACGTGATGCTGGTTGGCATAGGCGACGACATCGGCGACATTCCCAATGATATGGAGCACTTCGTCCAGGCTCATGCGGGTGCGCTGGTCAAGCAACTGATCCAGCCGCTGCTGAACCGTCATGCCGCTCAGTTTCTCCAGCACCACGTAGGGCACATCGTCGTCCAGGCCGGCATCATAGACGCGCACAATGCCGTGATGGCTGAGCGATGCCAGGTCGCGCATCTCACGGACAAAGCGTCCCCGCAGGCGGGGGTCAGCGGCAGCGCCGGCCGAGAGGCGCTTGATCACAACGTCGCGCTCTAATGTTGGCTGATAGCCGATATCGACCGTGACCAGGTAGTGTGCTTCGCTCGTGTCAATCAGTTCCAGAGTATCACGCAGGGTCTGGGCGGTTATAGTGGTATGCATATCAGTCTCCTGACGGCGTTAGAAACGCCGGTTCCTTTCTATGTAGTAGAGATACCAAATGATTACTGGTTGTCCCACTCGTAAGTGAGGGTGCCGTTGTAAAAGCCGGTGGCAAGCCAGGCCCAGCGCTGCTCGGCGATATCTGTGCCGCTGCCCCATTGATTACCACTTGCGGTTCGAGTGAATGCTGCTGCCAGCTTCGTTGCATAGAGTTCGTGGGCGATCTGTGGTTCTTCGACCAGGAACTTGGGCAAGACAGCACTGTAGAGTACCAGACTCTCGGTTTTGGTTTCGGGCGTCCCGGTGTGGGCATAGCCGGCTGCCAGCTCGCCCTTGTCTTCCCACTCGTTGCGCAGGAAGCGCGAGGCGGTCAGGAAACTCGTAGCGCGGCCTTCTTCGTGCCACTGCTCATCGAGCGCAACCCGCCAGTAGACCTGTGCGGCCATCTCATCGAACGTGTTGCCACGGATCGGGGCTGCCGACGGGTTTGGCATAAGCGACCCATCCGCGCGGTTAATACCGACATATGCGGGCGGCAAGCCGGCCGAGCGGCGATCGCCCAGCCGATCGTTTGTAACATCAGCCAGCAGTTGGTAGTTGGTATCCAGAACATTCTGCCAGTCGTGCTCCGGGTCAACCTCGGCAAAGAAGTGATAGGCATACGGTGCGAATGTTGCCGGGGCAAAGATAACCTGTTCATCACTCACGGCCCAGTCACCGGCAGCCAGGTAGAAAGCGCCGTTAATCTCTACCACTGATTGCTCCCAGATCTTCTGGACAATCTCGACACCGGCGCGGCCGTAGCTGGCATCGTTCCAGCGGCGCTCGGCCAGCAGCAGTGCCAGGGCCGCATCGGTATCGGCATCGGTTGCACTGCGGGCCTGCACACCCGGTTCATTGGTGTGGTAGAGCAACCGGGTGTCGTTCTGCAGGTTCAGGCGTGTCCAGGTCCAGACATCATCAAATGTGTCCCGGTCATCCATCCAGACTGCCATCAGCATAGCGGTTGCCTGATCCTGCGCCGTGGTGTACCCCTCAACCGGACGAACCTGTCCATCTTCGATAAAGCGATCACGGAAGCTGGCGTAGGAACTACGGACAATCTCGTTGACGGCAATACCGGAGTGATTGACCTTGCGGATTTCGATAGCCGCATCACCGACGCTAAAGCTCTTAATTGGTGTGGAACGGTTATAAGCTTCGTAGGTCAGTTTGCCCTCGTCCTGCTCAAAGATCTGCTCCAGACCAGGAGTCATAATCAAATAGTCAATATTGCGCCAATCTTCTTTGAACAAATCCTCGTAGACGGCCGGGTCGTTCGCAACTTTCCAGTGCGAGTGCGTGCCGAGGAAGTCGGGCTTGCCCGGCCCGCCGTCGCGCAGGTTGACCCACAGGTCATCGTCTACAACGATCTGCGCATCGGCCGGAACATGGTCCTGCACCCAGGCGAGTGCCTGGCGCTGGGTGGTGGTCAGGTTCAGCGTAAAGATGTCACGCTGCCCGTCCAGGTTGAACCAGCCAATAGCAATGGCGGCGACCACAAACGCGGGCATCAGTGCCGGCGCGCGCGCCAGCGTAACCAGGTCAGCCAGGGCCAGGCCGGCGTTGAGCGCCATAAAGGGCAGCAGCGGAATAATGTAGAAGTCGAGCACCTCGGTGCCCCGCGTGACACCCAGAATAGCGCAGACCGAAAGCAGCGCAACAAAGCGGCGCTGGTGATCCCCCCGGATGAGATTCCAGAGGGTTGCCGTGACACCCACCCCCAGCAGCCAGGGGTCACGGATAAGCCAGTTGGTGGTCAATGCCTGGTAAAAATCGCTCGATGGCTCCCAGGGCGCGCCGCCGGTGCGGCTCATCTGCCAGAACATTGCGCCCAGCAGCGTTACACTCTCGCTATCACCGGAAAGTGGTGATGAGAAGGAGAGATCGAGCAACTCCTTGCGCAGTGTGGCATACAAGAAATAGAGCGAGATGGTCGCCAATGCGCCAAAGATCCAGGCAGCGCGCGCAAACCGCAGGTGATGTTTCTCAATCTGCGTCCAGACCGCGTAGAGAAACGCGGGAAACAGCAGGATCGCGCTCTCCTTGGTCAGCACGGCGAGACCCAGACAGACGCCGCTATAGAAGATCGGCCAGAGCCGTCCATCATTTTGTAACATCAGCATGGTGGCAAGCAATGCCCAGAAGACCATAATATTGTCAAGCAGCACCATGCGTCCATAAATAATCACCAGCGGAGAGAGGGCGTACAGCAGGCCGGCAGTGATGGCGGCAAATGGATTATTCGTCAGCCGCAACACAACGCGGAAGAGCAACACATTCGAGATGACATGCAGCAGCAGCATCAAGGAGCGTCCGCCGTCGATAGCAATTTCGAATGTATGGAAGCCGCCGGTAATCATGGACCAGGCCGCCAGCAAGATCCAGCCCGCCGGGGCATGGTCATACCAGTAGGCATAGGGCGTAAGCTGACCCATCTTTGCAATCGCGTAAGCCTGCGACATGTAGATCCCCTCGTCACCCAGGTACAGGGGAAAGCCAAACATGTTGTAGCTGTGAACGATCAGCGTGGCAATTGCCAGGGCCACCAGGGCTATATTCGACCAGACCACACTGACGCGCTGGTCGCCTGCAAAGGTGGATGTCAGTGTCGTGCTCATGCTTTAGCTCCTGTTGTCGAACCGCGATGGGCATTCACATGCTTCGTCTTCTCCCAGGTGTTATTCTTCTTCAGATGGCGGAAGACCGCGCGCAGGGCACTGATCCCCAGCAGTACCTGGAAGGGATAGAACGAGACCAGCAGCCGCAACCACATCATGCGGGGCATCTTCAGGTCGTGGGCCTCGACAAAGTCACACAACCCGACCCAGTTAATGACATACTGCCCAATCAGCATATAGGCCGGCAGCCAGAGGATCATCGCCACCAGCGGCGGCATTTCGGTGAAAAACATAGTATAGATTGCCAGCGGCACATACAGCGCATTGAGCGACTGCAAGATGGGCGATGAGAGTGTGTAGAAGGCCAGCAGGCGTTGACCCAGTTTCGGCAGTTGCCAGTAGACCCCCTGCCCGAGCACCTGCAGGAAACCCTGGTTCCAGCGGGTCCGCTGCTTGATAAACTGACCGATACTCGGCGGCGTCTCTTCTTTGGTTACATACGCATCTTCATAGACCACGCGGATGCGCTCACCCATAATGCTCAGGCGGATGCCGATGTCGGCGTCTTCGGTCAGACAGTGCTCGTCCCACCCACCAATAATATTCAAAATCTCGCGGGTAAAGAAGATCGTATTGCCGCCCAGCGGAATAATCCCGACATCAGAGTGGTAGTGCAGGCGGCTCTTGAACCAGAAGAAATACTCCAGAACGTTGAGCGCCGAAAACCAGTTCGAGTCAAAGTTCATCAACTGTACGCCGGACTGCACAACCTTCACACCCTCGTTGATCATCACCGTATTGACGACATTGAAGACATCAGGATGGATCTGATCCTCCGAGTCGAAGATGGTAATCACATCATTCTCGGTGTACTTGTACCCAATGTTCAGGCCATGCGGCTTGTTAATCGGCGTATCCTGAAAAACAATCAGCCGGACGTTATGAATACCTTTGGGAGCCAGCTCGGCAATCTTTTCCTGAACCTTCTCAATTGTTCCCTTGTCATCGATCCGGCAGATAACAACGACTTCCATCAACTCCAGCGGATAGTTCGCTTCCAGCACACCCTCAATCGTATGCTGAATAACTTCTTCTTCGTGGCGGGCCGGAAGTAGCACGGTAAAGCTCTTTTGTGCCGGTGCAAATGTTTGCGGAGCGCGGGCCTGCTCACGCCGTTTGGCTTCGCTCCAGGTATAGAGCATAAGATAGGAACTGTGCGATACCTGGAGCAGCAGAAGCAACGAAATAATGACCAAAACGATCTCAAAGCCGGACATTGTGAAAACCTCCTGGATTGTAGTGGAAGACGACCGATAAACCCGGACTACGTGTCAAGAGATCGGCTTTGACCTCACTTCCTTCCGTACTGCCGGCGGCGTTGCCAGGTGCCGTCTGCGCCGGAGCGCTTGTTGTAATGGTAGAAGGGTACCTGATGGAAATCAATATCGCGTGAATGAGCGACCGTGTGAACTGTGAGATTTGTTACTTTTGATATCGTCAAAATTTGGTTAAGCAACATATTGTGAAGCAGTACCTGGACATAAAATAGGCAGCGACCGATCACTCAAGAGTGTGATCCGGGTCACACTGCTGAATACAGAATATTTTGTGGAATAGAGCATTGGCATCACGTACAACCCGTAATCTGTTTCTGGAGAAAGACTGATAAGTCACATCTCCATTTTTACGAAATATAAACATATGCTGTGTTTTTCGTCATACTTGCACAGTAATTGACTAAGTATGTTACAGACGAGTTAAGCTGTTTATTTCTGACAGCTCTGTTATGTTATTACGACAGCTACGTGTACAG
The DNA here is from genome assembly GCA_034437035.1 of Chloroflexaceae bacterium. Lineage (GTDB taxonomy): Bacteria > Chloroflexota > Chloroflexia > Chloroflexales > Chloroflexaceae > CAKZQX01. The sequence continues at coordinate 46,754 of DAOTUI010000279.1, forward strand.
CTACGTATGTGTCCTTGTCGTAGCCGGTAGTTTAATTCACCTGCGTATCGAGTGTATTACCAGACTGTCATACTATCAGGGACTCTTTGTGAAGAAATGTGTAAGAATTGTATCGCGTGGAGCGATGTTCAGTGTTCTTCCGTGATTCGTACTCTTGCATGATGTGGTATTTTTCTATGCATATTGGGTGATCGTTCGGTAATCGTTTGGTAATGGCGATTCGTTACCCTTACCCTGGATGAACAGTTAACATCCCGTGAGGGTCTGTATCCATCAGATAAAGTTTAACAACATAGCGCGGGTATGGATTGCGGTAGCTATTGTTCTCTGTCGCTGTCCTGGCCGGAAAGCGAGATCGCCTGGTTGCCATAGGTCAAACATTGTACGAGCAGTCGTGGTAATGCAACCGTAAGACAACTTGTTTCATCGCCTGCAGAGGATGTGGTTGCTGCTGGTGGGCGGCAGTAGTCTATGCCGCAGTATAGCGAGGTTCCCGGCACTTGCTGGTAATACAACCGTAAGACGCGTACACATGGGCCGCAGAAGGCATAGCAATGCCGTTCGCGGTGTATCGGGTACTGTGCCGGTGGCGGAATGCGCGCGGCAATGTTCGTATCATCTTTATTCATGCGGCTGGTTAATCCTACCGTAATTTGTTGCCCCTACCATAACAGGTGTGAATAGTGATCGTGGCGTCAGTATGGCGCAATAACTCTGGATTACGTGACTTGAGAATAATCGAGGTAGAAATCATGAACCATGTGCGATTGACGATGTTGATCTGTGGTGCGCTGCTCCTGGGTGTCATTGCCGGCGTTGCTCCCAGCCAGGCCCAGCCTCCACAGGCCCAGCCCTGGTCGGCAGAGGCATTTCGCCTGGTCTGGCAGCGCACCGATAAACTGGTTGAAACGGGTGCTGCCGATTATGGTTGGTACTGGGGACCGGAGCCGCGCAGCCGGCCCATGCTTGAGCGGGATGAAGACTCACCCGGCGGCAAACGCCTGGTCGTTTATTATGACAAGGGCCGGATGGAGTTGCCGGTGCAGTTGGCCTCCGGCCTCAGTACACGCCGGCTTACGTTTGGTCGACTGGTGGCCGAGATGGTTTCGGGCAATGTGCAACTGGGCACGCAGCGTATCGATGCAGGTCAACCGGCCTCTATCCCGGTTGCGGGCGATATTGATGATCCGATCGCGCCGACCTATGCCGCCTTTGCCCGCGTGATCGCTGCCGGCAGCGTTCCGCCGGCTCCCGGCGCACGCCCCGATCGGGAGATTGACCGTACCGGCGCGCTGATCAGCCGCGCCGATCTGGCATCGGCGTATCCGGAGACGGCCTTTGATGCGTATGACGATCTGCTGGGCCACAACATTCCGGGGGTGTTTAGCGCGTTTATGCAGCGGCAGGGACTTGTCGAGACACCGGAGGGGCAACAGATTGAACAACTGATCGATCCGCTGGCGGTGATCGGGCGGCCGCTGAGCGAGGCTTACTGGGCTGAGGTGGAACTGAATGGCACCGTGCGCCCGATCCTGGTGCAACTGTTTGAGCGGCGGGTGCTGACCTACAACCCGGCGAATCCTGCGCCGTTCCGGGTGGAAATGGGCAATGTCGGGTTGCACTACTTTGTCTGGCGCTACGCTGGGGATCAGCCCCGCACAAGCCGGCAGGAGCGGCTGCTTGACCATTTTGAGAATGGCGACCAGGGACTCAATGGTAGCTACTGGTTCAGCTTTGATGATCGCGGCGATGGGGGTGCTTCAACCGCCAGTAATCGCCTGATCTCGCCTGGGGTTGACGGCAGTGTACGCGCGATGCGCTTTGAGCATAATGTCAAACCGACGATTGATTTCAGCTTTGCCGCGCTGGCCCTGAATCTTGATCCGGGAGGGAATCCGGTGGATCTGCGGGGCTTTGGGGCAATCGGGTTCTGGGCGCGTAGCAGCGGCGAACGCTATGCCGTCCGACTCAACAGTGCGCTGACGGATGATCCATTAATCACCACCTTTACCGCACCGAGTGAGTGGACCTGGGTGGAACTACCGCTGGCCCTCATGCAGACGGAACCGGGTTCGACACCGATTGACCATTCCCAGGCGCTGGCAACCGCCAACCGTATTGAATTTCGTCCCGCGCGTAGCCCCAGTGCCGGCTTCCTGGATATTGATAACCTGGTACTCATCCGGGGCGTGATCGCTACGCCGCCGGAGAAGCCAGGATTACCGATGATCGATAACTTTGAAGATGGCGATCTGTTGTCGGTGATCGATACCGAGTGGTTTACCTACAACGACCGGGACGATAGCGGGAGCTCGGTGGCGGAAATTACGATTGTTGAGCCGGGTGCCCATGGCAGTGACCGTGCCCTGCGCTTCCGGGGATCGTTCTACAACGAGTGGGGCCCCGCCTACCTGGGGATGGGCGTGCCGCTGGCGGCGAATGATCAGCCGGTTGATCTGAGCGACTATTCCGGGGTGGAACTGAGTGTACGTACCGATGGACAGCCCTATAAGCTGCAGATGACTTCGGCGTTGATCGAGGGCGATAACCAGTATATTCTCGTCATCGTTGCGCCGCTCGAGTGGACCACGCTCTACATTCCGTTTAACCGGCTTGTACCGGCGCAAGAAGATCAGCCGATTACCTGGGAAGTCGCCCGGACCCAGATTGAGAACATCATCATCACGCCGCTGGAGCGCACCGAAGCCTTCCAGTTGCTGATCGACGATGTGCGCCTGGTGAAGTAGGCCGGGCCTACGTTGCTCGTAATATACTGGAAATGCAGCCATGCTATGCTGACGTTGTGTACGAGAAGCCTGGTATGGTTTGGAATTCCTGAACAAGGAGGTAGTACAATGGAGCCGATTACCTGGCTATTGTTGGCTGCTGCGGCAGTTGGTGGTGTGGGACTCTGGTATAGCTGGAAGCGCCGCAAGAACACCAATAAACCGGAGTAACTGCATTTGTTGGTTCTGTAGTTTTGGACTAACCGCAGGGCATCGCACAATGTATGCGGTGCCCTGCGGTTCTTTCATTCATAGGACGTACGCGGTCGGTTCCAAACCCGGCATTTGCCTGAATAAACGGCCCGAATCGCCTCCGGCAGGGCGGAGGCGAATTTTTCTTCCGGGTTCGTAACCGCGTAACGCGTGTCACTGACAGGAGTTACGCGGTAGACTCCAAATCAGGCGTTTGTTTCGATGAACGGCCCGACTCGCCTGCGGCAGCGTGGTATGGTTTTATCTTGTTCCCAAACATTCGCACAACGTGCGAATGTTTGGGAACAAGATCGGTATCTTCCGCCCTGCCGGAGGCGAAATTGCCTTTTGGGTAAGCAACTGCGTAAGCCCTGTCACTGCCGGCGCTGGATAGATCAATCCATCGGCAGATGGGTGTAGGTCGCCGGTTCCGCCAGCAGATAATCGTAGGCACTCAGGGCGCCCCGGGCACCTTCGCCCAGCGCAATGACCACCTGCTCCCCAAAGGCGGTTGTGACATCCCCCGCCGCAAACAGGCCGGGCACCGAGGTGGCGTTCTGGTTATCCACCTTGATGAAGCCCTCCGCATTCATCTCAACCAGACCACGGGCAAAATCGGTGTTGGGTTGCAGGCCCAGATCCACGAATGCGGCATCGATCCCCAGGTTACGGGTTTGCCCATCGCGCTCAATGATCACTTCACCCGCATGGAAGTCGCCGACGATCTCCTTTACGCGATAGCCATCAAAAAGTTCAACATTGGGCCGCTGCTCCAGCGTGTGGGCCAGCATGCCGGACATGTCCAGGTGAACCGGGGCAATCAGGTAGACCTTCTCGGCCACACGCGCCAGTTCGCCCACGCCGCGCAGGGCGCGCGGGGTGGTGCCGATGACGGCGGCAGTTTTGCCGGTCATCATGTTGGCATAGGTGGTGATTGAGTAGCCCAGGCCATGCCCAACAAACTCCTGCGCATAGGGAACGTTCAGCGGCACAGCCCTGGCCCCCGTGGCAATTATCACTGTCGTGCTCTCCTGCACTCCATTATTGACCGTTTCAACCCGAAATCCGGTATCACTCTTCGTAAGCGCCTTCACCTGGTCGCGCATATGATGTTCAGGGTGGGCACTGAGGCGGCGCGCAAACAGGTTGACGGCCTCGCTGCCCGCCCGGTATGCCTCGGCGTCCTGATCGGCCAGGCTCTGGCTCCAGTCAGACTTTCCGCATAACTCATCGTAGATCACCAGGAAGTTGAGTCGTTTGCCCAGCGCATAGACTGCGGCCGACAGTCCCGCTGCCCCCGCACCAATGATGATAACGTCACGCATCTGGTAGCCTCCTTGCTAACTGTTCCGACCACAACGGCGTATGCCGGCCGACGGCCGCTATCGGTGTCATGCCGGGACAGGCTGCTATTCCGATTGGGATCGGTTTGATCCGAATATCATTCCCAGGTATGCAATTTAGTGTAGCACAGTCTGTGCCGAAATACCAAGACCGGCAGAGCCACGGGCATGGCGGCTGTTACGCCGACGGTTCCTGCTGCCGGCGTCCGCGGAAGCGCCGCATCAGGGCGGTGACAAAGTAGTCCAGTGCCTCGACCCGCAGCAGCACACAGAGCCCCAGATAGACCAGCGCGCCCACGCCCCCGGCGATGAGAATAGTCACCAGCGGGCCGCGTACCGGCATCCAGGCGGCGGTATCCAATCCGTTGGCGAGGAGATGCACCAGCAGGGCCATCAGGCTGCCCGCAACAACCGTTTTGAGCAGCGCTTCGCCCACCCGCACGCCCCGCAGTGAGACATGCCGCCGCAGCAGCCAGAACAGCAGCAGCGCATGCCCGATCCACTGGGCCGAGTTCCCCAACACTAGCGTCAGGAACCCAAGCTGTGTGGCCGTTTGCAACAGCACCATTACGGTCAGCAGGTAGATCCCGATGGCCGCCCCCTGGACCAGATTGGGCGTGAGGGTATTTTTGCGGGCATAGAAGGCAAAGAGCAGCACCTGATCAATGGCCGCAGCAGGCAACCCCGGCAGGTAGAAGAGCAGCGCCGTTGCCGTTATAAGCGTGTCCTGCGCCGCAAATGCACGTCGCTGGAAGAGCAACTCCGTGATGGGAACTGCCAGGGTTGCCAGCCCCAGGGTGGCGGGAATGACCAGCAGCAGCACAACTTTGAGCCCCATGCCGAGCGTCTGGCTAAAGGCGGTCTCATCGGCGGCGGCACTCTGGCGCGAGAGGGTCGGCAGTACCGCCAGCGAGACGGCGGCGGCAATCAGTCCCAGTGGAAACTGGATCAGGGTAGTGGCATACTGCATTGTCGCCAGGGCATTCTCGAAGCCGGAGGCCAATCGTCGGTCGATAAACATGCCGATAATCGAAAAGCCGATGCCGATTGCTACCGGCGCATAGAGCAGCACAATTCGCCGTAGTACCGGGTGGTTCAGGTCAAGGACGAAGCGGTAGCGCATGCCCCGCAGCCCCGTCAACTGGAGCAATACCTGGCCGATCCCACCGATCAGTGTCCCAACGGCCAGGCTGGCAATCCCAAACTGCTCGTGCAGGAGCACCGCCCCCAGGATCACGCCGGCATTGAAAACGGCTCCGGCGAAAGCGGGCATCAAAAAGGTGCGCCGCGCATAGAGCACCGCCGTCAGCAGCGCCGAGAGGCCCATAAAGAGCACCGATGGCAGCAGCAGGCGCAGCAGTCGGGTCGTCAGCGCACGAAGTTCAGGTTGGTCCGCCTGCACCAGGATCGTGGCGAGCAGCGGTGCCTGCCAGACCAGCAGCGCAACCGCCAGACAGAGCAGCAGCAGCAGCAGGTTCCAGACACGCGAGACGATGCCCCAGAATACATCCTGATCACCCTCAGCATACTCGCTAAAGACCGGCACAAGGGCGGCGCTGACCGCGCCATTGATCAGCATGTCGTAGAGGGTGCTGGGGACGGTCCACGCGGCGGCAAATGCATCAACGGGCAGACTGCGCCCAAAAAAGTAGGCAATCGTCGCGGTGCGCCCCAGACCGAGGATGCGGCTGGCAACATTGCCAAGCGCAATGAGCAGCGCGGCCAGGGCAATGCTGCCGAATGTGCCGCGCTGCGCGTTGCGTTCTGCGCTGGTATCTTGCGTATGTTGCAATGTTTGGGGATTCTGTGTTCTGCGGGTTGTTCGGCGCAGCCGTGCGCTGTTGCCGGCGCGCTGTTCAACCCGCAGAACCTACTGTTATCTCAATCGTCAATTTGCCGATCGGAGTTCCTGGTGCTCAACCCACCCGCCGATGTAGTAATGCTGCCGGTAAACTGACCGACAACCCGCCGGAGCGCCTGAGGTCGGGCGGCAAAGGTGGCGGGATCTTCCAGGTTATACACAATATCGGCGTCAATGGCATAGCGCCGCACATCATTCATGTCCAGATCGCGCCCCCAGCGCGCCAGATCAAGCATGGTGCTGCGCGGCATATCGGTACGCACATAATCGCGGAGTGCGCCGGTATAATCATTCAGATTGGTCAGTTGTTGCAGCAATCCCCGGTCGCGTACAGTCTCAAAAATTGCCATTAACACCAGTTGCTGGCGCTGATTGCGGCCAAAATCGCTATCGGCGTGGCGGGTGCGAGCATAGATCAGTGCGCGTCGCCCGCTCATACGCTGCGTTCCGGCGCGAAAGCGTACTTTCATGGTGCCGTAGTCATCGGTGGGATAGGCCGGGTCATAAATGGCTTCCGGAACATCAATGGTAATGCCGCCAAGATCGTCAATCAGGCTACGAAACCCTTCAAAGTTGACCATGGCGAAGTAATCAACCTCCAGATCGAGCAGTTCCTCGACCGTGGCTTTTGCCAGGGCTGCCCCACCGCCCGGACCATACTCCTCCTCGCCCACGGCATAGGCCGCATTAATCCGGCCGCGGTCCTCACCCGGATACGTGACCCAGAGATCACGCGGCAGGGAGAGCATACTGACACGATCATTCTTGCGATCAAGATGAATGAGCACCATCGCATCAGTGCGGGTTAACTCATCGCCGGGACGCGCATCGGTGCCGAGCAGCAAAATATTGAGCGGACTGTCGGACAGGGGCGGCTCGGGTGTTACGACGGGGGTGATAGTTGCACGTAGCGCCGCCGCGGCACCTATCGGTGAGAGGGCCGTGTCCGCTGCGGCAGACATATCGGCAGCGGAATTGTCGCCGGCTTCCTGCGCGGATGTTGTCCCATCCTGGGCTGCGCGTGTATCCGATACCGGCAGCGTCACTGGCGTCACAATCATCGCATCGATATCGGCGAGGGCCTGTCGCCATTCCAGGGCGAGATGCAGCATCAAGGCTAACGTAATCAGGCCGATAATCAGGGTGACGCCCCGTATCAGGCGTCGTCGTGAAAACGACATAACCTTACAGGCTCCATCTATTCAGTTTCGACGTTGGTTGTACGTTTTTATATCTTACCATAAGTGGTTACACTAAAGATTGTCCACAACGTGCTCACTATCAGGTGTTAATATCACCGCTTGCAATCGTATGAAGCGTTCCCGTCGCATCGCGCAGACGGAGCGCGCCCGACGGCGTGACATCTTCGGCATACCCGGTCAACACGCCGTCTGCCGTCTCCATCTGGACCGTGTGGCCGAGTGTCAGCAGCGCGCTGCGCCAGGTCTGAAAAAGCTGATCAACTTCGCCCTGTTGCAGGCGTACGTACCAGTGATCAAGGCGCGTGAGCAGCGCCCGCAGCAGCGGCAGTCGGGCAACCGGACGCCCCAGCGCGGCGGAGAGATTGGTCGCGGCATAGCGCAATGTTATGCCGGCGGGTGGATTGGCGCTAACATTCAGGCCACACCCCAGGATGGCCTGGTCAACAGCGCTGCCCCGGCTGCTTATCTCGAGCAGGATACCCGCGACCTTGTGCCACCCTTCCGGGGTAAGCGGTGGGGCTGGTTGTACATTTTCTTCTGCTGAAGGTTGCAAGAGATGTGCCATGCCGGACGGTTGCCGGCCTGCCGGGGTGTTGGCGGCGGGCAGCATAACATCATTGGGCCACTTGAGCCGGGGCTGTAGACCAGTCGCCGCCGTGATTCCCTCGCACAGCGCTACCCCGGTCATCCAGACCAGCACCTGTGCCCGTTCGGCGAGCAGATCTTCGGGCCGCAGTGCCAGAGAGAAGAGCAGTGCGCTGCCGGGTGGAGCGCTCCAGTTCCGCCGCATGCGCCCGCGCCCGGCCGTCTGTGCGTCGGCCAGGACAAGCAGCGGGAGCTGTTCCGCCGTTGCGTGCTGCAACCGCTCGCGGGCCACGTCCATCGTCGAACTAACCTCGGCGTAACAGGCAACAGTGCGCGGCAGCACGCTGGTACCCAGTCCGTCAAGTATTGTGGCAGAGGTCAGGATGTCTTGATCTATCATTGATGATACCCTTCTACACTCGCTCGCATATGGTACCATACCCGCCGAAAGACGAAAAGTGCGCTACCGGAAAAAGAGGATGTGTCCAGGTCAACCGACGTGACGACAACGCAACGCGACTCTACCGTGTGACAGACAGGGTAGCGCTGTGGTATGCCGGCAGTATATAATACGTCATAATTCATGCCGGACTGTCAGACGCGCGCGGCAGGTCAAAATATGTGTGGCACAGCCCCACCCGTGAGCAGAAGGTGCCTCGCCAGTTCGATACGCATTATCCACAAACCATGCGGATAGTTTAGTGAATTACATAGATTAGGATGACCTGGATCGTTATAATACTGGAGATATAGAAAGAACAGACAGACACATGACAGAGTACAAACACGTTTTTCGATAGATCTACTCCAGGCGCACTCTGTTTGGTGTTCCTCTGTTCTCTGTTCTCTATAGCCGGATCGTCCAACGCCGAAGTTTTGATGGTGATCACATCTGAACACCTGGAAAGTAGCAGCGACGGAATGGATAAGTCAATGATCGATATGCTCTGGGTTGCCGTCAGTGCCAGTCTGGTGTTCCTGATGCAGGCCGGGTTTTTATGCCTGGAAACCGGCCTGACGCGGAGCAAAAACAATATAAATGTTGCCATCAAAAATTTAACCGACCTGGGGGTTTCGCTGGGGCTGTTCTGGGCATTCGGCTTTGCACTGATGTTCGGCGCATCGCAGAGCGGCTGGATCGGAACCACGAACTTTCTGCCGGCGATTGGCCCGGAGGATGCCTGGACTGGGATCTGCTTTTTATTTATGGCGATGTTCTGTAGCACTGCAGTTACGATCCTCTCCGGCGCGGTCGCCGAGCGGATGCGCTTTAGCAGCTATATTATCGTTGCCGCCCTGGTTTCCGGGCTAATTTTCCCGATCTTTGGGCACTGGGCCTGGAACGGCATCAAGGAAGGCCCGGCAACCGGCTGGTTGGGCCTGCTGGGGTTTGTCGATTTTGCCGGTTCAACCGTAGTACATAGCGTCGGTGGGTGGGTTGCGCTGGCGGCAGTGCTGGTGATTGGCCCGCGCACCGGCCGGTTCTCACCCGATGCCCCGCCGCGCACGATTCCGGCGGCGAACCTCTCGCTGGCAACGCTGGGAGTGCTGCTCTTGTGGCTCGGCTGGTTTGGCTTTAATGGCGGCAGCACGCTGGAGCTAAATAATGAGATTGGCTTTATTCTGGTGAATACCACGCTGGCGGGCGCGGCAGGGATGCTGGCAGCCCTGGCTATTGGCTGGGTGCAGCAGCAGCGTGCCGATGTGCTGCCGGTGCTCAACGGTGCGCTGGCGGGACTGGTGGCGATTACCGCCAACTGCCACGCGGTGACAACCATGTCGGCGGTGATTATTGGCGCAATTGGCGGGGTTGCAATGCTGGCAACCCAGTATGCGCTTGAGCGCCTGCAGATCGACGATGCGGTGGGCGCGATTCCGGTGCATCTGGGGGCGGGCATCTGGGGCACGCTGGCCGTCGCCCTGTTTGGCATACCGGCGCGGCTGGGTACCGGGCTGGATTTTGCAGCCCAATTGCAGGTGCAGATCCTGGGCATTCTGGTCTGTTTTCTCTGGACCTTCGGTGTCGCCTACCTGCTCTTGCGAGGCATCAACCGCATCTTTCGACTGCGGGTAACGCCGGACGAGGAGCATGTCGGGTTGAATGTTTCGGAGCATGGCGCAACCACGGATCTGCTGGATCTTTTGCAGGTGATGGATCGGCAGTCCGCCACGGAAGATCTTAGCCTGCGGGTGCCGGTGGAGCCGTTTACCGAGGTTGGGCAGATTGCCGAGCGTTACAACCAGGTGATGGATGCGCTGGAACGGGCGGTGACGCGCAGCCGCGCCATCATCAACACGGCGATGGACGGCATTATCACCTTCTCAAAAGACATGTTGACGATTACCTCGCTCAACCCGGCCGCCGCGATGATCTTTGGCTACCGGGAGGAGCAGATCATCGGGAAGTCAATAACGCTGCTCTTTGAGATGCCGCAAGAGGATACCGCGCCGGTCTATCGCCGGCAGATTGACCGGCGGCTGGCCGAAATCGTCGCCGCACGCGCGCCATGCGAGTTGACCGGACGACGGCTGGATGGCTCCACGTTTCCGATGGAGGTCGTCATTACCGAGGCGCGTTCCGGGCAAGAGCAGTTCTTTACCGCCACATTTCGGGATATTACCGAGCGCAAACAGGCAAACCAGGCCCTGCGGCAGGCCGAGGAGAAGTATCGCAGCATCTTTGAGAATGCGGTCGAAGGCATCTTTCAGACCACACGCGCGGGCTGCTACATCAGTGCTAACCCCGCCCTGGCGCGGATCTATGGCTATGACTCGCCGGCGGAGATGGTTGCCGCGCTGACTGAGGTACAGCAACTCTACGTCTCGCCGAATCGCCGGGCCGAGTTTGTCGAGTTGATTGAAACCCAGGGCGTGGTGACGCGCTTCGAGTCGCAGACCTATCGCAAAGACGGCTCAATCATCTGGATTTCGGAGAATGCCCGCGCGGTGTACGACACTGACGGTAGCCTGCTCTACTACGAGGGCTCTGTCGAAGATATCACCCAGCGGAAGCGTACCGAGGCCGAACTGCGCCGGCAAAATGCCTACCTTGCTACGCTCAATCAGATGACGCCGGCAATGATGAATCGGCTGGAGTTGTCCGAGTTGATCGAGACGATTATCATCCGCGCCGGGGAGATCCTGGGGACAGAGCATGGTTACCTCTACCTGCATCAACCGGACGAGCCGACGATTGAGGTCAAGTTTGCGGTCGGAGTGTTTAGCCGCTACCTGGGACATCGGCTCTATCCGGGGGAAGGACTGGCGGGGAAGGTCTGGCAGCAGGGGGAGCCGCTGGTTGTACAGGAGTATGAACACTGGGAAGGCCGCTCGTTTGCCTTCAGCCCCACGCCATTCCGCGCCCTGGTTGGTGTTCCGCTCAAGTCGGGGAGCAATGTGATCGGTGTGCTGGGAATGGCCCACCCCGACTCCGACCGGCGCTTCTCCGCGGAAGAGATTGATCTGCTCTGTCGTTTTGCCGAACTGGCCTCGATTGCGCTGGACAATGCTCAGTTGTACACGGCAGCGCAGCAGGAACTGACCGAGCGCAAGCGGGCCGAGGCCGAACTGCAGCAGGCGAAGGAGGTGGCCGAGGCGGCCAGTCGGGCGAAGAGTGTCTTCCTGGCCAATATGAGCCACGAGTTACGCACGCCGCTGAACGCGATTATCGGCTACAGCGAAATGTTGCAAGAAGAGGCGCAAGATCTGGGCTATGATGAGTTCGACCCGGACCTGGAGAAGATTCGCACGGCGGGGCATCATCTCCTGGCATTGATCAACAACATTCTTGATCTCTCCAAGATCGAGGCGGGGCGGATGGATCTCTACCTGGAAGCGTTCGAGATTGTTGATCTGATAGACGAAGTGATTACCAATATTCAGCCGCTGGTGGAGAAGAACCGGAATCAGCTTGCGGTCCACCGCGCGACCGACCTGAGTGTCATGCAGGCCGATCGCACCAAGGTACGTCAGGCTATTCTCAATCTGATGAGTAACGCGGCCAAGTTTACCGAGCAGGGCACAATCACCTTCACGGTGGAGCGCCAATCGCACCCCGCCGGCGACCGGATCATCTTCCAGGTGGCGGATACCGGCATTGGTATGACGCCCGAGCAGGTGCAGACCCTCTTTACCGAGTTTACCCAGGCCGATGCCTCAACCACGCGCAAATATGGCGGCACGGGGCTGGGGCTGGCGCTGAGCCGCCGCTTCTGCCAGATGATGGGCGGCGATATTACGGTGACCAGTCAGGCCGGGCAGGGTTCGACCTTCACGATCATCCTGCCGGCCGTGGTGGAGGAGCCGGAGAGCACAACGGAAGCAGAGGAAGTTGATGCCGAAGCAACTGCCGAACCGCCGGAGCAAACCCTGCCCGCGCCGTCCGCCGAGTATGCATCTCCGCGCGACACGGTGAGCGGAACGGTGCTGGTTATTGATGACGACCCGGTTGCGCGCGAGTTGCTGGTGCGTGGACTAACCCGCGAGGGATTTCAGGTCAGAACGGCGACAAATGGCCGGGAAGGGCTCGAGCTGGCGCGGGAGGTCCAGCCGGACATCATCACCCTGGATGTGTTGATGCCGGAGATGGATGGCTGGGATGTGCTGCTGGCACTCAAGGCCGACCCGGTGCTGGCCGATACGCCGGTAGTGATGGTGTCGATGATTAACGATAAGAACTATGGCTTTACCCTGGGAGCCACCGATTACCTGACCAAGCCGATTGACCGCAAGCAACTGGGCACCGTGCTGAACCGCTACCTGAAGCAACCCACCAGAACCAACCACGCGGCTCCCGGCTATGTGCTGGTGGTGGAAGATGACCGGGCCACCCGCGAAATGTTGCGCCGGACACTGGAGCGCGCCGGCTGGCATGTGGTTGAGGCGGACAATGGCCGGGCAGCACTGCAACAGGTGGCCCGCACGCCACCCGCCCTCATCTTGCTCGATCTGATGCTGCCGGAACTGGACGGGTTCGAGGTCGTGCATGAGTTGCACGCCAGCGAGACGGGCCGGATGATCCCGGTCGTTGTGGTAACGGCGCTCGACCTGACCGCGGCTGACCGGCAGCGCCTGAGCGGCTATGTTGAGCAGGTGTTGCAGAAGGGCACCAGCAGCCGGGATCAACTGCTCTACAATGTGCGAAATCTCGTGGTTGCCTGCATGCACCAGCGCAACGCGGGAGTAGTGCCGGAGCAAACGCATGGCTAAAATCCTCCTGGTTGAAGACAATGAGATGAATCGGGATATGCTGTCGCGGCGGCTCTCCCGCCGGGGGTATCAGGTGCTGATTGCCGTCAATGGTGAGCAGGGCATCGCCACAGCCCAGGCAGAACTGCCGGATCTGATCCTGATGGACATGAGCCTGCCGGTGCTTGATGGCTGGGAAGCGACCCGCCGGCTCAAAGCGGCGGCGGAAACGCGCGCCATTCCGATAATCGCCCTGACCGCGCATGCGATGTCGGGCGATCGCGAGAAGTGCTTTGCGGCGGGATGTGATGAGTATGACACCAAGCCGATCGAGTTTCGACGGCTGATGGAGAAGATCGCCCGCTTCCTGCCGGAGGACGACACGGCATAGACACATCAGGATCAGGATAGAGGCAGTTCCACCCGATCGGAGGCGAAGCAGGTGTTCCGTACGCGGTAGCGCGTATCTGCTGTTCGTGATATTGGGCCTGAGTTGTGCTATTATACAATATTAAGAAGGGGCACGCGCGAGATCACGGATGCACATTCACCCGATCCACTCCGTGAACTATTGCCCCGGGCATGTTTTCAGCAGCCGAGCATAAACAGATCCCTACTGGACAGAGAAGGCCGCAGCATGAGTTCCGATCCCGGCATTGTACTTATCGTTGACGACAATGAACATAATCGTGACCTGCTCTCGCGGCGGCTGCGGCGTCAAGGGCACCTGGTCACTATGGCCGAAAATGGACGGCAGGCGCTCGAGTTGCTCCAGGCGCAGCGCTTTGACCTGGTGCTGCTCGACATAATGATGCCCGAAATGAACGGGTATGAGGTGCTGGAGTTTCTCAAACGCGATGCCGGCCTGCGCCATATTCCAGTGATTATGATCTCGGCGGTCGATGATCTGGACAGCATTGTGCGCTGCATCGAACTGGGAGCCGAAGACTATCTCTTCAAGCCGTTTAACCCGGTGCTGCTGAAGGCGCGCATCGGAGCCAGCCTGGAGAAGAAGCGCCTGCGGGACCAGGAGCAGGCCTACATACTGGCAATGAAGCAGGAGATGGAACTGGGCCGCCGGACTCAGTCCGATTTCCTGCCGGACAAGCTGCCGCAGTTGCCCGGCTGGGAACTGGCTACGGCATTCTACCCCGCCCGCGAGGTTGCCGGCGATTTCTATGATGTCTTTGACCTGCCGGAGGAGCGGGTGGGCCTGGTAATTGCCGATGTATGCGATAAAGGCGTCGGCGCGGCGCTGTTTATGGCGCTGATCCGCAGCCTGATCCGCGCCTTTGCCGAACAGGCCGCCGCCACGCCCTTCGATGCGTTAGGGGCGGTCAGCCTGACCAACAACTACATTGTTCGGCATCATCATCACAACCATAAACATATGTTTGCCACGCTCTTCTTTGGCGTGCTGGAGCCGGCGACGGGCACCTTGACCTATGTCAACGGCGGGCATGATCCCCCGATTATGGTGCGCCCCGATGGGCAGATCGCCCTGCTTGATCCGACCGGCGCGGCGGTGGGGATGATGGCCGGGACGCATTTTGTCTGCAAACAGACCTCCTTTGAACCGGGCGATATGCTGCTGGCCTACACCGACGGTGTCACCGAGGCGCGCAATGCCGCCGGTGAATTCTTCACCGAGGACCGGCTGCTGGCACTCCTGCCGGAACCGGTACTCTCGGTAGGTGCAACTCTGGAGCGCATCGAGGCCCATGTGCGCGAGTTTGTCGCCTACGCCCCCTTTGCCGACGATGTGACGATGCTGGCGATCCGCCGTATTTCCCCACACGGATAGGATCTGTCAGTAACACGAGTTACGCGGTCATTGTCCCAGAAGAGCATGTCGCCTCCGGCAGGGCGGAACAGGACATTCTTTTTCAAGAAATTTTGGCGCTATGCGCCAAAATTTCTTGAAAAAGATCAAAAAGTACCACGCTGCCGCAGGCGAATCGAGCTTCCATCGGGTGAAACGTCCGGTTTGCATGTCAACCGCGTAACTCGTGTCAGTAAGGACGTGCTGCTGCGCGTCCGCAGTCCCTTCCATAGGCATGCACCGACCCGCGCAATCCCGACAGTGATGGCGATGGTACGCTGGATGGGCAGGAGACCTACACCAGCGCAGCCGCAACGACCGATGGCGCGGTCACGGTGGCGCTAACCGGCGTCGGCGATGTAGCCCGTACCGTTCAGTTCCAGCCGTTAATCTCCAGCACCCTGCTGAGCGGACTGCCCGGCCAGATCACCCCGGCAGTGGATATCACCGCCGACGCGCCCTTCGACACCGCCCGGATTACCATGCGCTTTGACCCGGCCCAGGTGCCGAATGGCGACGTAGACAACCTGCGCATCCTCTATTACGACGCGGCGGACCGGGTCTTCAAGCCCACGGATGGCGCGTATGGCGTGGACGCCGCCGCCGGCATTGCCTGGGCCGAGACCAGCCACTTCACCCCCTTTGTGCTCTTCTCCATTCCCAACTGGAACAGCGTCTGGGAGTACACCATGGCGCCCGGGCGGGACAGCACCGACCCGGTGACGACCAGCCTGGATGTGATGCTGGTGCTGGACTCGTCGGGGAGTATGACGAGGAACGACCCGCAAGACCTGCGCAAAACGGCGGCGAAGAACTTTATTGACGCACTGCTGGTCGGCGATCAGGTCGGCGTGGTTGACTTTGACTCCAGTGCCACGCTGCTGCAGAGCCTGACCCCCCTGACGGAGACGGCAAAGGCCGCCGTGGATCAGATCGATAGTTCAGGTGGTACCTGCATTGGCGACGGCATTGCGCTGGCAACGCAGGAGATCGTGGCCAACAGCGGTGCCGACCGGCTCAAGGCCCAGATTGTGCTGACCGACGGTGAGGATAGCCCCTCATGTAATCCCGACTATGCCGCCCTGCTGACCGCTGCCGGCGACGCCGGTATTCAGATCTACACCATCGGGCTGGGGACGGATGTGGACACCGCCCTGCTCCAGCAGATGGCGGATGATACCGGCGGGCAATACTTCCCCATCAGCAACGCCGACGACCTGCCGGAGGTCTTCCGGCGCATCGCCGAGGGACCGGACCCCGACCAGGACACGGACGGCGACGGCCTGCCCGACTGGCTGGAGACGCAGGGCATCCGCCGGGGCAACGGCACCATCGTTACCACCGACCCGAATAACGTGGACACCGATGGCGATGGCCTCTCCGACGCAGAAGAAGTCGGCACCCTGCAGACGGGACCGGACGGCGACTACTACGATGGCCTCACCGATCCGACCAATGCCGATACGGATGGCGATGGTTTGATCGACAGTGACGAAATTTACGGGATTACCGATCCAACCAATGCTGACACCGATAGCGATGGGCTCTCGGATAGTCAGGAACTATTCGCTGGGTTTGATGCAACCAATGCCAATCCTGACGGTGATACGTTTGGTGACGCTGAAGAATTTGCCCGTGACAGTGATCCGTTTTATTACAACCTGACCGGTTGGGAATATGCTGCCGCCGTAGTTGCGGGGGTTATTCTGGGTGACGCCGGTCAGAACATGGTGGATCTGGGTCTGCTTAATTCGGCCTACCTGCAGTGTTTTGGCTATATCGGCGGCTGGCTTGCCAGTGGATTCTTTGTCATTGGTGATATTCGGGATACCCTGGCCTCGCTGATACGTCTGGATGCGTGGGACACCCTGCTCAACGCGCTAGCCATCATTCCGCTGCTTGGTGATGGTTCGAAAGTTGTGCGAGTTGTAGCCAAATACTTGGAATGGTTTGCGGATCTCAGACCTGCGCTCGGCCGGTGGTTGTTCAAACAGTTTGCCGATGCACCTGATATTCGTCAGCGTCTTGTCCGCCTCTTGCGGTATACTGATGAACTGTCAGTATTCATTGCACGCAGTGATGCGGATGAATTGATTGCTGCTGGCAATGATATGTCACGCATTGCCGATGTTTTTATCCGTAACGGTGATAAGTTCAAGCTTTCCACTAAAGCAAGTAACTCCATTAACTGGTCCGATATAGATTCGCGTGTGAGTCGCCACTGGCCAGGTGTACGTGGTGGACGGTATGCTCAAGCCCGCTCGACTGAGGCAGCAGTAGAATTTCTTACTCAGTCAAATTATGATGTCCTGTTTGTTGGAGGACGCTCTGCGAACTATCCGACGAACGTGGGGGTAGGACCGGACATTGTAGCAGTCAACCGTAGTACGGGAAAGACAGTGGTCGTGGAAGTGAAGGGGAATGTCAAAGCTAATGCGCAGGTGGTAAACTTAAGTCGGATGCAGTCAACCGTCAACAATCAGGCGCTGATTGAAAACTCTGTTCGTTGGTTGAGTGAGAATCCTCAACGCTATCTCAACACTCTCCAGGGATCAACAGACCCTGATATACAACGAGCCGGAGACTTACTAGAACAAATTGCCAATGGTACAGGCTCGTATGAAACCGTGATCTTTGTTTCTGGACGCCAACCTAGTAGGTGGGGTAATGGTATGGCTGATGTCTTCGAAGCGTTGGAGGATAGTCGCATTACCGCTGTCGAGTTTATCAAACTGCCCTGGCCCTGATGTTTGATGAATGGGGCGAGTGTAGGTACAATTATTACCGACACTTGCCCTTTCACCACGTAAGGAAATATTCATATGATCAAGCTGAACCCGACAAAACTACGCAAAGATCTGGCAGAATGTCAGAAGTTGCTCGAACGGCGCCCTGATAGCTGGTTCCGTCGGGAGGCGGTGGGCCGGTGTCTGTACTGGTTACATGATCCAGCCGCAGCGACATATTTTCAGGGTGCGCTAGAGGTCTATTCACTTCCGCGTGACGCAGATGCCTTCGAATGGAAACGCATCGGTGGATTATGGCGTCTGGCGGGTGACCCGGAACGGGCGCAGGACGCTTTTACCCGCGCGTATACCCTGCTGCAAGCCGGCGATCATGCCGAAGCACCGCTGTCTCTGCCTGATCGCATAGAATGTAGTTTTTTTCTGACCAAAGACGCAGAAATTCAGCATATGGCAACAGCACTACCAAAACCACCTGATCCCGACCTGCGAGTCTATGTTGTGGTGCAACTTGCGCACGCCCGTGCCCAAATGGATGTGGCTCAGGCCGAGCATGCCGGCGAGGAACTGGCCGCTATGATCAAACGTAGCCGCGCGCGGGTCTATGATACGGGTGCTCCAACAACGTGGGATTGGTATGAAATCGCCTGGCGTCTTGCTCATGACCTGGGTGCGGATGTGCCGAAGGATGCCTTACCGTGATTGATTGCGACTACGACGCCTGCTTCGCCATATTTAACGACTATGACATTCTTGAGATCACATGGACCTGGTATAAGCAGTACAGTGATGACTGGGTTTGTGCATTTGAGTGCGTTGTCTTTTACGATAGCAGCGTCAAGGCACTAGCGCAGATTGCGGAACAGGAACTCTACGAAGCCATCTGGGAGATTAGCGAAGCCACATGGCATGCTGGAACATTCCGTTAGAGGAGCGTCCGAATGGCTATCGTCGTGAATTCTTTTTGGCTCGACCGACTGTGGGATCCGGTCAGTAGCGAAACATATGAGGACGATCCATCGTTGTCTGCGTTGGACACAGCGGACGAGACCGCCGTGCGGTGGCTTGCCCGCACCTACCTGGCTCCAGGCGTTGCACGCCTCGACCCCACGCAACACCAGTGCCTCAAAGAGACGTTGCGCTACGGCCTGAATGCCTTCAGTGATCGGCAACTTACAAGCACACTGGAGCGCTGTTTGCCGCCGTTTCGCGTCCACCGGCATGTCCGGTTGCAGGTGCCCCCGAACATTCGCTGGTTCTACGAAGTTATCTGGCAGGAGCTGTTCGGGCCGGAAGACTGGCACGTTCAAGATCTGACGACCTATGTTGTTGACCGGCGGTTGAGTAGCCCCCTGCCATCAGAGGCCATCATCGTGAACCCCTCTTGGCTCGACCGATTGTGGAGTCCCATTGGTGGTGGCGCTGATGTCGATGATCATCCGCTGGAAGATCTGAACGCGGCTGACGAAACAGCGGTGCGGCGACTGGCCCGCGAGTACCTGGCGACTGGCTTTGCACGTTACACACCGACTCAGCAACGGTGCCTCAAAGAGACTTTTCGTTACGGTTTGAATGCGTTGAGTACTGATGCTGATGTACGCTATCTCGATCTTCTGCAGAATGCTCAAGATCCTAATATACGACAGGCTGCTCAACTTGTTGAGCAGGCCAATTTAAATGGAGCACCCTATGATGGAATTATATTTGGTGGTGGGCCAAATCCAACCTGGGGAAAGCTAGACTCACCGTTCGCTTATTTTCGGAACGAGTTCGTAAAATTTCCCCATTAGCCGGTCAAAAACGGCCACTTGGGAAGCATCTCGCCCCACATGGCGATGAAAATTGCAGAAATGTTTTACACATTACGGA
>DAOTUI010000280.1:0-33133 GCA_034437035.1 Chloroflexaceae bacterium
ATGTTGCTCATAATGAGTAGTATAGCTTAAAATTATCCAGAACACAAGTGCGACTGAAGCGGCTAAAGCGAGTGAAGCCCTTTTATCCCAGGGCTAGAAGCACCTGGGCTTTACGGGCTATATCCGTAATATAACCTCGAGCAATAACAGGACTTACGCGGTTGAGATCCAAACCGGACGTTTAACCAGATGGAAGCCGGCTTCGCCTGCGGCAGCATGGTACGTTTGTATCTTTTTCACAAAAATTTGGCTCACAGAGCCAAATTTTTGTGAAAAAGGATGTCCAGTTCCGCCCTGCCGGAGGCGATATCTGCTTCCAAACGAGTGACTGCGTAAGTCGTGTGAAATAAAGATGGGCTTCTTCCGCCCAGGTCAGGGACTGCGTAACTCCTGTCAATAAATCCCTGGTTGACAACCCGCCCGAAGCGCGTCATGATACTTTTAAAGAACAGAGAACAAAGAACAAGCACCGTTTGCTGCTACATTCCCGCTGTACCCTGACTAGACTACGGACTACAGACTACGGACTACAGACTACGGATTACGGATTACGGACTACGGAAAAACCTATGCCCGCACTAGTTATGTATCCTGGTATTATCTATGGCCCGGTGCGTTCGCGTCGTCTGGGGCTCTCCCTGGGCGTTAATCTGCTGCCCCTCGGGCGCAAGGTCTGCAGCTTCGACTGTGTCTACTGTGAGTGTGGCGATACCACCGAACTGCTTGAGCAGGCGCGCGATGAGCATGGACGGCGGCATACCTTCCCCGGCGTTGACGCGGTACGCCAGGCAGTTGCGGCAGCGCTACAGGAGCATCCTGCCCTGGATATGATCACCTTCGCCGGGCATGGCGAGCCCACCCTGCATCCGCACTTCCCGGAGGTGGTGCCGGCCCTGCGCGATCTGCGCGACCAGTATGCGCCTCAGGTCAAGCTTGGCGTGCTCTCCTCGGCAGCGCTGGTTATGCATCCGCGGCCCCGGGCCGGCATTGACCTGTGCGATATGCGAATGATGAAGGTTGATGCGGGCGACGAGACGACCTTTCAGGCGATTAACCGTCCGGCACCCGGCGTGCATCTGGCTCCTATCCTGGCGGAACTGGCGCGCATGCCCAACATCATCGTACAGACCTGCCTGATCGATGGTCCGGTACAGAATGTGCGCGGTGCGCCCTGGGAGGCGCTGGTCGCGGCGATTGGGCAGGTTGCGCCCGACAGTGTGCAACTCTATCCGGTGGCGCGCCGCACGCCGGAGCCCTGGGTCGAGCAGGTGCCACGTACACTGGTGCAGGCGCGCGCCGCCGAGCTGCAGGCCCGCACCGGCATTCCGGTTGAGGCAGCGGGGTAGTCGAGAAGCAGAGGTTGGAATTGTATGGCTCCGTTGCGTGTGCTGCTGGTACAACTGCCCGTCCCGAATAATCCGGCCACGAATACGCCGCTGGCGGCGGGCTATCTCAAAGCCTACGCGCAGGCGCAGGGCGTTGCCGACGTGCAGGCGGAGATAACCATTCTACCCCGGCAAATGGCTGATCACGCGGGCGATGCGCTGCTGGTGGAAGAGATTATCGCCCGCGCGCCCGATCTGCTGGGCTTCTCGCTCTATACCTGGAATAGTGAGCGCAGTCTGGCGGTTGCGCAGCAGGTCAAAGCGCGCCTGCCGGATCTGCTGGTCATCGGTGGGGGGCCGGAGGTGCAACCCGATACTGCCTGGCTCCTGGCGCATCCCGGGTTGGACATCGGGGTGATTGGCGAGGGTGAGCAGACCTTTGTCGCGCTGCTGCAACACTTTCACGCCACCGACGACATTACCGATCTGGACGCGATCCCCGGACTGGCGTACCGCGTCGGCGACGAGGTGCAATTTACCGCGCCGCGTCTCCCCCTGGACGATCTGGCAGACGTGCCCTCCCCCTACCTGGCGGGCTACATGGAAATCCTGCCGGGGAGCATGGCGCTGGTTGAGGTCAGCCGCTGGTGCCCCTATGCCTGCAGTTTTTGCCTGTATGGGCGCAACATGGGTTCAAAGCTGGGCCACCACTTCTTCGGGTTGGAGCGCATCCTGGCCGAGATTACCTATGCCCGCGCGCATGGCGCAACCGCGATCCACTTTGTCGAGGCCAATCTCAACCTGATCCCCTTCTTCCGCCCGCTGATGTGCGCCCTGGAAGATCTGAATGCCGACCATGCCCTCGCGCTCTATGCCGAACTGCGGGGCGAGCATCTCAGCGCGGAAGCGGTTGCCGCGCTGGACCGCGCCGGACTGCGGGTGGCCGAGGTGGGCCTGCAGACGGCCAATCCGGTGGCACTGGCCGCCGCCCGGCGCAAGACCGATCTGCGGAAGTGGGCGGCGGGTACGCGCCGGCTGCTTGAGCACGATATCGAGGTGCTGCTGGATGTGATCCTGGGACTACCGCAGGATGATGCAGCCGGGGTGCAGACCACCCTGGATTTTATCGAACGGGAGCAGCTTGGCAATTTTGACATCTTTATGCTGCAGGTACTGCCCGGCACCGCCATACGTCGGCATGCGGCAGAGTCTGGTCTGGCCTTTCAGGAGCGCCCGCCTTACTATGTGCTGCATACCGACCGGCTCAGCCATGCTGACCTGCGGCATCTGCGGCGGGAGCTGAAGCTGCATGCGGAGATGGACCCGGATGCCGTCGACGGGCTGCCGGAGCCCCGACGGGAGGCATTGCAACGCGGTACCGATCCAGCCGCAGCACCGCCACCCTCGGCAGAGGTACCGGTTGCGCATCTGGTTCTGACGGACGGCAGTGTACTGCCGGTGAGTCAGCTTGCGCGCCACATTGATCTAATTGTGCGAGCCGGCGATTTGCCCGCACTCACGCCGGCAGTGAGTGCAGCCCTGGCCGCCAACCCCACCACGCTGTTTGATCTCTACCTGCTGTGTGATACCGCGCCCGCGCCCGCCGAGTTGCGCGCCTGGCGGGACGCGCTACCACACACTCCCGGCTACCTGGATCGGCTGGCGGTCTATCAGCAGCCTGTCCCCAGCGAGCAGCGCGTCTCACCCCGGCTCTGGTTGCTGCTGCCCTGGACCGTTCAGGCCGAGCCGGAAGACTACGCCCCCTTTGCCGGGATCATCTGGCAGTATGATCTACAGGATGAGGAGCCGCCGCTGGGCGCGTGGCGTACTGCCGGGGGTGCCGGCATCCGCGTGCCGGGAGCAACACCGGAGCAGGCCGATGCCTGGCGCGCAGCGACCGGCCTGCGTATCTGGATGTGATAATTTGAACATGCGTTATGCAGTCGGTTCTAAACCAGGTGTTTGAGCCGGTAACGGCCGGCTTCGCCTGCGGCAGCGTGGTACACTTTTTCTTTTTCACAAAAAATTTCCACAAAGTGAAAATTTTTTGTGAAAAAGCCGGTTTCTTTCGTCCTGCCGGAGGCGACACTCCCTTCCAGACCCAGAACCACGTAAGTTGTGTCATCGGCAGACACTTACCAGGCTAGTCGGATCGATATTGGTGCCGCCATACCAGACCTGGTAGTCGAGGTGCGGACCACTGGACTGGCCGGTACTCCCCGCCAGTCCCAGGTAAGCTCCGGGCGCAACCGTCTGTCCATGCTCAACCATTACAAAGGCGAGATGCGCATAGCCGGTGCTCCAGCCGCTGCCCGGATCGGTCAGCCAGACATGATTACCGCCGGGCCAGCTATCCAGTGAGACCTGCACCACCCCGCCATGCGTGGCGACAACCGGCGTGTAGAGGGTAGCATCGCGGTCGGCACTGCCGTCGCCATTGCCATCCACGGCCAGGTCAACTGCGCCCCAGACATCGGCCGGTGCGTGGGAGCCGACACCATAGCCCTGAGTCATAACCACGCGTCCGGTAGCCGGCTGCAAGGGGCAGCCCACCGGTCCCGCAACCTCCAGCGAAAAGGCGTGTATTGACGGCGCAGCAGCCGGCACAATTGTCGGTGTTGCCGTTGGCAGCGGTGTTGCGGTGGGAGCGGGCGTCGGGGTGAGCGTAGGCACCACGGGCGACTGGGCCGCCAGTTGGCGCATCTCGGCGGGCGCGGTCGGCGAAGCTGAAGCAATTGCCGTGGGCACGAGCGTCACGGTTGCGGAAGCCGTTGCTGGGAGGACGGCACGCCGGGTGCTGCCGGCAGCCGAAACCGCCGCCAGACGCTGCGCCGACCGCGCTGGACTGGCCTCAGCCGGCAAGCCCGCCGGCAACAGATGCAGCCCGCCAAAGCCGGCCAGCGCAATCAGCAGCAACAGCGCAACAATCCAGGCTGACCGGCGCGAGCGAGCCATCGCCTGTGCCGGATTCGGATACGGGATATGCAGCGACTGCGTCAACTGGGTGGTGTCAGCGAGATCAAATACCAGGGCGAGGCGCTGGGCCTCTTGTGGAGTCAGCGTGCGGAGGCCATACTCGGCCTCGGCAATCACGCGGGGGGGCAGGCCCGTCAGATGGGACAGGTCAAGGAATGTAAGAGCACGGCTACGGCGTAAATGATGAAGATGAATCATGGCTCTGTCTTTCCGATGCAGATTGCCGGCGAGAAACCCTATCTGCACCATCAAACGACAGTGACCATATCTTTTTTAGCCTGGTTGAACAGCCGTAATCATACCGTCATGTTTGAAGGCATGATCGCCAGTCTATTTCAGGCGATTGTAAGGTACATAGCATTGCAGAAGATTGCCATGGTCAGGTTCTGCCGGTTACGGTTTCCGGCGCGTGATAATCGAAACCCCACCATTGGAAATATCGCTGGTGATGACGCGCCAGTCGCGGTGCCAGGTGAGGTAGAGCAGAATGAGCGAAATTAGCCCGCGATGGGAAACAACTGCGATCTCGCAGGCAGGCTCGCGGGTAATCTCATGCCAGACAGCTTTGGCGCGGCGATAGGATTCCATCCAGGTTTCCCCCCCCCCCCAGGGCCAGAGCATTTCCACATAGCCGCGGACAAACAACCGTTTGAGCGGCGCTTCTCTGCGGCGCTCGCTCATAGGGCGGGGCAGCACCTCGCGCAGATCATCCAGAAGCTGGGGCGTCAGGTCGAGCGCCTCACCAATGGCGGTCGCCGTCGAGAGAGTACGCACAAAAGGACTGCTGTAGAGCCGCTCAATACGCGCCCCGGTCAGCTTCTCCACCACAATGCGCGTCTGGATCTCGCCCTCCCTGGTCAACGGCGACTCGTGGGAACGGCGTACCAATTCGTTAAAATCCTGAATCGTCGAGCGCACCTTCATGTCGAGGACATTTTCCTCACTTTGCGCATGGCGAATAAGATAGACCTTCATTGAACCTCTTTAATGAGTTTTAATGAGTACACGCCATAGGGAACACGAACGCAGGAACAGAGAACAAAGTGTACCGGGTGCATCGTTAGCAAACAAGGGAAGCGGAAGGAAATACTCATCCCTTCTGTGCTCCATCGTCCAGTGGGCGTGGCAGCACCAAGCGGGGGAGAGCAGATCAAGGGATGGATTAAAGTTTCCGCTTCCCCAACGTGTTTGTTCTCTGTTCGATGTTTGTCCTTTCTTTCTACAGATATTGTCTCTGAATCGTGCCCACTGTGCAAATGGTCTAACGATTAGCTCCACCGGGATTCTCGGGTGCGGTCTCCCAGAGCTGCAGGAACTCCCTGGACTGGCGGGCGGTGTGCAGGTAGGCAAAGCGCGCCACCTGGCGGCCCACATCGAGCAGGCGCGTCTCCAGCGCGGGAACCGATAGCTCCCCCGTCGGGGTGAACATCTTCCAGGACTCCGCGATGGAGACCTGCTCCGGGATCACCCAGGCATGCAGCGCCCGGCCAATATTGCGCAACCCATTCAGGGAGTTGATCGCGCCGGTCGATCCACCCGCCACGCCGATCAGACCGATCATTTTGCCCTCAAACTCGGCAAACCCCATCAGATCGAGCGCATTCTTGAGCACGCCACTCATGCTGCCATGATACTCCGGCGTTCCCAGGATAATCCCCTGGGCCTGCCGGACCTCCTCACGCAGGCGAAACACATCGGCGGGATAGCTGTTCTCGCGTTTAGTGCCATTACAAAACGCCAGTTCATACTCGCGTAGATCGAGCAACTGCGTTTGCGCGCCAAGCTCTGCCGCGCCCCGCAGGGCAATCTCCAGCGCCATCCGGGTGTAACTGCCCGGACGGAGACTGCCACACACAGCAACAACCCGAATAAAATCTTCAACCTGGTCTGGCTGAGCCACTAACGTCTCCTCTACTCATTGTATGCCGGTCATAGTGAGAACAGAGAACAAAGGAATTTACAGGACTTACGCGGTCACTCGTTTGGAAGCAGATATCGCCTTCGACAGGGTGGAAGATCCTCGATCTTTTGCAAAAAAAAATTCACGTTGTGAATTTTTTTGTGCAAAAGATAAAAACGTACCATGCTGCCGCAGGCGAATCAGACTTCCATCGGGTGAAACGTCCGGTTTGCATGTCAAGCGCGTAACTCCTGTTATCGAACCGTCTGTTTTTTCTCTGTTCGCTGGTTGTCGGTGCTTTCTATAAGCATGATACCCCGAGTTTCGATCATGTGGTGATACACCAACAGTCGGGTGAAGGCTCCTTGGCAGAGCGGAAGACACCAGATCTTTTTCACGAAAAACTGGCTCGGAGAGCCAATTTTTCGTGAAAAAGAGAAAACAGTACCATGCCGCCGCAGGCGAAGACCGCCTTCACGGAAGAACATAGCTGATTTGCACACCCACGGCGTAAGTCGTGCAAATCATACGCATTACGCGGTTGGCGAACAGAGAAAGCGTAAACAAATGACCCGCTCATGGTATCATGTCCCGACAGGTATAAATTACAGGAGTTACGCGGTCGGTTCCAAACCCAGGCGTCTGCCGGGACAACTGGCCCGATGCGCCTCCGGCAGGGTGGAATGGGACATGCTTTTTCCGAAACATGTGGCTCGGAGCGCCACATGTTTCGGAAAAAGACAAAAACGTACCATGCTGCCGCAGGCGAAATACGCCGTTATCGAGCGCAACCGGTCCGTTTGCACGCCCACCGTGTAAGTCCTGTAAAATCGGGTAAAGGTGATGCAAGTGGGAGTGTACCATGGCCGATCAGCCAGACCAACCATTCAGTCTGTCCGCGGCATTACGCGCACAGATGGTAGAGCAGTTGACCGATCTCTATGGCCCGGAACGGGGCGCGGAGAGCTTTCGCCGGTTGCAGCACTTGCTGGAGCAGCATGCCGGACGGCGGGCAGTTGCCGCAGCGCCCCATCGGCCCGCCCTCAGCGAGCATATCTCCCAGTCCGACGCGGTTCTGATCACGTATGGCGACCAGGTGTGCGCGCCCGAAGTTGCCCCCCTGCATTCCCTCGCCACCGTGCTGGAGCGCTACTTTGCCGGTTTGATCAGCACGGTTCACCTGTTGCCCTTGCACCCCGCCACCGCTGATGACGGCTTCGCGGTGGTGGATCATACGCAGATCGAACCCACGCTGGGCACCTGGGACGATGTCGCGGCGGTTGGTCAGCATTTCCGGTTGATGTTTGACGTTGTTCTCAGTCGGGTGGCGGTTGACAGTGCCTGGTTTCAAGGCTTCCTGCGCGGCGAAGCACCCTACAAAGACTACTTTTGTGTGGCTGATCCCGCCACCGATTGGTCGCAGGTAGCACTCGCTGAGGCACGCCCGCTGCTGACGCCGTTTGAAACCGCCACGGGCACGCGATATGTCTGGACCAGCTTCGGCCCCGACCAGGCCGATCTGAACTATGCCAACCCCGACCTGCTGCCGGCGATGATTGAACGGCTGCTGTTGTATGTTGAGCGCGGCGCAACAATCCTCCGCCTGACCGATATCGCCTTCCTCTGGAAAGAGCCGGGTACGCCCTGCATGCATCTGCCGCAGAGCCATCGCATCCTGCAACTGGTGCGTAGCGTGCTTGATGCCGTCGCGTCCGAGGTGCTGCTGCTGGTGGACACTCCCGGCGCACCCGCGGAACGGAGCAGCTACATCGGCAATGGCACTAACGAGGCGCAACTGATTGCCCAGTCGGCGCTGGCGCCGCTGGTGTTGCAGAGCTTTGCCGACGGCAGCGCCCAACCCCTGACGGGGTGGGCCACAGAACTGGAACCGGCGACCGAGGGAACCACCTGTTTGAACTTCCTTGACGCACCTGATGGTATCGATATCGCGGCGGCGGAAGAACTGCTCAGTGCGGAAGCAATCGAGAGTCTGGCGGCACGCACACTGGCCCATGGCGGGCATGTCACCTACCGCACCAATCCCGACGGCACACAGCGCATTTCTACCTTGAATATCACCTGCTTTGATGCCTTTTCCAACCCGCATATGGTTGAGTCACCTACAACCGGCATGACGCGGTTCATGACTGCACAGGCGATGATGCTGGCGCCGGCGGGTGTGCCGGGGATCTACATCCAGAGTTTGATCGGATCGCACAATGATCACGCCGGGGTCGCGGCAACGGGGCGCTACCGCAGTATCAACCGGCAGAAGTGGTCGCAGGAGACGCTGGAGGGATGGCTGAACGATGCCGGTAGCCACGCGGCGCAGGTGCTGGACCGCTATGCGCGGCTGCTGCTGGCGCGGGCGGGCGAGCCGGCCTTCCATCCGCTGGCGCCGCAGGTGGTGATCGCGGGCAACCCGGCCCTGTTTACGCTGGTGCGGGGGGAAATTGGCAGCCAGGTGTTGTGTGTTCACAATGTATCGGAAAGCACGCAGCCGCTGGAAGTCCCGGCAGTGATCTGGGGCGAGGCGACGGTGTTACGCGACCTGATCAGCGGCGAGACGATTGAGCATTCGGCGGGCGCGACCGAGACGCTGCGGCTGGAAGTACAGCCCTACCAGACGTTGTGGCTGCGGGCAGTGTGAGGGTGAGTTTTGATATAGGGGAGGCATAGCGATGAGTCTGGTCATACCTGATGAGATTCTCCAGGCAGCCAATGTATCGGAGGATGAACTATTGCGGGAAATTGCGCTGCTCCTGTTTGAACAGAATCGCCTGACACTGGCACAGGCCAGTCGTATGATTGGCGTTGATCGCCTGACATTTCAGGAGTTGTTAGCCGGCCGCAATATCCCTGTGCATTATTCTGTAGACGATTTTGAGGCAGATATGGCAACGCTCCGCGCCATGGGGGAATTGTGATCGTTGTCAGTAACACCTCTCCCATCGTCAACCTGGCTGTTATCGGTCATCTGGATCTTCTGCACAAGCTTTACAACAGGATCATTATTCCGCCGGCAGTCTACAACGAGATTGTGGTCATGGGAGCCGGAAAGGCCGGCGCAGTCGAGGTACAGGCAGGACAATGGTTCGAAGTACGGCAGGTAGCAAACACATTATCACTGCAAAAACTCCGACAGATATTAGATGCTGGTGAAGCAGAGGCAATTGTACTGGCAGGCGAGATGCCGGCCGATCTGCTACTGATTGATGAACACAAAGGCCGAAATGTTGCGGCGCAATCAGGTATCAAAGTCACCGGACTATTGGGACTGCTGATTGTTGCAAAACAACGGGGATACATATCTGCTGTTAAACCAGTGCTCGACGATTGAAGAACCAGAGCAAAATTCTGGATTGATGCACAACTGTATGCACGCATCGTGACTATTGCCGGCGAGTAATTAGTTTATCCTGTACGATCAGGCCATATGATTAACTCACACGAGTTACGCGGTCGCTAACTCGAAAGGGAATGTCGCCTCCGGCAGGGCGGAAAATGTCCTTCTTTTTCAGAAAAATGTTGCGCTTTGCGCAACATTTTTCTGAAAAAGACACATAATGTACCACGCTGCCGCAGGCGAAGCTGACGTTCGGGTTGGTCACCAGGCAAGAATAAACCGCACTGCGTAAGTCCTATCACTCATCGATCAGAACAAAACTCACGGTATAATACACCCGGTTCTGCCGGGATAGGTTTACACCAGATTCAATGCTGCCGGATCATAACCCTTCGCCCCCAGTCGAAAAAATGCCGACGACCGGAGCCCGCCGACGCTACGCCGGGTTGCTGGGACCGGCCCGCCGGCGCTGGTCGGCGCTGCTGCTACGCGAGTCCGGCATTGCCGAGGGCTCGTTTTTGCTGATGCTCTCGTTCCTGGCCTCGGCGGTACTGGGAATGCTGCGCCAGATCCTCTTCAATGCGCAGTTTGGCATCAGTTGGCAGGCCGGCGCCTACTACGCCGCCTTCCGCCTGCCCGAAACCTTTGCGCTGCTGCTGACCGGCGGCACGCTGGCAAATGCCATGCTCCCGGTGCTGGTCCAGGTGGCCCACACCGAGGGCGAAGCGGCGGCGCGGCGTTTTATCAACCTGGTCCTGACGACGCTACTCGCCGTTATGACGCCGCTGGTGCTGCTGGGTCTACTGCTGGCTCCCTGGTTTGTACGCACACTGCTCGCGCCCGGCTTTGATGCCGCGACTGCGGGGTTAACCACGACGCTGACCCGCATTATGCTGCTGGAACTGCTGCTGCTGGTGGTGGTCAGTGTGGGCACGGCGGTGCTCTACAGCCGCAACCAGTTTGTGCTGCCCGCGCTGGGCGTGGCGGTTCACAACCTCACACTGATCGGGGGCATCCTGCTGGCATGGCGCTTCCCCGCGATTGGCGTTTATGGACCAACCATCGGGGTGATTACCGATGCGCTGCTGCAACTGCTCATCCTGTTACCGGGCCTGCTGGTGCAGCAGATTCGCTATGTTCCGGTCTGGCATCCCGGTGATCGGCATCTGCATGCGGTCTTCCGGCTGTTACTTCCGAGTGGGCTGTCGGGGGCGGTCAACTATGCCGGGGGCATTGTCGATGTTGCGTTTGCGTCGCTGGTCAGCGGCGGGGGCAATATCCCGGCGCTGCATAACGCCTTTCTGCTGTTTGGCGTGCCGGTGCGCCTGCTGGGAATTGCCATCGGACAGGCAGCCTTTCCCCGGCTGGCGGCGCAGGTGGTGGATGGCCGCTGGCGCAGTATGCGCCGCACGCTGCTGCGCTCGCTGGGCATTGCGCTGGGCCTGGCCTGCCTGGGCACGCTGGGGTTCATCCTGCTGGGTCGCCCGGTCATTCGCATCTTGTTTGAGCATGGCGAGTTTGACGCGGCGGCGGGCACGCTGACCTACACGGTGCTGGTGGGCTATGCGCCGGCGCTCCCGGCAGCCATCGGGACGGAGATCCTGACGCGCAGTCTGCAGGCGCTGCACGATACCCGCACGCCGCTGCTGATCAACTGTGGGCAATTGGCCGGACGGATTGCGCTGATTCCGCTGCTGCTGCCCACGCTGGGCCTGCCGGCCATTCCGGTGGCGTTTGCGCTGACCTCCACACTGGAGACAGCAGCACTGGGGGGAGCGGTGTGGGTGAAGTTGCGGCACAAGGAATAACTATTCTGTTTTCATAACCACAGACGACTTGTGCATCCTTTGCACTCTTTGCAGTCGCTTAATGGAATTCGTTTCGCACAAATCCTGCTGCACCATCCAGACAATGGATAGTCATCGATAGATCGAGGGCAGAAAGATAAGATTTTGCAGATCAGATCAATTATCTTCAACAATACGTAGAGGACGAATATATTCACCTTCAAAACCATTGACCTCAGC
Organism: Chloroflexaceae bacterium; assembly: GCA_034437035.1. Lineage (GTDB taxonomy): Bacteria > Chloroflexota > Chloroflexia > Chloroflexales > Chloroflexaceae > CAKZQX01. The sequence continues at coordinate 11,575 of DAOTUI010000280.1, forward strand.
ACGAATGCGATACCCATAATCAGGCCCAATGGAGCCATCATACAAAATCTTTTCAACATTAAATGCCGCACCAGAAACAGGTATTCTTCGTCTGTTCAATAGAATATCAATGGTATTGTTATCTTCATCGAGAATTTCAATGGCCACATTCGCCTCAATAGGCAAATCATACTCAATTGTGATTTCCGCAGGAAATACCCCCTGATTGACAACACCAATAGAAGTACGAAACAACAGCAAGTCGGGGGCACGCGAAATGAACGCCACTGGATTGTCGTTGGCATCACGCTCCACGCGTTCAAAGAGGCTATCTACCGGAATAATGCCGGTTTCACGGCGACTAACGCGTGTTTCACGTAGCCCAATATCTTGTCCTACCCACTGCGTTCGTGTCGGCTGTCGCGGGAACTGGGTGTTGTAAAGCACTCGTTCCTGGTAGGGATAAACAGCAGGTGAAAGATTGTACCAACTGGCACCCGGGTCACGGCTATCCGTGTAATCGGGGATAAGATTGCCTGGGTCATTGGGGAAACCGTCACAATAAGCTACTCTTAATCCAAGTGGGCCATCACAATTAGGATTGTTGACCCAGCGTCCCACCGGTGGTTCTGTGTCGTGACTCGCAGGACCACCATTGTAGGTCGAAAGCGCATAGTACCAGTTGATGGTGAACCGTGGATTTTGGTCATTCACTACTGGAAGCGGCCCGGTACGGCCCAGTTCCCAGATTTCCTTCAGGCGCGTCGCGCCGGCAGCAATATTGGCACGAGTATCGTTGCAGAGATTTGTATTTTGCGTTGGCGAAATTGCACCTTCGAATAAGGTTCGTTGTCCCTGATTGATTTGCATGATGCCATAGTCACCCGTGCTTTCCAGCGTAGCTGAACCGTCCGATGTAGCGACATACTGTCGCCAGAGGCTCTCAATTCCTGCAACGCTACGAAGCATCTTCGCAGGGATAAAGTTGCCAATGTTGCCATCTTGATCACCAATTTGCCAGTTGAAATCACCTAATATCCCATCATTCGAGGTAATCTCTTTGAACAACTCATCTTTTGAATTGAGACTCCGTTCACCAGGCACATTGAAACCAGTCCGTGTGTCCGGGTCGTTCATATACACGTTCAGATCGGGCTGACCAGGCGGACGGGGTGCTATTGGTATACATCCTGTTTCTTGTTGCAACGTCTGAGCTATTATCGGGAACGCTGCTGGTTGAATACTTAGCATCAGAAACAGAAAACTTGTGATAAGTACCGAACGACAGCCGATGCGCCACATATACTTATCCTCCGGACTACTGCGTGGTCCAACCGACGACATTGATGCACTCATCACCTGCCGCCAACATCTGCCAGCGCTGAGTTGGGAAGTGATAGAGCCAGGACTGTTGCTCCGTAGCACCGATGTAACAGCCCACGAGCCACTGTCCATCGGGGGATGTGCCCAACACTGCGGGATTTTCCAGCCCAGGTGCGGCTGGTGGTAACACCGCAGTGCTGACCGTGGTCATATCCGGCAACGCACGCACCGTTATATCAGTAACTGCTGCTCCACTTGTCAAAATATGCTGACTATCGCTGGCCCAGAACGTATGATTGGGGACAACATCGATTTCACGCGTTTGACGCGTCGTACTATCGAAAAGATATGATTGGTAGGGTGACTCACCCATGGCAAAAAGTAATTGACTGCCATCAGGGGATACTTTACGACAAAAGAGCGTATCCATCGCAGGACGCGGCAGGGGCGCAAGTACCTCTTGTGCCCCCGTTGTCGGGTCTACCGCAACAATATCACGCAGGTGTGGCTGGCGCAAAACCGCCATTATCACCCGGTCTTTATGATCTATGCCCACCAAAGACCCGGCGCTCTCATAGGGAATCGCTACCCGTTCGTTCGTCGTCATTGGATCGTAGGCACGAACCCCGATTGTACCAGCGATATAGATTAGCGTAGAATCAGCCTGCAACCAGGCAAACGCCGGAGCACAGTCGCTATGTATTCCTATCAAGAAGACCACTTGATCACTGCTGCCATTAACACGTAGCAGGTGTAATTCAAACCCTGGTGTTGGTTGATCGCCGATGATGTAGGCAACCCACTGTTCATCAGGTGAGAGATTACCAACCGGAGTTCCAAGAGGCGTCCAGGCAACTTCCGCAATCCGCTGGGGCGGTGCATCTTCCTGGAGTGGGAAGCGCCACGCGGCGTATAATGTGGTGCCATCAGATGTGTTAGGACCAAAATAGAGCAGGTTCGTCGCTTCGGCCGCACCCTGATTGGCCTGTTGCCAGGTAGCCGTCAGGGTAGCGCGGTTCGTATCGGCCACGGTATCAACACTGGTTGTCGCAGTAGCTTCGGGAGTTGATGCAGACGCGGGAAGCATTGCGGTTTCAGCGAGTTCTGCCGACCCGGTCAACTTGTCAGAAACAGCCGTGGTTCCTGCTGATTGACCTTCTAGCCCGGTCGTGCCACACCCACTCAAGATGAGGGCGATAATACTGAGGACACAAAACCGATGCATATCCTGCTCCTTGTAGTTATACTTCCACATGTTCGTGAAATCGCCTATCGAACCTGGTATACACCCACTGCCCCCACCAGTACCATACGCATTGGTTTGCGATATCGTCTACCGCTTTCCTACATAATACAGCTTATTGCGCAACATGACAAACAAGCGGAGAAACAATGTCGGGAGTTTACCGACAGGTTTGAACCGGGCAACCGCACTTCTCCGCATTGAAACGGCGCAGCATGAATTACCAGACTAGGCCACCAGAATAACCAATCTGTTTTCACAGCCGCAACAAACACTGAGAGTTAAAGACTATCACAGGGAACGGACGCCTGTGTGCCCGGTGCGCCCCTTACACCACGCTCACTCCTCCCGCAACACCACCAGCGGGTACACATGCGTGGGTCGCCAGGCGACCAGCAACACACTGCCCAGCGCAATCACCACCGCGATGCCGACCAGTGCCAGGCCATGTTGCGGTGCGAGCGCGAGTTGCGCCGTGGGCTGGAGCCGGTTGATCACGGCCTGCGCCAGCACGACCACCGCAATGCCGGCGACTCCGCTGATCAGGCCGAGCAGGGCATATTCCAGCAGCATGACGGACAGCACGCGCCCGCTGCTAAAGCCCACCGCCTTCAGGATGCCCATTTCACGGCGGCGCTCGACCAGCGCCAGCCCGACTGCATTAGCAATCAGTACTGCCCCGGCAACGAAGGCCAGCCCGGCCACGGCGACCACAAAGGCAAACAGGTTGGTGTACGCCTGCGCCATCCGCGCATTCAGGTCCGCCCGACTGACGATCAGCGTCTGTGGGAGGGCCGTTCCCAGCGCCGTCGTCACCCCATCCAGCCGGTCGGGGGCGACGCGGGCCTCGTAGTTTACGGCGGGGGTGGCATTCAGCGCCGGCAAGGTGGCCGCGCTGACCAGCAGGCTATTCTCCACCCGGACGAGGCGTTCGATATCGCGCGGTTCGTAGAAGCCGGCCAGGGTTAGCGTGATTGTCGCGCCTGCAGTCGTTCCAACCTGTACCGCCGTGCCGGGCGACCAGTGCCAGGGAGCCTGTCCAAATGCCGCCGGTACCAGGGCGGTATGCGCGGCACCGTTCCACTCCCCCGCAACCAGTTCGATATCCCAGAGCACATCATTAGTCGCGCGCGCCTGCATGACCGTTAGTTGCTCGACCGGGGTGCCGTCACTGGTGGCGACGCTGACCGGCAGGACGGTGCTGGTATGCACATCCGCGATGTTGTGGGCCGCCAGTTGCGCCGCAATCGCCGGGGCGTCGGCCGGGCTGCCCTGGAGCGCCAGGTTGTACCCCGCATTCGACCCGGTGTGGCGGACAACCTCATTCCGCGCACTGAGCATGGTCGAGCCGGTAAAGCCAATGCTAAACACCCCGGCAAAGAGCGCAATCAAGACCATCACCACCCGTAGCGGCTGCCGCCGGATGTTGTTGCGCGCCAGCGTCAACGCCCGCGGGCCGGGCAACCGCAGCCGGACAATCCCGGCACAGATCAGGCCCAGCAGCAGGCCCAGCCCACCCAAGGCCACCAGCGCAAACAGCACCACGCCCACACCATAGACCAGCGAGCCCAGGATCAAACTGCTGATAGCCGCAAAGAGCAGCCCGAGCAGGCCGTACAATCCCAGCGTCAGCGGCCACATGCGCGGCAAGGGCAGATTGCGCAGCAGCACCGCCGGACGGACCGCGCCGGCGCGGAACAGCGCATGCATCCCGAAGATCAGCGCTGTCACCGCGCCGACCAGTAGCCCGCTCAGGAGAATCGCCGGGTCAACCTGCCACTCCAGCAGCAGGTTCCCGGTGCGTTGCATCAGGGTCATCAGCGGAAAGGCCAGCCCGACGGCGGCAACTGAACCAACCGCGCCCCCGGCCGTCCCCAGCAGCACCAGTTCGATCCCGAACAGCGCCAGCAGATCACGCCGACGATACCCCAGCGTCTTGAGGGTGGCAATCTCCAGCGTGCGCCGGGCCAGCGTAACCTGTAGCGTGGTCGCAACCCCGATGCCGCCCACCAGCAGCCCGAGCAACCCGGCCCCTTTGAGCATAAACGCAAACAGATCCCCCAGGCGCTCACGCTCGGCCCGCACCATCGCCGGGGTCTCGACATCCCACCCGGCAGCGGTAAGCTCGTCCGGCCTGTCGCCCTGCGCCCCCCAGCGTACTGCCACACTGGCGATAACCTCGTCCTGTCCTGCCATGCGGCGGGCCGTCTCCAGGCTGTAGAGCAGCGTGCCACCGCGCCGGTCGGGCAGGTTTGTGGCAATCCCGGTAATCGTCAGTTCCTGGGGCGCACGGCCATGGCTGCCCCCCAGAATGATCCGGTCGCCAACCGCAAGCTCCGCACTCGCGGCCAGATCGCGCGTGATTACCGCGCTGAGGGGCTGCGCCAGCACCGTTGCCAGGTCGCTCTCCGACGGAGTTTGTAGCGGTACCGCCCCCACCTGCGGGAAAGTCGCCGGGTCAACCCCAAACACCCGATTCGCAAACAGAATCCGCCCCGAGCCTGCGCGCCGAAACATCGGGGCATAGGTTGCGGAAAACGGGGTCAAACCATCCAGTGTGCCGGCTTCCTGCCGGGCCGTCAGAGAGGCCAGATCGTCGGCGGTCAGCGTCTGCCTGCCGGCGCGGGTGAGCCGCACATCGCCGCCCAGCACCGCCCGCGGATCGGTAAAAAGCACCGTCGTGATCATCGCCGTCAGCAGTTGCAGCGCCACCAGCGACATCACCCCGAAGGCAATACAGGCCAGCGCCAACAGCGTATGCCGGCCGCTGCGCCGCAACGAGCGCAGCACATAGTGCAATGCAAAGCGCAGTTTCATCACGCACCTCCCCCGTCGAGCGCAGCAACCTGTTCCGGTACGGCGTTCGGCATGCGGCGGACGGGTTCCACCGGCGCGGCCAGTTGCCCATCCACCAGGTGTAAAACCCGGTCAGCACACGCGGCGATACTCCGGTCGTGGGTGGCGACGAACAGCGTTACCCCCAGTTCGGTATGCAACCGGGCGAAGAGATCCAGCATCTGCGCGCTGGTGGTGCTATCGAGGTTGCCGGTCGGCTCGTCGGCGATCAGCAACGCCGGGCGCGTCACCAGGGCGCGGGCAATCGCAACCCGCTGCTGCTGACCGCCGGAGAGCTGGTTGGGCCGGTGGTGCCGCCGATCACCCAGCCCGACCAGTTCGAGCATTGCGCCGGCCCGCTCGCTGATGTTCTGCCCATCCGCGCCGGCATAGAGCGGCACTTCGACATTCTCCTGCGCCGTCAGCCCGGCGATCAGGTTAAACGACTGGAAGACAATCCCGATCTTCCGGTTACGGATACGTGCCAGTTCCCGCTCACGCATCCGAGTGATATCGATGCCGTCCAGCAGGATCTGCCCACTGTTGGGCGTATCCAGCCCGGCCAGAATGCCCAGCAGGGTAGACTTGCCCGAACCCGACGGCCCCATCAGCGCGATCCACTCGCCGCGCCGGATATCGAACGAGACGCCCTTGAGAATATCTACCGTATCTTCGCCCACCGGCAGGCGGCGGGTCAGGTCGCGGGCCGTGACGGTATGGACCGGATCGGCAGGATGTGCTTCCGGGTGAAGTTGCGTGTGTTGCATGGGTTTTACCTCCGAATTTGATAGAAGTGAAGAACTGATACCGATTTGTTGTCATAGCCACAGAGCACACAGAGAACGCAGAGATATTGAACAGGAATGGGCTGCCTTACACGTATTACACCCATCCTGGCTCATTGCTGGTGTGATGGCAACGTGGTATGAAAACTCAAAACGCAAGACTACGTTCCCAGTTTAGTGCGGACATGTCACCGGACCATCGTGCAACTGTCGCAATTTTGTCGCAACGCGGACAACAAAAAACGAGCCGCCGGATGGCGACTCGTTAAGGGTTAGAACAAGAGTAACAACACAGAACGTTGTTCTCGGTTGTTTTGTTCTCTGTTCTCTCCGTATCCGGCTACGGCTTATCGTTGTTCTGGCGATACTTGCGCATGAAACGGTTGATGTCGCGGCTCAAGGTTTTCTCGCGCTGCCGTCGCACCTGTTTCACGCTCGTAGGCGGCTGATACGCGCGGGGCTGCTTGCGGATGCGCTCCTCCTGCGCCAGATCGTCCAGGTCATCCCGCTCGTCCAGCGCGTCATCCCACTGGCGGATACGCGTCAGGGTCCGGTTATGCTGTTTGCGTGGCATGGGTAGAGTTATCCTTCTTAACTACACGAGTTACGCGGTTACGAAGCCGCAAGGACATTGCGCCTCCGGCAGGGCGGAAGATTCCATGCTTCTTCACAAAAATTTGCACAGTGTGCAAATTTTTGTGAAGAAGACAGATCAAGTACCATGCTGCCGCAGGCGAGTCTGCCTTTCATCTGGTCAAACGCCGGGCTTGTACGCCCACCGCGTAAGTCGTGTTAACTACAGATATACAGGTGAGAGATAAACTATCGGGTAAGCGTGCGCGAACTCCCAGCGGCTTACTGCTGAACAGCCGCCGCTACGGGTGAAGCATCTGCGCACCCACGCCCCGCATCTGTAGCGCAAAGGATTAGCGAAAAATGTGGCGGGAAGTGGACACGCCGGCAAGCACACTGGGCAGGGTAACAATTCCGGCAAGCATACGCATGTCCTCCTTCCTGAAGGGGTAAAAGTAATACTGATGTGAGCATAGCATGCCCAGGGCCGGCCTGTCAAGATGCTGCGGCTCCGACTTTCGATGGAACCGGCCCGGCATAGGGCAGCCAGACGCTGAAGCAACTGCCCATCCCCGCCTCGCTGCGCACACTGACCCGGCCGCCCATCGCCTCGGTCAACTCTTTCACCAGCGCCAGGCCCAACCCCGCGCCGGCCGTATCCTGTGCCCGGGTCGCCTGCGCCCGATAGAAGCGCTCCCAGATATGCGGCAGATCTTCCGGGGCGATGCCCGCGCCGGTATCCTGCACCTGCACCTGCACACCACCCGCTGCCGGGGAAACCGCCACCGCGACAATCCCGCCCGGCGGGGTGTGGCGCACCGCATTGCGCAGCAGGTTGTAGAGCACCTGCTCCAGTCGGCCCGCATCAACCAGGGCCGGCGGCGTGGCCGGGTCCACTTCGGCCAGGATCTGCACCCGGTCGCGCTGCCATGCCAACGGCGCGGTCGCCGCCACACACTGCTGCGCCACTTCTCCAACGGCGGTAGGGCTACAGCGCAGCGTCAGGTTGCCGCCCTCAACCTGGGCCAGCGCAAACAGATCATCAATCAGCCGTTGCAGCCGGATCGTCTCGCACAGCATCACGTCCATGTCCTGCTGCAGCGTTGGTGGCGGCGTGGTCTCCCAGCGGGTACGATTCGACTCCAGATAGCCGCGTACCGTCGTCACCGGCGTACGCAGCTCGTGCGAGACCCCGGCAACCAGCTCCCGCCGCGCCTCCGACAGCGCGGTAACGGTGTCACGTTCGGCCTGCAGGTCGCGCATGGCCCGTTCCAGATCTGCCGCCATTGCGTTGAAGTTGGCCTGTAATCGGGCCACCTCATCCGCGCCAAGCACCGGCACCCGCACGCTATAATCACCCGCCCGTAGCGCCCCTGTCGCCGCCGCCAGCATCTCCAGCCGGCGCGTTGCCCGGCGAGCCACAATGTAGGAGACCAGCGCCGAGGGTGGCAGCACCGCCGCCAGCACCAGCACGACCAGCATAGTCAGTATACTCAACACCGGCAGCACCCCGGTGGCAATCTCCTGGATCAATGCTCCAGTGGGACTGGGCGGCGGCGTCAACTGCCCGGCCGGCTGTGAACGCACAATCATAATGGTCAGCATCAGTGCGAAGAACAGCGACACGGTGGCAACAACGGCCATGTGCGTATGGGTGAAGGCCCAGAGCAGCCGTCGTCGCCGCAGCCGATCCCAGAAGAGCCAGAGGCGAATCCCGGCGCGGAAGAGGAGAAAGCCACCGCCGCCCGCGAACAGCACAAAGGAGACCAGCAGCATCTGCGTCTGCCCATCGGGGGGCACCAGCGGGTGCCGCAGCGTCGCCGGCAGCAGCATTGCGCCGTTGATCAGCGTCAGCCCGGCGGCCGTCACCGCCTCGCGCAGCAGATGCCGCCACCAGGAAGATGCTGTCACGCGTAATCGCAGCGCGCAGACCAGCGTGCAGGCCACGCCCCAGAAAAAGAGCGTCTGCCGCACAATCGTCGGATAGAGTTCGGGATGCAGGTAGACCAGGCCGGACCCGACACTCGCCAGCAGCAGCGCCTCGATCAACGCACGCCGGGAGCCGGCGCACAACAACGGTGCCCGCAACATAGCCCCCAACCGACGGAACAAGATCAAGCGTGGCATGCGCTACTCCGGTCGCAGGCGATACCCGACACTCCAGACCGTCTCGATAGCCGCGGACAGCGGGCCGAGTTTCTTGCGCAGCCGCAGGATGGCATTATCCACGGAGCGGTCGCCGCCGACATACTGCTCGCCCCAGATCGTATCCAGCAGGTAGGCGCGGCTGAAGGCGCGTCCGGGGCTGCGCAACAGTAGATGCAGCAGATCAAACTCGGTTGGGCTCAGGTCAAGCGGCACCCCATCGAGGGTAGCCTGGCGCGCCGGCGGATCGAGTTGCAGCGGCCCCCGGCTGAGGCATTCCGTGCCGGCAGTGCGATCCGCCTGGAGCGTCTGCCGGAACTGTTCCGCCCGACGCAGCAGCGCCCGCACCCGCGCCAGCAGTTCGCGCATGCTGAAGGGCTTGGTCAGGTAGTCATCCGCACCCACTTCGAGGCCGAGCACCCGGTCAACCTCCTCGTCCCGCGCAGTCAGCATCAGGACGGGGGTTGTTGCGGACTGACGCAGGCGGCGCAGCACCTCCAGCCCATCCAGTTGCGGCAGCATCCAGTCGAGGATCACCAGCGCCGGTTGCGCTTCCGCATGAAGTTGCAGCGCGCTCCGGCCATCGCCCGCCGTCAGTACCCGGTAGCCGGCGGCGGTCAACTCGCGCGTCAACACCTGCACCAGATCAGGGGTATCTTCGACCAGCAAAATCGTCGTCATACATGCATCTCAACTCGTAGAACAGAATAAACCCGACAGCCATTCACCGGGATATGACGTATGGTTGGGATTATAGGTTGCAGGGGACAGGGAACAGGGGATAGCGAACAGGTTCCGGGATACGGGTTATGGCTTGACGCCTGACACGAAATCGTGTAATATTAAAACATCTGTTTTGCAAGAAAGCAATTTACCGTGGCAACTCAGCGAGAGACGACGCGTGCCTGTCGGGAGTCCCTGTTCAAGCAGTTCGCCGGGCGAATCCAACTCAACCGGGAACTTGATCGTACCCTGGTCAGCTATCAGGCGGATAAGACAACCCCCGTCTACCGCTGGTTTAAATACCGGGAAGGGTTTACCTCCCGCCTGGTGGAATATCTCTTGCGGACGGTGCATCCCACGCCTGGCCGGTTGCTCGATCCCTTTGCCGGCTCCGGGGCAGCGCTCTTTGGGGCTGCCGCGCAGGGATGGGAAACGTACGGGATTGAACTACTGCCGGTTGGTCACTATGCGATGACGGCGCGGATTGCTGCGGAACAGGTTGATCCGGAACGCTTCGCCGCCACGGTTGCCACCCTGCACACGGTTGACTTCGCCACCTGGTATGATCCCGCGCATGCACTCGAGCATATTGCCATTACCCGGGGCGCGTTTGCGCCGGAGACCGAGCGAGCGCTGACCGGCTACGTGGCCTACTGCACAACCCGGATCGCCGATGAACATATCCGTAAGCTGGCGCTCTTTGCCGCGTTTTGCGTACTTGAAGATATCAGTTTCACCCGCAAAGATGGTCAATACCTGCGCTGGGATGCCCGGTCGGGCCGGTCGCAGGGAAAAAAACCGTTCGACAAAGGGCCGATCCTGTCGTTTGCCCAGGCAATTCAGGCCAAGTTGGACCAGATGGCCGATGATCTGCGCTATGGAACGCTGTTTCATCCGGCGGCAACGCCCAGCGCCCCGGTACCCCAGGTAACACCGGGATCATGTCTGGAGTTGCTGCCAACGGTTGCGCGGGACAGCTTTGATCTCATTCTGACCTCGCCCCCCTACTGTAACCGCTATGACTACACGCGAACATACGCGCTGGAACTGGTTTTCCTGGGAGCCGGCCATGCGGATGTGACGCAACTGCGCCAGGATATGCTCTCGTGTACTGTCGAGAATAAGACCAAGGTTGCGCAGATGCAGGCGCTCTACCGGCGCTGTGGGCACGAAGCTGATTTCCACCGGATTGATACGGTCTTTCAGGCGCAGGCCGCGCTGCATGAAGTGCTGACCATCCTCGACGGCCTACGCGAAGCGCAGCAGTTGAACAACCCGCATATTGTCCGCATGGTGCGGAACTACTTTTATGAAATGTGCTTTGTGGTATTTGAACTGGCGCGGGTGCCGGCTCCCGGCGGCCATGTGATCATGGTCAACGACAATGTGCAGTATGCGGGGGAAGAAGTTCCGGTTGACCTGATCCTGTCCAGCATGGCGGAGGCATTCGGCCTGGTGACGGAGCGCATCTGGATGCTGGCGCGCGGGAAGGGCAACAGCAGCCAGCAGATGGGCGCACATGGACGCGCCGAGTTGCGCAAGTGTGTCTATGTGTGGCGCAAACCGGCGGGGTGAAACGCGGGCAAACGTGAACGGTGACTGGCTGTACCATATCTACCAGGGTGCGGTAAAATAGATGCTACCGTTACAGCCGGGGAAGTTCAGCCATACTTGACATTTAACACGTTTTCGTGTAATATTTGTTTTATTCAGTTCTTTTAATCTGCATGGAGTGATGTTGCTATGACCTCTGGAATGTGGCAAATCAATGCGGTCCATCATACCAACTGCCTGGACGGGCTCCGGGGATTACCCGACGAATGCATTGATCTGGCTGTCACCAGCCCGCCCTACTGGGGGCAGCGCGGGGACGCGGGGATCGGCACGGAGACTGACCCCCGCACGTATGTCACCAACCTGACTGAAATTCTGCTCGAGGTGATGCGAGTAATGCGGCCCAGCGGCATCCTCTGGTTAAACCTCGGCGATGCCTACAACACGCCAATTAACTGGCGGGAAGCGGACCACAAATACAGCACACTCGGTGCTGAGGGCACCGGGCTCAGTCCAACCAACTCCGCCTACACCAAGAATCGGGGCCGCCGCCGGGCATTTCTTTCCAAAGATGATCGCTGGCTCCAGTATGGCAATCTGCTGGGTCTGCCCTATCGTATTATCCTCAATCTCTGTGATCAGGGGATGTACTTCCGGGGCGAGGTCATCTGGACCAAGAAAAAGGCCGTCCCCGAGGGGCGCTGCAGACGCCCCCATCGCAAGCATGAGTCAATCTATATCATCACAAAATCGGAGCGACACCACTTTCGGACCACCCCGCCGGTGCCGTCGGTCTGGGAATTGCGGCCTGATGCAAACCCGACCCCCCACACCAGCACGTTTCCGCTGGATCTGCCACGAACCTGCATCCGATCGAGCGGGATTGACACGGGCATTGTGCTTGATCCCTTTATGGGCAGTGGCACAACCGGTCTGGCAGCGGTTCAGCTTGGGTTTGATTACATCGGGTTTGAGATAGACCCACGGAATGTTGAGATAGCACGCAAGCGCATAGTACCAATTCCGTATACGCTTCCACTCGACTTATAGCTTTGTCTTAAAACGCTCCCATGCTTCAATGACATATTCGGGAAAAATATCTTCACCGGGTTTTAGCGAACTAACGTAGATTTTCTTTAAGGTCATACCTCGCCGGGTTCGGAGTGTTCGCAATTTTTCGCCAAATCGTTGCATGATCATTTGGTCAGAACCGAGAACTGAGAACGACAGAACTAACCGCGTCGGTTCCGTTCTCGCGCTACGCTTCCACCTCCAACGCATCGTCCAGCAATTGGTCTGTCGATACGTTGAACAAGCGCGCCACCTTGAAGACAAAATCGGCAGTTGGTTTCCTCTTGCCGGTTTCAATTTCGCTAATCCGGCTGTGTCCTCGATACTCCAGCGCATCAGCCAGTTCACGCACACTCATACCGTGCTTTGTTCGCAATGCACGCATTTTTTCGCCAAATCGCTGCATGATCATTTGGTAAGAACCGAGAACTGAGAACGACAGAACTAACCGCGTCGGTTCCGTTCTCGCGCTATTCTTCCACTTCTAACGCATCGTCCAGCAGACGATCTGCTGAGACGTTGAATAACCGCGCCACTTTGAAGACCAGATCAGCGGTTGGTTTTTTCTTGCCAGTCTCTAACTCACTAATGTAACTGTTCGACGAGTAGCCTAACGCCTCAGCCGTCTGCACAATGGTCATGCCACGTTGCTTGCGCAGGTAGCGTAATTTTTCGCCAAATCGCTGCATAATGACTTATCCCTGCAGGTTGACATCTGGATAGCAGTATGATAAAATCTCGCCAGTAGAGAGATTTTTATAATTAGTTTCGTCCCCCGCACGCTGCAATGGCAGCCGGGGGCACAACAGCGGCACGGGAGCGCCGATGCATGCGGCCATTGTAGCACGACAGTGGCCGGGCCACGGCATACCCGCCCGCAGGAGGCTGCTCTTATGGAACATCCCATGCTCGCGCAGGCCCATCCCCCTACCGCGACGCTGGCCGGCTACACCTTTGTTCGGCATATCGGCTTCATCCTGGATGAACTGAGCGCGCAGGGTTTGCAACTCTGGCCTGATGAGGGCAACCAGTGGCATTGGCGCTGGAACGCCACCGATCTCCGCTCGGAGCGCGGCTTCTGGGCGATTGGCGAGGCGCTGGTGGATGCGCTGGTGACGCGCTATCCGGCCGTTTTTGATGTGCATGGGTAGCCCCCGGTGGCTTGCCTGCCAGTCCCAGACGGCGGACGCGCAGAAGCGCATCCCTACCGGATTTCCTGGATTTAATGTGCTGCGTAGTACCCGGCGGTGGCTTGCCTGCCGGTGCTGGACGGCGGACGCGCTTTTGCGCGTCCCTACCCTGGCACACATGTTGCTGCGCCGGTTGTATGAACCAGTAACAGAGGAGGTCCGGTATGGCAACCGAACAGCAACTCGATCATGTTGTACAATCGCCGGAGACTGTCGTGCAAACCCTGCGCGATGACGGCACGTTCCCCAACAACGAACAATTGCCCTTGGTATTGTACCGGGGTGCAATCCGGGGCGCGGAGGATGATCCGGCAGCCACCATCGAGCAAGTGTTTGCGGCAAATGGCTGGGGCAACTCCTGGCGCAACGGCATCTTTCCCTACCATCACTACCACAGCACGGCGCATGAGGTGCTGGGGGTGGCGCGCGGTACGGCACAGGTGCAACTCGGCGGCGACAGCAACGGCGTGACGTTTGAGGTACAGGCCGGGGATGTGCTGATTCTGCCCGCGGGCGTGGCACACAAAAACCTGGGCTCCAGCGCCGATTTCCAGGTGGTTGGGGCTTACCCGGCGGGGCAGCGTTGGGATATGAACTATGGCAAGCCGGGCGAGCGGCCCCAGGCCGATCAGCAGATTGCGCAGGTACCGCGCCCGGAGACCGATCCGGTATACGGCCAGGGTGGGCCGCCGGCGGAGCAGTGGCAACTCCAGTAAGAACACCAGAACAAAGAATAAGACGTTACTGTGACCGACGCGAACGACATCCCGATTGCTGCCGCGCATGGTCGCCCACTCCTGACCTGGGTGGGCAAACGGCCCCTGCGCCGCGTCACCGCCTTCCCCGCGCAGCATAGCGCAACCTTCGATCCCGCGCCCGGCCCCCCACCGGACGCCGCATGGAACGACTGGCCGGATTCCTACCCGCCGGGGGGACTGCTGTTCCACGGTGATAACAAAGAGGTGCTGGCCCACCTGCTGGCACACGGCTTCCGCGGCCGGATTAACCTGATCTATATCGATCCGCCCTTCGCATCGGGGGCCGACTATGTGCGCAAGGTGCAACTGCGGGGCGTCACCCGCGCGGCCCGAATTGACGGCGCGGACTACTCCCTCGGCGAGCAGGTGCAGTACACCGACATCTGGTCAAACGACAGCTACCTGCAGTTTATGTACGAGCGACTGCTGCTGCTGCGGGAACTGCTGGCAGAAACCGGCAGCATCTACCTGCACTGCGACTATCGCCAGTCGCACCATCTGCGCTGCCTGATGGATGAAATCTTCGGCGCAGAGCATCTGCAGAATGAGATCATCTGGTTTTACCCACGCGGTGGCGATAGCACCCGGCAGTTTAACCGCAAGCACGATACCATTCTCTTCTACACCAAGGGTGATACCTGGACCTTCAACTATCACGATGTGGTTATCCCCTACACACCGGAGCAGTTGGCCCGCTTCGACCAGGAAGACGCGCATGGCCGCTTCTACTGGAATGTCAACCCGCGCGGCGAGCGGGTCAAGACCTACCTGCGCAAGGGCGGCATCGGCGAGTATGATGTCTGGAACATCGGGATCAACGCCGCGCAGAGCCGGCAGATCGGCTATCCTACGCTCAAGCCGGAAGCGCTGCTGGAACGGATCATCCGTGCCTCGTCCAACCCGGGCGATCTGCTGCTCGACTGCTTTATCGGCTCGGGCACAACCGCAGCGGTGGCGCAAAAGCTAAACCGTCGCTGGATCGGCAGCGATATCAACCGGGGCGCAATTCAGACGACGGTGAAGCGGTTGCAACCGATTATCACGGCGCAACTTGCTGAAGACGAAGCGCCGGTTACGCGGTCATTCACGGTGCATCGGGTGAATAACTATGATCTGGCGCTGCCGCATGGCGAGGCGATCACCCTGGTATGCCGACACCTCGGCGTTGAACGCAGCCGCGCAGACAGCTTTTTTGACGGCACGCTGGGACAACGGCTGGTCAAGATCATCCCGTTTGAGCACCCGCTTGGCCCGCGCGACCTGGACGAACTCCAGCGCGAACTGGCCGCCCGCCCCGACGAGACCCGCGATATTGCCCTGGTCTGCCTGGGGCAGGAGTTAGCCACCGTAGCATGGCTGGAGGAGTGGCACCGCCTGCGCGCAACTGGGCCCAACCGGATCGAGGTGATCGAACTGCGCAGTGATGCGCGCTATGGCACATTTATCGCTCACCAGCCGGCCACGGCGCGTGTCAGCATCGAACGCCGGGATAAGCAGATCAGGGTAGCGATCAGCGATTTTATCAGTCCTACGATTATCACCCGGCTGGAGCTGGATCAGGCGCTCTTCCGTGCCGGCATTCCCGACTGGCGCGCAATGGTTGATGCGGTGATGATTGACAGTGCATACGATGGGCACGTTTTCAACATGACCCACTGCGACCTGCCCGCCCGCCGGCAGGATCTGGTCAGCGGCAGCTACGATCTGCCCGCCCCCGCCGACCGCACAACCGTTGCCGTCAAGATTATCGACATGCTGGGGGAGGAAGTCCTGGTCGTGGCAACCGTGTAACGGCTCAGCCAAATTAGCCACCGAGAACACCGAGAACACCGAGCGATACGCCCTGTGCCCAGATGCCAGGATTCCCCGATTTTTTCGGTAGGGACGCGCTTCTGCGCGTCCGCATCCCCGCCTGACGTGGTTCACCCCGATACGCGTTATGGTATAGTGTTCTCTACAATCTATCTACGTGCCACTGCGCACTTACCGCCCGGAGGATACACCCATGCAACGCTATCTCCTGCCCTGCTTCGTGCTTCTGTTGCTGTTGAGCGCTCCGTCAGTGAGTGCCCAGGCGCAGGACGTGCCACCCACAACGAGAAGTGACCCGTTTCCCCTCTACCGTTTTACCCTGCCGAATGGCATGCAGATCTGGTGCCGGCCCCGCGCCGACAGCAACTCCGCAACCGCGCTGCTGGTTATGGGCGTCGGCGCGCGCCACGAAGACGCCTCCAACAACGGTATTTCACATTATGTCGAGCATATGCTCTTCACCGGCACCGAGCGCTGGAACGAGGAGGAGATCAAATCGGTCATTACCCGGCGCGGCGGTAACTGGAACGGCTGGACTTCGCTGGAACAGACCGTCTACTTTGCCGAAGTCGCCGCGCAGGATATCCCCATTGCCCTGGACTGGCTGGATCAGGTGGTCTTTCGTGCCACTTTTCCCGCGAACAAAGTAGACAAAGAACGTGAAGTCGTTTTCCAGGAGAAGTGGGGACGCTACGGCCGGCTGATCAACTCGCTCGACCGCCTCGGCTTTGGCTACGAACTGGACCGCAGCGTGCGACGAGCCATCTTCCCCGACTCCACACTTGGACTGCGCGTGATTGGCGAGGATGCCCCGCTGGAGCAGATTGATCGAACGGCGCTCCTGGACTTCTACCAGACGCACTACATTCCCAACAACGCGGTGCTGATAGTCGTCGGCAATATCACCCCGGAGCAGATCCGCGCACTGGCACAGAACCAGTTTGGCGACCTGGAGCCGGGTACCCGCCCGCCCATGCCCGAGCCACCCGCCCTGCCGGAAGCCGGACCCCACAAGGTGGTTGTGCGCGGCCCCCTGCTGACCGCGCAAACCCAGGTGATGCTGGGCGCGCGCACCGTGGGGCGTAACCACCCGGATCGCTGGGCGTTAGAGGTGCTGGCCGAACTGCTCGACCGCAACCTGACGGAGGAGATCCGCTACCAGCAGGGACTGGTGTACGGCCTACGTGCCGAGAACGTCTTCTTCAACGACGCGGGCTACCTGGTTGTCACCACCACCTCCGACAGCGCTAACGCCAACCTGATCAGCAGCACCATCGAAGAGCATCTGGAGCGCATCCGGCAGGGCGCGATCGACCCGGAACGGGTAGCCGAGGCACAGGCGGCACTGCAGGGAAGCTGGGCGCTGGCAACCGAGGACAACTACACCCGCGCCCGCTGGCTGGCCCGGTGGACCCAGGTACTGAGCGCGGAGGAAGCCATTCCCGACTATCCGGCGGAGATTGGCGCGGTGACACCGGACGATCTGGAACGGGTTGTACAGACCTATGTCACACCGGAACGCCGCTACCTGGGTCTGCACAATCCGGTAGTCACGGTTACGAGCGGTGCCTGGATCGGTGGTGGGGTTATCGGGATGGGCGCCGGCGCATGGCTGACACGGCGGCTCTGGCGGCGCGCAAAGGCTCGCCAGATAAAATAACCAAAAAATTTTCAAACAAGGGTATAATAGATGCTTCATAGATACCGGTGCCGGGTTTGAAAAGGAGAAATGCAATGGCGCGCATTCGTCTGGTTTGCCGCAAGTGCCGGCAACGCCTGACCATCTGGGGCACCCACGACGATCTGGTGGTGCATTTGAATGCCGAGCGGCTGGCACGCGCGGCCCGCTGCCATACCTGCGGCGAACTGCTTGAAGGGTGGCAGGCCGTCAGAACGACGGATCGGTCCATCCTGCAGGGGCATATGATCGCCAAGAAACCGTAAGCGGCAGGAAGCTGATGCAGCATACAACCAACCCGATCACGCGGGCTGTTTCCCACTTCAATGCCGAAGAATATCGGGACGCGCTCCTGGCCTTTGAGGAGCGCTGGAAGGCCGAGCGCACCGATTTCTTACGTGCCCTGATTCAGCTCGCCAATGTCCTGAACCAGCTTCGCCTGGGGTTGATTACGGGGCCGCAGCGCAATCCGGCAAGCGCCGCAACTCTGCCGGCTGCCTATGTGCCCGCTCACGCCGGGTTTGATGTAGCCGCACTGCAGACCTACATTGCCGAGATTCGCGCCTGCATCTCCGCACACGTCGCCGATGGTGCAGAACGCATCCCCTGGGAAGCAGTCCCTCGCCGGCAGTTGACGCCGACGACCAGCGAGCAGTAGGCCACAATCGCGCGAAAAGGCAAGCCCACCGGCACAAATAGCAGGAAGCCAGTTTATGCCAGTGGGCGTTGCGCTGCTGGAGTAACCCGGCCTTCACCTGAGTCTATCAGGGCGTAAGCGGCAGTGGTACCGTTACATCAGGTGGTATGGTGGGTGTTGGTTGCGGCGGCTCTGGCCGGGACCGCGGCGGCTCCGGCGCAGGCGGCGGTGGCTCTGGCGTTGGTTGCGGCGGCTGCGGCGGCTCTGGCGGTTCAGGCGGCAAGGGCGGTTCGGGTGGTTCGGCAGGTGGTTGCGGCAGCGGCAACTCCGTTTGCGTGCCCACCGTGAGTTGATAGCTTGCCGTAGGGCCGGCCGGCAGAAGCGCGGCTGACGCGGTTATCCCACCGGGAGCCGGCCCCGGATCGAGCCGTGCCTGGAAGGTGATAATCACCCGGCCTGGCCCCGGCCGCGACTGTCGGGTTGCCACAGCATCATAGACCAGATGGCGATGGGTCGGCCAGCCCTGAACCGACTGGCTGTCCGGGTAGACGAAGTTAAACATGTGGTAGGCCGCTTGGCCCTGATCCGGATCACCCAGTTGTCACAGATTGACGCCACGCAGTTCGTTGCGCCAGGTGTTATAGTAGGTCTCGAAGATATCGGGCATATACCGCATCCGCAGATCTTCCGTAATCGGCGCAAACCCGAACTCCGTACCCCACTTTAACTTTGTAAAAGAGATGATACAATAAGAACAGACAAAATCTGACGATGAGCAAGTACAATGCAAGATGCTATTGGAAATCGGGGGGAAGCGCTTTTCTATACACTCATAACCCGCTTTTATGGGCTTTCCCTGCCTCGTTTTCGCCCGCAGTTTCTTTGAGCTAAGTTTACCACGGTAGATTTCCTGGTAGAACTGGTTGATGCAGATGCAATGACGCCTTTCTTCTTTGTTCAGGTTAAAACAACACGGCAAGGATACACCCAGCGCAACCATCGGCTCAAGATTCAGGTTGTCAGCGAAGATATCCAGCGCCTGATTGCCTATCCAGCACCGACCTACGTTGTCGGCATTGATGAACGGAATGAGACTGGTTATATCAGTGCTATCTTAGAACGACATGCCCGACGCATAGCAAGCCTGTCAACTGCTTTCCCACTAGACCAGGCAGCATTGGATAGGCTCTGGCAAGAAGTTTATACCTTCTGGTCTAATCGTGATATGCGTTTTACCGCTTCTCATTTTGTAGACTGAGGGAGAATTAATGAAACAGCATGGTGTCTGGTATATTGACGAACGGGCCGAACAACTGGCAATTGTTTATCTAACGCGCCGTGATGATCTGGCAGTGATACATCCTCCGGGTGATGCGACCGGATTAGATTACCTGGTGCAAATCCAGGCTGAAGGTCAGCACACTACCCGGCAATTTGGTGTAACTGTTGATGGTGTACTTACGCATACACTATCCGAGAGCAGACCCAATGATAGCATCAGTAATTTTAACAGCGTAGCAACTGACGATATCCTACCTGATATCCCGGTATGTGCGCTGCTGTTTGTTATGAAAAGTGATACCGGATATTATCGCTGGATACGTGAACCAGTTGTGACTGACTCCGGCGCGGTTGCTCTTATTCCCCGCCCGGACAGCCATTTCTCCCGCCTGGATACTGCCGCCCTGGACAGAATCGTTGCTCAGGTCAACGCATGGTATGCCGCCCGGGCAGCGCAAATGGATGAGAAGATCGGTTAATATACACCAGAATAACTGTGGCGTTAACGTTCCTCAGTCATTCTGGTAGGAGCAATCGGTCTGCTCCGCCCCCGCCGCCGCTGCCGCCAGGTCGTGATACCCCGTCGCACCTGCGGAAGGCGCAGCAGCAACAGCAGCAGAATCACCCCACCATAGATCAGCGGCTCACGGATATCCGACTTGACTACCCAGACATAATGCAGTACCGCCAGCAACGCCGCCGCATAGACCAGCCGGTGCAGACGCTTCCAGTTTTTACCCAGGCGGCGCATCCAGCCGCGCGTGGACGTAACCGCCAGCGGCAGCAGCAGGAGAAATGCGGCAAATCCCACCAGAATATAGCGCTTCTCCACAATCTCCTGCCGGATCAGCCCCGGCGCAAAGCCATAATCCAGCCCGACAAAGGTCAGCAGATGCAGGCAGACATACAGAAAAGCATACAGCCCCAGCGGGCGCCGCAGCGGAAGCACACGTTTGAAGCCGAAGACCGTATTGACCGGCGTGCAGGCCAGCGACAAGACCAGCAACACCAGTGCAAACTTGCCGGTGCGAAAAGTTATTTCCTGGATCGGATTCACCCCCAACTGATTGGTGAAATAGCCCCCGACCAGCAGCGCCAGCGGCAGCAGCGCCCCGACATGCGTCACCAGCAGAAGCCAGTGCTTTTTCAGGGATTGCATCATCGGCTGCATCAGAAAAACTTCTCCAGGTCCATGCCGGCATAGAGCGCGGCGACTTCTTCTGCATAGCCGTTGAAGGGCAACGTCTCGCGGCGACCACTCTCGCCAATGCGTCGCTCCGTCGCCTGTGACCAGCGTGGGTGCGGCACATCCGGGTTGACGTTGGCATAGAAGCCATACTCACTGGGCGCGGCAGCCATCCACAGCGAGAGCGGCATCTCCTTCACCAGTTCAATCTTCACAATCGACTTGATACTCTTGAAGCCATACTTCCATGGTAGCGCCAGCCGGATCGGCGCGCCATTCTGGGGCGGCAGCGACTTGCCATAGAGCCCCGTCGCCAGCAGCGTCAGGTCATGCATAGCCTCATCCAGGCGCAACCCTTCGACATAGGGCCAGGTATACCACTGATTACTCTGGCCCGGCATCTGCGCCGGATCGTAGAGCGTCTCAAAACGCACATACTTTGCTTCAGCGGTTGGTTCAACCTCTTTGAGCAGGGCAGCCAGCGGAAAGCCATTCCAGGGAATCACCATCGACCAGCCCTCAACACAGCGCAGGCGATAGATCCGCTCCTCCTCGCCGAACGTACGGCGCAGATCATCGGGGTCGTAGGTCTTGGGATTACGCACCAACCCACTGACCTCCACCTCCCAGGGCGAGGTTTTGAAATCACGGGCCAGGCGCGCCACCGCTTCTTTATCCGTCGTAAACTCATAAAAGTTGTTATAGTTGGTAATCTGCCAGTACGAGTTGAGCGAATTGCCCAACTCATCCGTCTCGGTGCTGACCTGCAAATCTTCAGGCACTTCG
>DAOTUI010000281.1:0-46465 GCA_034437035.1 Chloroflexaceae bacterium
AGTGTGCAGGGGCAGATGGTGCTGGTGGGGTTATCGGAGGAGTTGCAAGACACGATGGCGGCGACCGGCTTTCTGGCCTACTTCACCACCGCACCGACGCGCGAGGACGGGCTGGCCGCTCTGCCGTAATCAACCGGGAAAGGAACCTGTATGTCAATCGACGCACTGCAGCGGGTGGATATTCATCCCACCCACACGCACGGCGACTTTCACCTCCGCCCGGGTCGTCCGATCCCGTTTGGGGCGACGCTGGTGCCGGGCGGGGTCAACTTCTCGGTTTACTCCAGCCACGCCACGGGCTGCACGCTGGTGCTGTTTGAAAAGGGGCAACCCGAACCGCTGGCGGAGATCCCTTTCCCGGATGCCTTCCGCATTGGGAATGTGTTTGCGATGGTGGTGTTTGGCCTGGATAGTGAAACGACCGAGTATGGCTATCGCATGGAGGGACCATTTGATCCGGTTGTCGGGCATCGGTTTGACGCGGAGGCCATTCTGCTCGACCCGTATGCTAAAGCGATTGGCGGGCGCGATGTCTGGGGCACGCCGCCGAACTGGAACGATCGCTACCGCCATCGCGCCCGGATTATCTATGATGATTTCGACTGGGAGAGTGATCACCCGCTGGAAATTCCCATCGAAGATCTGGTGATCTACGAGATGCATGTGCGGGGGTTTACCCGCCATGCCTCGTCGGGAGTGAAGCAACCCGGCACCTTTGCCGCCATGCGTGAGAAGATTCTCTATCTCAAAGCGCTGGGCGTGAACTGTGTGGAGTTGCTGCCAATCTACGAGTTTGACGAGTTTGAGCATAGCCGTCCGCATCCCGAACGGGAGGGCGAAATGCTGCTCAACTACTGGGGCTACAGCACGGTCGGTTTCTTTGCGCCGAAAGCCGGGTATTCCGCCACCGGGAAGTATGGCATGCAGGTTGATGAGTTGAAGGCGCTGATTAAGGAGTTGCACCAGAATGGTATCGAGGTTATCCTCGATGTAGTTTTCAACCACACCGCCGAGGGCAATGAGCACGGGCCGACGATCTCGTTTCGCGGGTTGGACAACAAGACCTACTACATGCTGACGCCGGAGGGCTACTACTTCAACTTCAGCGGGACGGGTAACACGCTGAACTGTAACAACCCGGTGGTGCGCAACATGGTGCTGGACTGCCTGCGCTACTGGGCCGCGGAGTATCATATCGACGGCTTTCGGTTTGACCTGGCGGCCATTCTGGGGCGCGATCCCTGGGGCGCGCCGCTGGCGAACCCACCGCTGCTGGAGACGCTGGCGTTCGACCCGATCCTGGCGAAGTGCAAACTGATCGCCGAGGCGTGGGACGCGGGGGGGCTGTACCAGGTGGGGTCGTTCCCGGCGTACGGGCGCTGGGCCGAGTGGAACGGCAAGTACCGCGACGATATCCGCCGCTTCTTGAAGGGCGATACGGGCATCGCGGGGAGTATGGCGCAGCGACTACAGGGCTCACCCGACCTGTACGCCTGGCGCGGGCCGACCGCGTCGATCAACTTCATCACCTGCCACGACGGCTTCACGCTGGCGGACCTGGTGTCGTACAACGGGAAGCATAACGAGGCCAATGGCGAAAATAACAACGACGGCGCAAATGATAACGAAAGCTGGAACTGCGGCTGGGAAGGTCCGACCGATGATCCCTGGATTAACGGGCTACGCACCCGGCAGATGAAAAACGCCCTCGCCATGCTGCTGGTGAGCCAGGGCGTGCCGATGCTGCTGATGGGTGATGAGGTGGCACGGACGCAGCGGGGCAACAATAACACCTACTGCCAGGACAACGATCTGAATTGGCTGGACTGGACGCTGGTGGAGCGGAATGCGGACCTGCTGCGGTTTGTGCAGCACTGTATCGCCTTCCGCCATGCGCACCCGGTGCTGCGCAACCGCGACCACTACCGCAACATCGACTATGTGGGTAGCGGGTATGCCGATATCACCTGGCACGGGACGCAGGCCTGGAACGCCGACTGGTCGGACGGCAACCGCACGCTGGCCTTCATGCTGTGCGGACGGCATGCGAAAGGCGGTACGGTGGTGGATAACTATATTTATGTCGCCATCAATATGCACTGGGATGCGCTACCGTTTGAGATACCCATGCCGCCGCTGGGGATGCAGTGGCATCTGTTTGCCAACACCAGCATGCCCACGCCAGACGACAGCTATGCGCCGGGCAGTGAGCCGGTGCTGAGCGATCAGCGCCAGTGCCTGGTTGGTGGCCGCTCCGTCGTGATCCTGGTAGGGAAATAAGCAACATAGCATATAAGCATGAAAGGAAGGAGCACCCTATGGCTCTGGAAGTTACCCTCGAAATCGTTGATCAGTCTGCACATATTACCCTGGTGGGCGAACTGGATGCCGCTTCTGCACCACTCTTCCGCACCGAGATTGAGGCCGCAGCGCAGGCTCAGGTTAATCGCCTGGTGTTGTTTATGCAGAAACTGGACTTTATGGCAAGTGCCGGTCTGCGGGTGCTGGCTTTCGCCCGGCAGAAGATGGGCGGCGAGGTGGATATCTACATGGTGGGCGTGCAGGAATCCGTTCTGGAAACCATCACGATGACCGGGTTCCACCACAGCGTCTTTCTGGTGGATAGCTACGATGCCTCGCAGATCGAGTCGGCCTAGTGCCGGCACCCTGGTTGCCCAGGTAATCAATCACCTTCCCGGAGCGCCTGCGCTTGAGCAGTGGCAGGCGCTCCAGGCGGATACGCCCACAACCGGGGATACATTGCATCCCGCCGGGAGTCGTTTATCTCCGTTACAGCACACAATCGGTAACAGTGTGGTGCTTGCAGCACACTATGATGATAGTGTGTGTTTTACCCACCAGGATAGATGATGGAACCGCTTACCGTACCCGGAACATTAGACTCGCTGTCCCTTATCGGTCAGTATGTATCCCAGGCGGCAGAAACTGCCGGCTTGGAAAAAAAAGCGGCCTACCGCTTACGTCTGGCTGTCGATGAGATTGCAACAAATGTTGCTACCTATGGCTATGCTGAGGCCGGTATTGCTGGAACAATAGTCGTAAATGCTACAATTGATGATGAGACCCTGACCATCACCCTGGAAGATACCGCGGCACCGTTTGATCCCTTGCAGCACGACACCGATAATCTGGGACTGGATCTGCCGCTCGACGAACGGCGGATCGGTGGGTTAGGCGTCTTTCTTGCGCTCAATGGTGTTGATCAGTTCTCCTACCAATATGTCAATAATCATAACCGCAATGTGTTTGTGATGAATCGGTCCTGACCGGACGAACATTCTGCTGCGTGCTGCTGCATGCGCACACGATATCTGGCCGTTCGCGTCTGTCTCCAGGAGTGAGGTTCTCTATGACATCTCAAGCCGGCAATATTTTACTCGTAGATAACAATCAAGCGAATCGGGCGCTGCTGATACCGCAACTGGAACAACTCGGCTACACTGTAGTTCCAGCCGACGATGGTCGCCAGGCCCTGGACATACTTGCAACCCAGCGGTTTCACCTCATTCTCCTCTCAATCGGATTGTGGGGAATAAATAGCTATAAGATTCTGGAGCAGTTGCGTGCCAATGGAACCTTGCCGGCCACGCCGGTCTTGATGCTAACCCCCACCGACAATACCATGGGGATTGACCGCTGTATTGAACTGGGTGCCGCCGACTACCTGGCTGAGCCGTTTATCCCGGCTGTATTACGGGCGCGGATCACAGCATGTCTGACCCGCCAGCAACTGCAGGCGCAGCAGCAGGACGATGCCGAGCGCGAACTGCTGCTCAAGATAGAACGGGATGTGCAGATTGCGCGGCAGATCCAGCTTGGCTTCCTGCCCAACCAGTTGCCGCAGCCGGTGGGCTGGGAGATTACCGCCAGCTTCCATCCGGCCCGCGAAGTTGCGGGTGACTTCTACGATGCCTTTATGCTCACGCAGAACCGGCGGGTGGGATTTGTCATCGCCGATGTGTGTGACAAAGGCGTGGGCGCGGCACTCTTTATGTCGCTCTCGCGCAGCCTGATCCGGGCCTTTGCCCAGCAGCATTACAGCATCAGCGACTGGACCAGCCTCCTGGCCGATGATAAACCGGCCCGCTCCCGCAGCCGCTCCCGCGCCACTGGTCGCCAGGCCATGCCAACTATCGGTGCTGCCGCCCTCAAGAATGCCATGACCCTGACCAACGAATACATCACGACGAATCATCTTGAGATGAATATGTTTGTGACACTCTTCTTTGGCGTACTCGATCCCCTGACCGGGACGCTGATCTACGCCAATGGCGGGCACTGTCCGCCGGTGATTGTCAGTCCCGAGGGCGAACTCAAGGCAAAGCTGAACACCACAGGACCGGCCGTTGGCCTGTTCCCGGGTGCAGAGTTTGGCATTGAGCAGGCGCAACTGGAGCCCGGCGACATTCTGTTCTGTTACACCGATGGTGTCACCGATGCACGGAACCCGGAACGGGAGTTCTTTGGTGAACCGCGCGTTGAGCAGTTGTTAGCCCAGCCTGCTTCCTCGGCTTCCGGGCTATTAAGCCGGTTTGAGGGGCATCTGCAGGCCCACATCGCCAGCGCCGACCAGTTTGACGACATCACCATGCTGGCGGTGCATTGGATACCCTCTGAACAGAATCTGCGAAACCTGTAATATGGTCAGTATTATTACGTTTCAGTCGGCCCGTGAGGGAACCGGCAAATCTACCATCATTGCGAATGTTGCCACTCTGTTGGCAGCCACCGGACGGCGGGTTGGTGTCATTGATGCCGATCTATCGACGGGTAATTTGCACTATCTGTTTGCGCTGCGTGCGGCAGCCATCTCCCACACCTTTAACGATTATCTGCTGGGGATGTGCTCCGCATTGCAGGTCGCATACGATGTGACTCCGCATCTCCAGTTGCTCCAGGCGCATATGCCGGTCTCTTCTGAGTCAGGCAGAGTCTTTCTCCTTCCGGCCAGTTCCAATCCCCGCGATTTTCGGCGGTTCTTGCGTCAGGACTACAGCATCGAGTTGATCACCGATGGGCTGTTAGAACTGGCGCAGCAACTGGATCTGGATGTACTGCTGATTGATACGCAGTCCGGGTTGAAAGATGAACTGCTGCTCACGCTGTTGTCGATGGCGATTTCGGATACGCTGACCATTATCCTACGTCTCGATCATGGTGACTATCAGGGCACCGGGGTGCTGCTCGATGTCGGGCAGACGCTGGGCATTCCCAAAGTTCGGCTGGTTCTTAACCAGACGGCCTCGATGATCGACCCGGCCCATGCCCGCACCCAGGTTGAACAGACCTACCACTGCCCGGTGCTTGCGGTGTTCCCGCATGCCGAAGAACTGGCAATTCTGGGGAGCGCCGATCTGTTTGTGTGCTGCTACCCGGCGCACCCGCTCACTGAACATTTCCACTCCATGGCGCTGGCGCTACTACCATCAGTCAGTACACCACCCGCCGGCGATCATGCGCATTAGCTATCTGATTACCTGATATACCGGAGCGTAAGCTATGTCCAAGATTATCTCTGTTCACTCGTTTCGTGGCGGGACCGGCAAGTCCAACACCACCGCCAATGTTACCGCTGTCCTGGCAGCCCAGGGACTACGCGTCGGCGTTGTTGATACCGATATCCAGTCGCCCGGCATCCATGTGCTGTTTGGCCTGGACGAAGAACATATGACCCACTCGCTCAATGATTATCTCTGGGGCAAGTGTGAGATTAAAGACACGGCAATGGATGTAACGGACTCGCTCAACTTACCCCATAATCAAGGACGCGTTTTCCTGATCCCATCAAGCATCAAACCGGGCGAAATTGCCCGCGTTTTGCGCGAGGGCTATGATGTGGGTCTGCTCAACGATGGTTTCCAGCGGTTGCTTGAAGATCTGGATCTGGATGTCTTAATGATCGATACCCATCCTGGCCTGAACGAGGAGACGCTACTCTCGATTGCCATCTCCGATGCGCTGGCGATTATTATGCGCCCCGATAATCAGGATTACCAGGGGACCGGTGTCACCGTTGAGGTAGCCCGCAAACTCGATGTGCCTAACCTGGTCCTGGTGGTCAACAAGGTACCGCAGGTCTTCAACGCCGACGAAGTACAGACCCATGTCGAGCAGACCTATGGATGCACGGTTGGCGCAATCCTGCCCCACTCCGACGAGATGATGGCGCTCGCCAGTGCCGGCATCTTTGTGCTGCGCTACCCGGAACATCCGATGGCCGCGCGCATTGAACGCCTGGCCCAACTGTTGATCGCCTGAATGCATGCGGGAACAGCGGTAATGGTTCCCGCCGGCAGCGTGGGGAATAGATCACACAGAACAGAGCAACTCCGCACAATAATCTTCACTCATGGCGCTATCGGATAACGAGTTTGTTCTCTGTTCTGTGTTCATCTGTTCTGTGTTGTGCTCATGCTACGTTTTATTGAGAAACTATTAAATATCCGCACCAGCGAGTGGTCCCGCTTGCTTCTGCTCTATACGATCCTCTTCATCTTTACCTTTGGGTGGACCTGGGGCGCAACGATTACCGAGGCTTCCTTTCTGGATAAACTCGGCTTTGAGGCGCTGCCATGGGTTTTTATGCTCAATGGCGTGCTCTCCATACCAATAATTATTATCTATACCGCATTCGCCGACCGGACGACCAATGATCGCCTGCTGATCAGCATTGTGGTTGTGAGTATTATTAGTATTGCGTTGTGCCTGCTGCTAATCAGTCTGGGGCAGCAGCATACTGCCTATCTTTTGCTTTATATTATTCTGTTCATTCTCGATGAAGTTTTTGCGATGCACTGGTATATCTATGTCAATGGCTATTTTGATACCCGCTCAGCCAAGCGCATCATTCCCGTCCTGAGTACTGCCGTGATTGTTGCGGCGATTGTCGCCGGTGTGACGGTTGATCGGATCAGCAATATATTCTCACCCACTATGATCGTTGGTCTCTGGTTGTTGATGCTGGTCAGTGTAACTATTATTGTACGGTTTGCCTCTACCTGGCTTAAACCATCCCTGACGGAAGCACTTTCTGCCGACGATACGCCACTGCCGGACCACGCAACGATTGCGACAAAGTTCAAACTGTATCTCCAGAATATTCGCGAGGGCTACAGCTTTGTGCAGCAGTCCGCGCTCTTACGCTGGATGGCGCTTTCGTCGCTGATGGTGATGATTTTGTTGGCATTCCTGGAATATAAAACCAGCCAGGTACTTCTCACTGAACTACAAACAACTGAGCGCATCGCCGGCTTTATTGGGTATGTTGTCGCCGCCGGTAACTGTATCATTTTGCCCTTTCAACTCTTTCTGTTGAGCCGCATTACCGGCCGGATCGGGGTTGGCAATGCCAATCTGATCTTTCCGGTCGCTAATTTTGCCGTCGTCGCCGGGTTGATTGCCCTGCCGGGCCTGCCTACTGCCGCGCTGGCCTACTTTGACCGGGATCGTCTCTATGGTTCGACCGGGTTTTTGACAGATAATCTGCTCTACAACGCGGTGCCGCTGCGCGTGAAGGGCCGCGCACTGGCATTTATCGGTGGGTTTGTGTTCCATTTCGGCGCATTTATCGGTGGTCTGCTGCTGCTGAGTCTGCAAATTCTGCGCGTTGTCTGGCTGTTCCCGGCCCTGCTTGGCGGCATTGCTCTGCTGTACCTGCTTAACACCCTGGTGATTCGCAAAAAATATTCCCAGGCGCTGATTGCTATGCTCGAAGAGGAGGACTACGCGGCGCTGCTCTCGCACGAGACGACCAGCTTGCGCATTGCCGATCCGGCCACGCTCAACAGCTTAAAGCAGAAGCTTGATGAGAGCCCGAACGACGAGGTTACCATCTTTATGGCCAAGCTGATCAGCCAGGTAGGTGGTAACGATGCCGCACCCATTCTGGCTCAGACAATCCGGTCAACCGAGAGTACCCTTGTCCGCTCGGCGCTCCTCGATATCCTTAACGCCGCCGATACCACGGGTGCGGTTGTGCGGCAACTCTACCGCGACTGCCTGAACGACCCGGCCCCCCAGGTACGGCAGTCGGCCCTGGCCGGTCTGGAAGATCTGTATGATCCGCATAACGCGCAGTATCTCTCCCTGGCTGCCGCAATGCTAAACGACCCGGATCTGCATGTCCGCATTCAGGCATTGACTCCCCTCCTATCCACGCGCGACACAACCCATCAGGCTGCTGCTACGGAAACGCTGCATGCGCTGCTGGCAAGCCCGGAGCCGTATCAACGTGCGCGGGGGGTGTATGTGTTGGGACAGGTAGAGCAGGCCCACTTTTTGCCACACCTGATTGCTGCCCTGGCCGACTCGGCGGACGAAGTGCGCCTGGAGGCGGCTCTGGCGCTTGAACGTTGTCCCGCAACTTTTATCAGGGAAACGGAGACGGCCGATCTCCTGGAAAAGCTGCGCCATCTGGTACAAGATCCGATTGAGCGCGTACGGCAGGCCGCGGTCGCGCTGCTGGGGCGGATCGAAACAGAGGCCGCCCGTACACTGCTGCTGCCGGCCCTGACCGACAGCAGTTCGCAGATCCGGGCAACTGCGGTTGACACTCTGGTACACCAGGGTGCAACAGTTATCC
Source organism: Chloroflexaceae bacterium (assembly GCA_034437035.1). Lineage (GTDB taxonomy): Bacteria > Chloroflexota > Chloroflexia > Chloroflexales > Chloroflexaceae > CAKZQX01. The sequence goes on from DAOTUI010000281.1 coordinate 8,603, forward strand.
CGCTACTGACTCCGCACCTGGAGGCCGCGAACGAGCAACTGCGCAAAATGGTCGCGGTCGTTTTAAACCGGATTCAGCCCGCGCACTTTCGGCAGGTCACGCTGGCCTTTATCGACGAGAACCTGCATACGATCTACCGCACGTTGGGTACGCTGGCGGCGCTCTCACCCTACGCTGACCAGACCAGCATTGCTGTGCTACAGAGTGCGCTCCATGAACGCAACACCGCCCTGATCGATGAGTTGTTCTACCTGCTGACAGCCCTTAACGACCCGAGTACCATCCGGGTCATCGCCGATGCCCTGCATAGCGAGGTTATCCATGTGCGCGCAAACGCCGCCGAAGCGCTTGAGTCGCTGACCAGTTCGCGGATTGCGCGCCTGATTGAGCCGCTGTTTGATCCCGAAGCATCCCCTGCCACCCGGTTAAGCCTGGGGCAGAAAATGTGGGAGTTACCCGTGCCGGACACCCGCACGGCCGTTGAGCAACTGGCTGCCAGTCCCGATCCCTGGCTGCGCACCATGCTGATTTTCGCGCTGGGCGATATCGGCGTTGTGGCCGCTACGCCTGCTCCTACCGGCGTACCCGGCGCGCATCCGGCGGTCTCACCCACAGCGGAACCAGTGCGCGCAAACCGGCGGAAGCGTGCTGCCGACCGGTTAAGCACGTTGCTCGATAGCCTTGATCCGGCGGAACCGGCGGATGCTCAACCAGCGGAACCTTCGCCGAACCCGGCCCACGATGCATCCGTCACGCCTCCCGCTCAGGTACCGGCGCTCACTCAATCTAACGGGGCACTGCTGACCGCGTCACAGCGGGAATACCTGATCGAGCGTGCCCTGAATGATCCCGTAGCTGATGTTCGCCTGGCAGCGCGCGCTGCTCGCCGCAAAATCGTCGGTCAGACGATCACCGCTACCATTCAAGAGGAGGAGCGTGTGTTATCTACCATTGAACGCATTACCTTTTTGAAAGGTGTTCCCTTCTTCCAGGGCATGAGCCTGGAACAGTTGAAAGTGCTGGCAGCCGTTTGTGAAGAGCAGTTCTTTGCGCAGGATACGCGCATCTTTAACCAGGGCGATGCCGGTGGTACGCTCTACGTCATCGTCAGCGGGCGGGTAGCCATTGAGCAGGAACGGCGCGCGGGTTCGTTTGCGCGACTGGCAACCATCGAGGCGCACTCCTACTTTGGCGAAGCCAGCCTGTTTGATGGTGATGTCCATGCCGCCGCCGCCACTGCCACCCAGGATACCCTGACCCTGCAGTTGCGGCGAGAACCGCTGATTGCGCTGGCCCGCCAGTATCCCGATCTCTCGCTGGAACTGATTAACGTACTCAGCCGGCGCCTGCGCGAGGCCAACTCGCGCATTGCCGAGCTTACCCGGACGATGCCGCGCCAGTTGCACAAGTTGTTTGACCAGTTTGAATAGACCTGGACATGTTATGGATTTTGCGCAGCAGCAACACGAAGATTTCTGGATCGAGCGCCTGGCCCACCTTCAGCCAGTGGTGCTGCCCTACGTCTTTCCTCAACTCGACAGCGCCATGCGTGCCGCCGCATCCGAACCGGCGACCGGGCGGCTTGATGTCCCCTTCACCCCGGCATTGCAGGCCAGTCTGGAAACCCACTTTCCCGGTCAGGATCGGCGTGATCTGTTGCTCTCGGCGTTTGTGGCTTACCTGGCCCGACTGAGTGACCGTGCCTGTTTTGATGTTGGCCTGAATGTGCCGCGTACGCATACTGCCACCAGCCACCCCGGTTTGTCGGCAACCTATGTGCCGCTACGCATAGCGGTCGATATGGCGCAACCCTGCACCAGTCTGCACCGGACCATCCGGGAACAGGTCGCGTTGCACCGGCAGCATGGCAGCTACAGGCGCAATATTGGTGAGCGTTACCCCGAACTGCAAGCCATCCCACGCCTGTCGATCAATATTGCCCAGGTAAACAGCCTTGATGAATATGAGCATGCGCCGGGGAATATTCTAACGTTGGTGCTGGCCGCGGAGGGCATCTACTGGGATTTTACGCCGCAGGTGCCGGACGAGAGCTACACCGGGCGCGTGTTACGGCGGAGCGATGACCCCCAGGTGCTGGATCATGCCTGCGCCACGCAGATGTTGCAGCGCTTTGTCACCTTTACGCAGTTGATGCTTGCCAATCCGCATATGCGCCTCTGCGATATCCCGCTGCTCTCCCCGGAGGAGCGCCGGCAGATCCTGGTTGACTGGAATGCCACCCGCACCGACTACCCGCGCGAACGTTGCATCCATCACTTGATTGAGGAACAGGTGGCCCGCACCCCTGATGCCATTGCCGTTATCGCGGCGGACCGGCAGATGAGCTACCGCGAGTTAAACCAGCGCGCCAATCATCTGGCGCAGCAGTTGCAGGCTCTGGGCGTGGGGCCGGAGACGCTGGTGGGTCTCTGTGTGGAGCGTTCGCCGGCAATGGCGGTTGGGTTGCTGGGCATTCTCAAGGCCGGTGGTGCTTATGTCCCGCTGGACCCGCACTACCCGCCGGAGCGCCTGGCGATGATACTGGCGGATGCCCGGATCAGCGTGCTGGTGACGCAGCCAGATCTGCAACAGACACTGCCGGCGCATACCGCGCATACCATCTGCCTGGACACCAGTGCAGCCCTCCCGGAGACGATTACCAACCCAACCAGCGGTGTGCGCCCGGATAACCTGGCCTATGTGATCTACACCTCCGGCTCAACCGGCACCCCCAACGGTGTGATGGTGCCGCATGCCGCGCTGGTGAGTCACGCGCCGGCCTTTGCGCGGAAATGTGCATTACACCCGGATGATCGGATGTTGCAGTTTGCTTCGATCAGCTTTGACGTGGCAAACGAAGAGATCCTTCCATGCTGGCTGTGTGGCGCAACTTTGGTGATTAATCCGGGCCATGTCCTGGCAACATTCGCCGATTTTATGGCATTTCTGGAGCAGCAGGCGGTGACGGTCCTGAACCTGCCGGCCTCGTTCTGGCATGCCTGGGTAGATGATCTGACCCGAACAGCGGCCCGGCTCCCCGCCAGCTTACGCCTGGTGATTACCGGTTCGGAGAAAGTCCACACCGGGCACTACCTGCGCTGGCGCGCAATCGCTGGGGAGCGCATCGGGTGGCTGAATGCCTACGGTCCTACGGAGACCACCATCACCGCCCTGATCTTTCCGCCCGATGATCAGGGTCTCGATCCGGCTCAACTCCATTCCGTCCCAATTGGTCGCCCGATCGACAATGTGCAGGTCTACCTGCTGGATCGGCAGCGGCAACCCGTCCCGGTCGGTGTGCCGGGAGAGTTGTACATCGGTGGCGCGGGCGTGGCCCGGGGCTACCTCAATCGTCCGGAACTCACGGCGGCGCGCTTTCTTCCCGATCCGTTCAATCCGGAACCGAATGCGCGGTTATATAAAACCGGCGACCTGGTGCGCTACCTGCCCAATGGCACAATCGAGTTTCTCGGTCGTATTGATCATCAGATCAAACTGCGCGGTTTTCGGATTGAGCCGGGGGAGATCGAAGCGCTGCTCCTGCAACACCCGGCGGTGCGTGCAGCCCTGGTGTGCGCACGGGAAGCCGACCACGGTGCGCAGCAACTCGTCGCCTATCTGCTGACGCACCCGGAGCAGCAGTTGACCCCGGCTATGGTGCGCACATTTCTCCGGGAGCGCCTGCCGGAGCATATGGTTCCCACCGCCTTTGTGCTGCTTGATGCCTTTCCGCTGACGCCCAGCGGCAAAATTGACCGGCGTGCGCTGCCCGCCCCAACTCAGGCCGACCTGTCCGCCGACCGGCCCTACGCTGCGCCGCGCACATCCACTGAGGAGTTGCTGGCAATCCTCTGGACAGAGGTGTTGCACCTGGAGCATGCCGGTATCAATGACAACTTCTTTGAACTGGGGGGACACTCGCTGCTGGCAATCCAGGTTATTGCGCATCTGCGCGCACAACTTCAGATTGAACTGCCCCTGCGCACCTTCTTCGAGACTGCCACACTGGCCGAACTTGCGCAGCAGATCGACCTACAACGCGCTGCTGACGCGCCGGCCTCTCCCGATCGACTGCCAATTATGCCGGTCTCGCGCGCCGGCAATCTTCCGGCATCGTTTGCGCAGGAGCGGCTCTGGTTTATCCAGCAGTTTGCCCCGGACTGCCTGGCCTACAACAGTCCGGCGGCCATCCGCTTCCGGGGGCAACTCAACACCAGCGTGCTGGAGCAGAGTCTCAACGCTGTTATCAACCGTCACGAGACGCTGCGCACAACCTTTATCGCCGTTGACGGGCGACCGGTCCTGGTCATCACGCCCGAACTTTATCTGCCCCTGCCGGTGATCGATCTGCGCCACCTGCCGCCGGATATGCACGAGACGGAAGCCCAACGCCTGCTCGCTGCCGACCAGCAGCCGTTTGACCTGGAACGCGGCCCGCTGATCCGTGCCACGCTGATCCGGATGGAAGCCGCAGACTACATCCTGCTGGTAAATATGCATCACAGCATCACCGATGGTTGGTCGTATGCGGTCTTCTACCGTGACCTGGCAGCGTTCTACAATGCGCATCTGACCGGCACCCCCGCGACGCTGCCCGATCTGCCGATTCAGTATGCCGACTTTGCGCAGTGGCAGCGCCGGCGGCTCCAGGGCGCTCTGCTAGAGGAACACCTGGCCTATTGGAAAGCGCAACTGACCGGCTGTCCGACCCTGCTTCCGCTGCCGACCGACCATCCGCGCCCGCCGGTGCAGTCCCTGCGTGGTGGGCTCTACCGGCAGCCACTGCCGGCAGCCCTGGTTGCGCGGCTCAAGGAGGTGAGCCAGGCCGAAGGCTGTACGCTTTTTATGGCAATGACGGCGGCATTCGCTACGCTGCTGGCGCGCTATACCGGCCAGACCGATATCGTGATCGGCTCCCCCGTGGTTGAGCGCGGGCGTAGCGAGATTGAACATTTGATTGGCTTTTTCGTCAACAACCTGGTGCTGCGGATCGATCTGGCGGGTAGCCCCGGGTTCCGCGAACTGCTCCGACGCACGCGTGAGGTAGCGTTGGGCGCTTATGCCCATCAGGATGTACCCTTTGAGCAGGTGATTGATCTGTTGCGCCTGGAGCGTGACCTGAGCTATCAGCCGCTCTTCCAGGTGGCGCTGGCGATGGAGCTTGAGCCATTCCGCGGCCTGGATCTGCCCGGCGCACACGGAGAACATCTGGAAGTTGTCACCGGCGGTGCCTGGTTTGATCTCTCGCTGGTGCTGGAAGAGCGGACCGAGGGGCTGGTCGGGGCGTGGGAATATGCAACCGATCTATTTGAGGAGCCGACAATCCGCCGCATGGCCGGCCACTTCGAGCAACTGCTTCAGCAGCTCTGCGCCAACCCGGAACAACCGGTCGGCACACTGCCGCTACTCACCCCGGCCGAACGACAGCAGATCCTGGTTGACTGGAATGCAACCAGCGCCGACTATCCCCGCGATGCCTGTATCCATCAGTTGATCGAGGCGCAGGTTGCCCGCACCCCGGATGCCATCGCCGTTATCGCGGACGACCGGCATCTGAGCTATCGGGAGTTGAACCGACAGGCCAACCATCTGGCGCACCAGTTGCAGGCGTTGGGCGTGGGGCCGGATGTGCTGGTGGGCCTCTGTGTAGAACGTTCGTCGACCATGGCGATCGGGTTGCTGGGCATTCTTAAAGCCGGGGGGGCCTACCTGCCGCTCGATCCCGCCTACCCGCATGAGCGACTGGCCCTGATGTCGGCGGATGCCGGGGTAACGCTGCTGGTGACGCAGCCGCATCTGCGCACGCATCTGCCGTCCCTCACCGCCGAGGTGATCTACCTGGACCCGGATGCATCAGTACCGGGTGAGTGGGACAATCCGGTCAGCGCCGTGCAGCCCGATCACCTGGCCTATGTGATCTACACCTCCGGCTCAACCGGCACCCCCAACGGGGTGATGGTTCCGCATCGGGCCCTGGTCAACCATAACACTTCGATTGCGCGCCGCTGTGAAATCCAGGCCGGTGATCGCATCCTCCAGTTTGCCTCGCTCAGTTTTGACGCCTCGGCGGAAGAGATCTTCCCCGGCTGGCTCTGCGGCGCAACGCTGGTCTTGCGCACCGATGCGGCGCTGGCTTCCTTCAATAGTTTTGATCAGTTTATCGCGCAGCATGGGATTACCATCCTGGATCTGCCAACCGCCTACTGGCATGCCTGGGTCCGCCACCTGGAACAGACCTGGGCTACGCTTCCGAACACACTCCGGTTGGTAATCGTCGGCGGTGAGGCGGCCCTGCCGGAACGCTATGCTGCATGGCAGGTGCCGGCCGGCGCGCGCATTCGCTGGATCAACTCCTACGGCCCGACTGAGGCAACCATTGTCGCAACCATCTTTGCCCCCGATCCGGCGCAGGCAGAGCAGTTCAGCGATAGCATGCCGATTGGCCGTCCGCTGGACAATGTGCAGGTCTACATTTTGGATCAGGCGCGCAACCCGGTGCCGATTGGCGTCCCCGGCGAACTACACATTGGTGGTGCCGGCCTGTCGCGTGGCTACCTCAACCGCCCGGATCTCACCAGCACGCGGTTTATTGACCTGGAGATGCGTGACTGGGGAGTAGCGACCGGGGGAACCGGCATCGCTCCGGATCGCCCAATACGGCTCTACCGCACCGGCGATCTGGCGCGTTACCGGGGCGATGGCACTATCGAGTTTCTGGGGCGGATCGACCAGCAGGTCAAAATTCGCGGCTTTCGCATCGAGCCCGGCGAGATCGAAACCCTGCTGGGGCAGCATCCCGCAGTAGCCGTGGCCGTGGTTGTGGCGCGTGAGGAGATGCCGGGAGAGTGGCGACTGGTGGCCTATGTCGTGCCGACAGACCCGGAGCCGCGCTCACTCATTCCCGCCCTGCGCAGCTTCTTGCAGGAGCGGCTCCCTGACTATATGCTCCCGTCGGCCTTTATCCAACTTGCGGCGCTCCCGCTGACCCCCAGCGGCAAACTTGACCGTGATGCGCTGCCGCTCTTCGATTCAACAACCCGGCAAGATCAGACCGGCTACACGGCCCCGCGTAATCCGGTTGAGGCTACCCTCGCCGATATCTGGGCCGATGTGCTGCGCCGGGAGCGGGTGAGTACTCAGGATAACTTCTTTGCCCTCGGCGGCCACTCGCTCCAGATTATGCATCTGATCACGCAGATCGAGGCCGCCCTGCCCTATCCGGTTGCCATCAAAGATATCTTTCTCTACCCAACGATTGCCGGCCTGGCCGAAGTGCTGGCCCAACGCTCTCCCCTCCCGGTTGCTCCGGCGGTCGCCCCGCCTCAACCTGAGATTGACCGGACAGATCGGCAGGAAACCGTGCCACAGGCCAGTTCCGCCGGGTCGGCCCTTACGCTTGAACTGCGGCCGCTCCTGAACCTCTTTGCCGCCCGGAAGTTTGCGCCGGTAGCGGCTGCCACCTTCGGTACTCTGCCCCTCCCCGGTCTATCACCCGCGCTACTGGAGCAATTCGGCGTGAGTCGCAACACGGTAATAGATGCGTGGTACGATAACCTCCCGGTCTTTGATGAGCTGTTAGCGATGCATCTGGGGCGGATTGCCCTCTTTACCCTGCCCCACTTCGATGACCAGTTGTACCAGGACCAGACCGGCCTGATCGCCAGTATCATCGAAGGGTTGGAAATGGCCCGCTGGCTGGGCGCGCGCGTCGTTTCCCTGGCGGGACTAATTCCATCGGCTACGGATTATGGCCGCGCCATCGCCGCTGCGCTTGCCGGGCGCGACGATCTGCCGCTGCTCTCGACCGGGCATGCAACTACCACCGCCGCAGTGACATTGGCACTCGATCGCATCCTGGTGGAGAGTGGACGCGACATAACGCAAGAGCGGGTTGCGTTCCTGGGTCTGGGCTCGGTTGGTCTGGCTGCTCTCCGCCTGATGCTGCGTTGCCGACCACATCCAGAGACGCTCCTGCTCTGTGATATCTATCAGAAGCAGGCGGAACTGGAACTGCTGCAGTGGGAACTGACCACTGAGTCAGGCTTTAAAGGAACGATACAGATCATCGCATCGCCGGGTGCAGTACCGTCTGAACTGTATACCGCGACAACAATTATTGGCGCGACCAATGTGCCTAATATTCTGGATATAACCCGCGTCAACTCCGGTACGCTGATTGTTGACGACTCTGCGCCGCACTGTTTCGATCCCGACCAGGCCCGCCGCCGATTTGAAGCAGAGCAGGATATTCTCTTTACCGAAGGTGGTGTCGTCCAGTCTCCGCAGCCGATTACGGCTACGCGTTATCTGCCGCGCCTGGCAGAGCGGGCCTTACCCGCGCATGCGAAAGCGCTCTTTGCACACTACAACCCGCATGAGATAACCGGGTGTATTCTTTCCAGTCTGCTATCCGCCCGTTTCGCCCACCTTCCGCCCACGCTGGGCTATGTCGATCTGGCGACTACGTTTGAGCACTACACGACGCTGCGTCGCCTGGGATTTCGCGGAGCAGAGCTGCACTGCGAAGGCTATACCCTCCCTGCATCAGGAATTACACGCTTTCGCCGACAATTTGGTACATGACAGCAGCAGAAAACGAGGCAATTATCGTGGTTTCAATGCGACATATCTATCTGATAGGACTCCTGCTCCTCGGCATCACTGGTTGCGCCGGTTTCGCCATGCAGCCGGCAGCTACGCCAACCGCACAACCGGAGCCTAGCCCAACCACCGAACCCAGTCTGCGGGGGAGTGGCGGCACACTGCGGCTGATTTCCTGGGATGCGCCAACAACGCTCAACCCCCATCTTTCTACCGGCAACAAGGATTTTGAAGCCAGCCGGATTATCTATGAGCCCCTCGCCGGCTTTGATAAACATGACAACCTGGTCCCTATCCTTGCCACGGCAATCCCCTCGCTGGAGAATGGCGATCTTGATCCGGATGGCCTGTCGGTCACATGGCGACTGAAACAGGGCGTGAAATGGTCAGACGGTGAAGATTTCTCGGCGGATGATATCCTCTTTACCTACGATTTTATTACCAACCCGCTCATCGAGAGTTCAAGTGCATTTGCCTATGAAACAGTCAGTCGAGTCGAAGCGATCGACCGCTACACAGTCAAAGTTCACTTCGTCGATTCCAATCCGGCCTGGTTTACGCCGTTTGTGGGCATACCCGGTCAGATTCTGCCTGAGCACAAGTTTAGCGCCTACAATGGCGTGAACGCCAAAGATGCCCCGGCTAACTTTGGTAAGAACGAGGGTGATACCGTCGGCACCGGACCCTACCGAGTCGTCTCATTCAAACCGCAGGAAACGCTCTTTCTGGTGACAAAACTGGTAGAAACGAACAAAATTGTGTACGAGGCTAATCCATTTTTTCGTGAACCTGATAAACCCTATTTCTCCCGGGTTGAGTTGCTCGGCGGGCGCGAACCGCATCAGGCAGCCCTGGCGGTGTTTACTAATACGATCCCGGAACGGGCCGATTATGCCTTCGATCTGCAGGAGTCACCCGACGAATTGCAAGATCTGATCGAAGCGGGGCAGGGCACACCCAACGTCAACTTTGGCAGCCGGTTGGTCTTCCTGGATCTCAACCGCACTGATCCGACACAGGACTCCCGGTTGGGGATGGAGCACCCCTTCTTAAGCGACCTGCGTGTGCGGCAGGCGCTGGCCTATGCCATAGACCGCGAAACGCTTGCCGAAACTATCTATGGGCAGTTTGGTCATGCTGCGGATCAGCTTGTCGTTGCGCCCGAAGAATACCACTCGTCCACGACAAACTACACATTTGACCAGGATCAGGCCAGAGCCCTGCTTGAAGCAGCCGGCTGGATCGATACCGATGGCGATGGCATACGTGATAAAGATGGCATACCGCTCCGGTTTGCCTACGAGTCCTCAGTGAATTTCCGCAATCTGCAGCAGATGGTCCGCCGCGACCTGCGTGCCGTTGGCATAGAGGTAGAGATCAAAACGGTTGATGTTGGTGTTTTTCTGGGTGATGATCAGTCCCATCCCGACTCAAGCGGGCGCTTTCTGGCCGATATGCAAACCTATGATATCTCGATGGATACCATCGATCCGGGTGCATACCTGGGTTGGTGGAAATGTGATCAGATACCCCAGGCAGAGAACGAGTGGGGGGCCGGGATCAACGTCTCGCGCTGGTGCGATCCCGAATTTGACGATTTGCATGCGCGTGTTATGACCGAGATCGATAAGGTTGCCCGCCGCGAGTTGATTATCGAGATGAATGATCGGTTTATTGAAGACGTTGTCGCCATTCCCCTGGTGCATGTGGCAGACATTTCCGGGATGCGCAACGATCTGGCCGGTGTAGAACTGACGCCGTGGGACGCCGATGTGTGGCAGATCAAAGACTGGAGGAGTCGTTTATGATGAGTACCGATACACCCGACATGCCTGTATTTGAGACTCCCACCGTAGCAGACGCGGCTCCTGTTCCATCCGCGCGGGGTAACTGGCTGCGGAACCTGAACATCGGCAGTAAGCTAACCATCGGGTTCGGGTTGCTGGTGGGACTGACTCTGCTGGTCTTTGGTTTAAGCACCTTCGCTGCACGCCAGGTATCTCTTGCCCAGCAGCGGGTTGACGAGAGTTCCCAGGTTGTGCTGGCCTCGTCGCGCGCCCACGCCAATCTCCTCCGTATGACCGGCAATGTACGCGGCTACCTGGCCCTGGGCGATCCTGCATTTCTCGAAAGCTATCAGGATGTGGAGCAGGAATTTCGCGGGAATCTCACAGTGTTAGACCAGCTATCCGACCGGCCCGGATTTGGTATGGAAAACCAGGAACGCCTGGATGTCCTGAAGCAGCAGTTCAATGATTGGCAAACTCTGCCCGGTGAACTTTTTGCCCTGCGTGATGATCAAATGGAGCGCGAACCGGCTTATAACTGGTTGAATACAACCGGTGTTGCGGATGGCGGGCAGGTACTCATCATTATCAATGAAATGATCGACGAGCAGGCCCGGCGGGAACCTTCCATCGAGAACAATACACTGCTAAGAGACATGGCGGCCTTTCAAAGCTCTTTTGCGGCGATGTTTTCCGGGTTGCGCGGGTATGTTACCACCCGAAACCCCAACTTTCGCTACTATGAATATGAGGTGAATCTCGAAATCAACGATGATGCCTGGGATACACTGGGCAAGCAGATGCATCTCCTTACCGATACCCAACAGGAGATGATGCGAAATATTGCGATTCATCGTCAGAACTTCATTAAAGAGGTACCGGAGGAAGCCTTTGCTATTCTGGAGAGTGATTCCTACGAGTGGCGCCGGGATCTCTATACGTTTGAAGAACAGGTCGAGCCACTAACCAATGAAATGGAGAGCCTACTGAGCGCAATGACCGATGATCAGCAGGCAACTCTTCAGCGTAATCTTACCCAGGCACGGCAGACGCTCAGTACGGCTGTGACACACACCATGATTGTCGGCATTACTGCGGTTATTCTCGGTACAATTCTGGCATTTGTCTTTCGCCAGACTATCGCCGGGCCGGTACGCCGCCTGACCGGCGTCGCCCGACAGATTGGCGGCGGCGATTTAAGCGTCCAGGCACCGGTTGAGTCCGGTGACGAAATCGGCATCTTTGCTCGCACATTTAATGATATGACCCGGCAGTTACGCCAGACGCTCTTCCAGATCCGCAAGGAGAAGAAACGCGCCGATGATCTGCTGCATGTGGTTATTCCAATCGGTGTAGCGCTTTCCTCAGAACGCGATTTCAACCGACTGTTGGCAAACATTCTGTCAGAGGCGATGGCCTTCTGCCGGGCGGACCGGGGCTTACTCTTTCTGCGTGAGGAACGGGAGTTAAAACTGGTGATGCTGCGCAAAAGCTCCCAGGATGCCCTTATCGACACGCAGGTGCGTGCCGATTCACTGTCACATATCCCGCTGTATGATGCGGAAACCGGTGAAGTGGATGAACTGCATCCCGCGCCGTACGTTGCCTGTCGCGGTCAGTCGGTCAATGTTGGCGACCTCGCCGGTGCCGCTCCACCATTTAACTTTCCCCGGCTGATGCAGGTCGCAGCAGCGGATCACTACCAGGCTATTTCGCTCCTGGCAATTCCCCTGAAGAATAATCAGGATCAGGTGCTCGGTGTCCTGCAACTGCTGAATGCCCAGGATCAGGAAACCGGCCAGGTGATCCCCTTCGATGCCAATCTGCAGCAGATGATGGAGTCGTTTTCATCGCTGGCTGTTGCCGCACTCGAGTCCTACATTCGTGAACAGAACCTGCGCCAGGAAATTCAGCAACTGCGCATTGAGATTGACGAAAACAAACGTCAGGAGCAGGTGAATGAAATTGTTGACTCTGACTTCTTCCAGGATTTGCGCACCAAAGCGCATAACCTGCGCAACCGGCAACGGTCGGAGGTCAAACCCAACTCCGAGGGCCAGTCCGAGCCATAAGCTACGACAATGATGTCCATTTCTACTAGAGGGAGCATAGCATCATGACGCGTGAGACACACGAGGATGATCTAACGGCGATTGTGCATGGAATGAAAACGGTTGCTTCGCCATTTCGGACTGTGCTCAACGAACTGCATCGCACCTATCAGGCATATACCGAGGGTACACTATTTCAAGCCACGCCCGAGCCGGCGCGGGCCAATCCCAACTGGTTTGGCATCTGCGTCGCTGATACATCCGGCCAGATCTATGAGGTTGGGGACAGCCAGCATGCCTTCACGTCGCAGGCGCTGGCAACACCCTTTGTGTATGGCATGGTTCTGGCAGACCAGGGGCGTGACGCGGTACTGGCGCGCATCGGGGTTATGCCCGCCGATGACAGCTTTCATCTGCCCGACCCGCCGGGACAGGTTTTACCAAATCCGCTGGTTCCGGCGGGCGCCCTTGCCATGGTGAGCATGCTGGCAGGCAATACTACCACTGATCGGCTGAACCATGTTCTGGAGCTATTTCAGCGGTATACGGGGCATGAAATGCGTATTGACGCCACGGTCTTTACCGCCAGTCGCCTGAGTGGGCATCGCTACCGCGCCCTGGCTTACCATATGCTGGATCGCGGGCTCATTGACGATCATGTTGACGAAACGCTGGATCTCTTTTTCCAGCAACAGTCACTGTTGATCACCTGCCGTGACCTGGCAGTTATGGGCGCAACCCTCGCTAACGGAGGCACCAATCCCGTCACCGGCGAGGCTATCCTGAGCCCGGAGCATGTCCGCGATCTGCTCAGCGTCATGCATGCCTGTGGCATGCGCAATTTCCAGGGCGAGTGGAGCTACCGTGCCGGTATGCCCGCCGAAAGCGGTGTCAGCGGCGGACTGCTGGCGGTTGTACCGGGGCAGGTCGGCATTGGGATATTTTCGCCGCTACTTGGTCCACATGGGCACAGCCTGCGCGGCATCAAGGTCATCTACGATCTGGTGCAGCGGTTTGGCCTGCACCAGTTTGATGCGCCCAACGCCGGCACAAAACTGCGTGAGGCACTGGCGGGGCGTTCCGCAACCACAGCCCGCAACCGCGTGGTGCGTGCCCTGGAGACGCCTGATTGACACCCGTTACGCGATCTCTAGCTCGGAAAGAAATGTCGCCTGCGGCAGAGTGAAACCGGACATCCTTTTTGGAAAAAAGTGCTCTCCAAGCCACTTTTTCCAAAAAGATAAGATAGAAAACGTACCATGCTGCTGCAGGCGCGGCTACCTTTCATTTGGTCACACGCCCGATTTGTGTGCCCACCGTAGAAGCGGAAGATTCCATTCTTCTTCACAAAAATTTGCACTTTGTGCAAATTTTTGTGAAGAAGATAGAAAACGTACCATGCTGCCGCAGGCGAATCGGGACATTCATCCAAACAAACGCCTGGTTTGATCACCCACCGCGTAACTTATGTCATGTAACAGAAGTTACGCGGTCCTCCACGGTAAGGTGTTCTTCGCCTCCGGCAGGGTGGAAGATTCCAGATCTTTTTCACAAAAAATTCACAACGTGAATTTTTTTGTGAAAAAGAAAACAGAGTACCATGCTGCCGCAGGCACAACCTGCTTTCGGGTCTGGCACGCGGGAGGGACAGTCCGCACTGCGTAACTTATGTCATGTAAGAGAAGAAGCGTAGTATCTTCTGAACACAAAAAGAGCGCGGTGACGGGAAAGTACCTGTCACCGCGTTTGTGTCCCAGTACGACAAAGGAAAAGGAACGCCCCTGAGAGCCTAATCCTCACTCCGCTGCATAATCACATAGAGCAGCTCAAGCAGGATATTCTTCACGCTCTCGCGCTCAGAAGCAACACATGGAAGCACCTTCACATGCGGTGGTTGGCGTAACGCCAGCCGCAATTCATCCGGCGCCCAGGCATTGGGACGATCCTGTTTGTTGGCGGCGATCACATAGGCCGTTTCCCGGTAGGAGGTAAAGAAATCGATAATCCGATTCGTCTCCCGAAATGTCTCGGGGCGGGTACTGTCAACCAGCACAACCAGCCCAAGCATCCCTTCCGAGAGGATCTCCCACATAAAATCGAACCGCTTCTGACCTGGCGTACCAAACAGATGCAGCACGAGGTCATCGGAAACGGCGATACGACCGAAGTCCATCGCCACCGTCGTTTCCTTCTTTATATGTTTGGTGTCGTCGGAGGCGCGTCGCTCGGTCGAGACCACTTCGATCTCACTAATTGACCGAATAAACTCAGTCTTCCCGGCGTTGACCGCCCCACTAATAACCATTTTTACCGTCTGCACACCGGCCCTCCGCTACGGTGCTGTGCCCTGGCAGGAGCGCACAATTCTACATACCACGGATACGATTGATAATGCGGTTAACCAGGCTCTTCTTGATCCTGGGCGCTTCCCTTGCTTGTCCGCCGCCTGCTACTGACGCAGGTTTCGGTTTCTTGACGACATCCACCAGACCTGCCGTCATAAAACCATACACAATTCGGCAAACATCGAACTCGCTAAGACTGGTCTTCTGAGCAATATCGGCAAGAGTATCCTTCCCATTAATGCGAGCGAAAACCCGCCACTCTTCGGGAGCCAGTTTTACCCCCTTTGCTTTCTCGCCAGGCTGCTCAACAAACCTGACAATCATATCGGTACTGGGAATGCGATCTTTGATGCGACCCCACTCATCGATGCGCCGCACTCCCTCCATAATCAAGTTCTCAACGGGCAGCGGCATTGGCATAATGGGTTCGCCCGGATCGGGTTTCTGGCCCTGCTCAAAGCGAAACTCACCATCAGGCCAGCCAAACAGTCCATAGACTGATTCCTCCGTGTGGACCTGTAGGGTTTGCTGAAGATCCTCGTGTGAGAGAATATTTTCGTTGAGGATCGCCTGCGTTAATGTCAAACTGTTCCCGCCGTGGTTACAGGCCTGTCGTGCCTGAGCCAGTTGCTGGGGAGAGAGTTTCCCCTGGCGGATCAACAGATCGCCCAACTGCTCCCCCTGATGACGTGCCGCGTAGATCAGCTTGCCCTTCTCAAAGTACAGGATGGCTTTCTCTTCATCCCGACTC
This sequence comes from Chloroflexaceae bacterium, assembly GCA_034437035.1. Lineage (GTDB taxonomy): Bacteria > Chloroflexota > Chloroflexia > Chloroflexales > Chloroflexaceae > CAKZQX01. Next base: position 24,138 of record DAOTUI010000281.1, read on the forward strand.
AGATGCAAGCACCCGGTCTTGTAGCCACGGTCTACGAGGTACAAAAAATCAGAAAGGCCAAAGTCTCGGATGTTACCAACCAGCGCCATTATAATGCCTCCAGGGGCGCTACCAGTCCTAGTCCTGTTTCCATACATCAGACTGAGGTTGCTAATGCCTGCTCGTCGGTCGTGCGTGTCTCGCGTACTGAAACACCGTCAGCAGCCAGTACCGGCAAAAGTGCAGCAATAGCGGTCTTAATCATTGTATCATCTGGCTCGCGGGTTGTCAGTTGTTGCAGTGAGAGGGAGGGCGCAATCAGCGTCCGCACCCATTGGCGATGATAATGCCGGGCCGAGAGCCGCAACAGTTCGTATGCCACGGCCGCGATAACCGGTACTAACACAATGCGCGAAAGGAACCTGGCCCAGAAGGGCAACCCGCCCAGGAATAGGAAGATGACGAAACTGATCAATACAACAACTGCCAGAAAGCTAGTACCACAACGCGGATGAATAAGCGAGAACCCCCGCACAGACTCAACCGTCAACGGTGCGCCGGCCTCATACGCATTGACTGCTTTATGTTCTGCTCCGTGGTACCCGAAAACCCGTTGAATTTCGGGAATCCGGCTGATCATAACAATGTAGCCAATAATGATACCAAGCCGCAGGACTCCTTCAAGCAGTTCCCGCTGAAACAGGTTTGCTCCCAGGTGTCCGACCAGGCTGGCGAGTAAAAGCGGTGATACAAAGAAGAGCCCGATAGCAATTGTCAGTGATACGATGAGGGTACCAATCGAGGCTCCTGTAGACTGCTCCTGCTCACCCAGCGCGGCACTGGCCGAAAAATTCAGGGCGCGTACGCCTAAACTCAATGCATCCCACAGCATCAACACACCCCGCACCAGTGGCAGGCGTTCCAGGGTCGTACGGCGTTGTGCGTCCAGCGGGAAATGTTTATAGGCAATTGTCCCCGCCGGCTGACATACCGCCACGGTTGCCTGCTGCCGCCCCCGCATCATAACGCCCTCGATAACGGCCTGACCACCATATGCAACGTGCTGCTGTCCCATGCAATCCCTTTAACTAGAAGGCTGTCGTTGGCACATCGATGCACAGAACGACAGCCTGTAGGTTGTTATCATAACACGGTCTGAGAACTACAACAATAGTGAACGGGTACTAGTTAACAATAGGTCAAATGGTACAGGTAGTCCTAATGTTCCTCGGATTTGACACTTCGCCGGGCCAGCGTGGTAGCGGCGGCGCGCACACCAGTGACGAGGCTGGAGATCCGAATAATCGGCGTAATCACCCGCTCCGCAATAAAGACTGTTGTTGTTGTCACTGCACTGCTCGACTCGCGCACATCATCCGTCACCGAGCGGGCGCTGTCCAACACTTCGTTGATCTTCTCGGTAGCGCTGTTGATACCAGGTGCAAGCGTATCACTCGCCAGTCGATTCAAAACACGAATAACATACAGGACGGCGATAAGCAAAACGATAAGGAGAATGGCACTGATCATCTGAAATACGGCCACGATAACAATGGCAACATCACGGGCAATGACCCGAAATTCCTCAAATAGTGACGCGGCAACAATGAATGCAATAGTTATAATAACAATCGTTACAATACCAGTAGCGATCCACTTGAACACAACAGCACTCCTGCCGGCAGCAACGCATCCTGGCGCGCCACATAGCTTGACTCAGCAACAGGTCAACTCCTCCAGGTCCACCCGGACGATTATATCATACTCGTAGACGTGAGGCAACGATAATCAGGAGCCATGCTGCCAGCACTGCTTCCAGTACCGGTACACCGGCCGGTGTCGGCAGGTTCAGCGGGAATTGCAGACCAAGTCCGTATGCCACGAGACAGCCCATAAACGCAGCTAACCAGAAGATCGGCAGTTGTAGCCAATGTTTTCCCCACAGAAAGTGGGCCAGTGCCGCACAGGCCGTTGCCAGCAGCAACAACAGGGCGGTTGCTGGAGCCAGCGTGCTCATGAGTTCTCCGTCGATTGCGAGCCGGCAATCCGTCCCCCGCCCAGCAGTCGATTGCCGTCATACAGCACGCCCGCCTGCCCAGGAGTAATTGCCCGCTGTGGTTTGCTGAACCTAACCTGCAGCCGCTGCTCATCGTATGGCGTGATGGTGGCTTCAACCGGTGTCGCGTGGGCGCGGATCTGTACCTGGCAGGTGAACGGTGCATCCGGCCAGGTACCGTTGACAAATTTCGCCTGCTCAATGGTAAAGATGTGCCGGGTGGCTGCTTCTGCCGGGCCAACGATCAGGGCGTTTCGCTCCGTGTCCAGTTCGGTCACAAAGAGTGGCTGCGGACTGGTGACCCCCAGGCCTTTGCGCTGCCCGACCGTGTAGTATGGCAGGCCTTCATGCTGCCCAATCACCTGCCCGTCATGGTCGATAATCGGGCCGGGCAGCATGCTCTCGGGGGCTTCCTCACGCAGGAAGCGGCGATAGTCATTATCGGGAATAAAGCAGATATCCTGGCTCTCCGGACGGTCGGCCGTTGCCAGCAATCGCTCCCGTGCCAGCGCACGCACCTCAGCTTTGCTCATTCCGCCCAACGGGAACTGCAAGCGGGCCAACTCATGTTGCTGAAGCATGTAGAGCACATAAGACTGGTCCTTGGCATGGTCAACGCCGCGCCACAACTCGTATGGCTGCCCGTCCGGTTTCTGGATCTGCGCGTAGTGCCCGGTTGCCAGGTAGTCAAACCCCAGAGCTTGGGCGCGCTCAAGCAGGAAGCGAAACTTCAGATCGCGATTACATGCCAGGCATGGGTTAGGTGTATAGCCATGCGCATACTCATTCAAAAAATATTCGATAACGTGGCGGCGAAACTCCCGCTGATAGTTGAAGACGTAGTAGGGCACGCCAAACTGCGCACAGACCCGTCGTGCCCCGGCGACCATCTCCTGCGAACAGCACTGGCTCTCGTAGATGCCTTCGTCATCCCCCTCCCAGAGATGCATGGTGACGCCGGTAACAGCGTGACCCTGCTCATGGAGCAGTGCCGTCACCAGGGAGCTATCGACACCGCCGCTCATGGCGACCATAATCTTTGCCATGGAGTATAACCTCGGTAACTCTACTGAAATAAATCTGTTTCATCTATTTATGCAGGTCTTTGCTTGCGATACCTCTATTATACCCCAGACTACCCGGTTTATGGTATCCGTTTCAAGTATTTTACAGAAGTTACGCGGTCGGTTCCAAACCAGGCGTCTGCCTGAACAACCGGCACGATTCGCCTCCGGCAGGGCGGGATGGGACATTCTTTTTCCGGAAAAAGACAAAAACGTACCACGCTGCCGCAGGCGAAATACGCCATCATCGGGAGCAAACGGCCCATTTGAATGCGCACTGCGTAAGTCCTGTAATTTATGCCGGATGTTGTCATCTCTGGTTTTGAGTTGCGTGAATGGTTGTTGCCAACACGCGGGTGGCTCCGGCGCGCGTTAGCGCTGTCATCACGGCCGCCTGGTTGTCCGGATTGGTCAGGGCGAACATAACACCGCCCCAACCGGCCCCCGACAGTTTGGCCCCCAGTGCGCCGGCCGACCGCGCCGCCGCAACCAGATGCCCCAGTTCGCCTGACGAGACGCCGATCTGTTCCAGCAGTGTCTGGTTGGCGTTGAGGAGTATACCCAAGGCCGCTTTATCGCCGGTTGCCAGGGCCGTGTGTACCTGCTTTACCAGCGTGCCGACCTGCGTGAACAACTGCTCGTAGTGGCGGGGATTGGCCTGCCGGCGCTCGCGTACCATGCCTACCGGCAGGCGGGTCGCGCTGCGGATTCCGGTATCGCCGACAACCAGCGTCAGCGGTTCGGCAATGCTGATGGGCGTAATTAGATTGGGGTGCGCCGGTCCGCGCCGCTCAAACCAGATTGGCTGATCGTAGGCAACTACAGTATTGTCAATGCCGCTGGGTGTGCCGTGGAAGCGTTCTTCACTGGCATACACCAGCGCCGAAACCTGCTCCGCCGGCAGGGTGTGCTCTGTGAAGGTTGCCAGCGCGCGCACAAGTGCCGTGGCGATAGCGGCACCACTGCCCATGCCTCCGGCAATCGGAATGGTTGAAGTCAGGGTGATATACAGATCGGGCGGGTCTACTCTCAGGTGGCGCAGGGTTGCGCGGATCAGTTCGCTCAGTGGGTCGTCCGGATGGGCATCAGCGATCCAGGCGCGACCCAGGTCGGGCGCATTGAGCCGTACTCCACTCCCCGGCGACCCGGCGATAATCTCTACATGGGCGCGGATATCGGGTAGGGGCAGCGCAATGGCGGGTTGCCCATACACGACAGCATGCTCACCACACAGGATCAGTTTGCCTGGGGCCGAGGCGTGGGCGGATAGTGGGGGAAAAGCCGAAGCTGCGTCGTCATACTGCGCGTCCATCATTATTCGCCCAGACAGCTTATTCCCACTCGATTGTCGCCGGTGGCTTGGAGGAAATGTCGTAGACCACCCGGTTTACACCTGCAACTTCGTTGACAATCCGACTGCTGATGCGCCCCAGTAGTTCGTAGGGCAGGCGTGCCCAGTCGGCGGTCATATAGTCCTCGGTGGTAATGGCACGCAGAGCAATCGTATCGGCGTAGGTGCGTTCATCGCCCATCACGCCAACGCTCTGGACCGGCAGCAAGACGGCGAAAGCCTGCTGGGTTGCCCGGTAGAGCCCGGCGGCCCGCAATTCGCCGGTGAAGACGGCATCGGCCTGGCGCAGTGTTTCGAGCCGCTCCCAGGTGATAGGACCGAGGATGCGTACGGCCAGACCGGGGCCGGGGAAGGGATGTCGCCAGATCCAGTCGTCGGGCAGGCCCAGTTCCAACCCGGCGGCCCGCACTTCATCTTTGAACATATAGCGCAGCGGCTCAACCAGGGTCATCTGCATATCGGCCGGGAGGCCGCCGACGTTGTGGTGGGTCTTGATGGTGACGCCCTGCGCCCGATCCGGGGCGCTGCTCTCGATCACATCCGGGTAGAGCGTTCCCTGCGCGAGGAAGGGCAAAGCTGTGTCCTGGTCGGTCAGGCGGTGTGCCTCGCGCTCGAACAGGCGAATAAACCGCTCGCCAATGATTTTGCGCTTCTGTTCGGGGTCCGAGACACCTTCCAGGGCTGCGAGAAACTCCTCGGTGGCATTAACGGCAATGAGGGGAATGTGCAGATGGTCGCGGAAGGTGCGGATAACCTCGTCGGCTTCACCCTGGCGCAGCAAGCCATTATCGACAAACACGCAGGTCAGGCGCTCACCAACTGCGGCATGAATGATCAACGCCGCAACCGCCGAGTCGACTCCCCCAGAGAGCGCACAGATAACATGCCCATCTGCGACCTGGGTGCGTACCCGCTCAATTGCCTGGGCCACAAAGTTGGCCGGTTGCCAGTCGGCGGTGCAGCCACACACCGTGAAGAGAAAGTTGCGCAGAATATCGCGGCCAAATGTCGTATGCACGACTTCGGGGTGGAACTGCACCCCATACCAGTGTCGATCGGGGTTGCCCATCGCGGCAAAAGTTGCATTATCACTTCGGGCAAGCGGGTGAAATCCGGGGGGCAAGCCCTCGATATGGTCGCCGTGGCTCATCCAGACGGGTTGCTCATAGGGAGTGCCGACAAACAGCGGGCTCTCGTCGGTGACGGTGATCGTTGCCGGGCCATACTCACGCCGGTTGGCGCGCAGAACTACGCCACTCAGCGCATGACTCTGGAGTTGCATACCGTAGCAGATGCCGAGCACCGGCAGATCGGTATCGCGCAGCCAGTCGGGAAGGGCCGGTGCTCCCGGTTCATAGACGCTGGCCGGCCCGCCGGAGAGAATGATGCCGCGCGGCTCGATTGCACGCACTGTTTCCTCGGTAGCAGAAGACGGCAACAACTCACTGTATACTCCCAGTTCGCGGATGCGCCGGACAATGAGTTGTGCCGTTTGTGAACCAAAATCTAAAACAGGTATGCTGTTGGGCATAGAGGATCGAAACCCGGCCTGGCTAATAATCGGTCAGGCTGCCAATGCCAACGACAAATGGTCCATGGAGTGGAAGCGCAATCTCGGCCAGTTCATCGCCGATATAGTCGTTCAATTCGTAGACGTATTCTTCTAGTGGCATCACAATCTCGAACGAACGATGCTCATCCATCTCATCACATGGTTCCAAAACGTCAGGGAATGCCCCACCTACCGTGGTTACTACCACTGAATTGTCGCCACCATGCTCATTCGGCTCGTAGCGGTCAGCCTGCCAATCGTTGTACCAATCCACACCGTTGACCAGATAGCGATATTGGTACTCTTGCCCCGGCTCCAGTTCCAGCGTGATACTCCAGTTGTCATCATCCAGGGTGAGCGGGGTGGCATTGCTGTTCCACTTGTTAAAGTCGCCTACCAGGTGGATTGTGTCAGCCCAGATTGCGGCGGGCATCGCAAAGGTGACACGGATTTTCCCACGACCGTTAGACACTTTGGTGATCATCCTATGATACTCCTTTGTTCATTTCAGATAACGACTCCATTGTCATCATCCCAGCACGGTATAGTATATCATATCATACAAATGGGTTTTGTGCAGTATGCCGTCATAGCGATTATAAAGCATCAGGTATCGTGATGCATCGCACATTCCATCCGAGAATGGTAGACCCGTGCTTGTGCATTTATTGCGATTGCGCCTCCGGAATTGCGTAGATCGTCACTTCGTCCATCTGGAAGACCGGCTGCCCAATCCGGTCAAACTTTGCCAGGCTCTCCTGGGCGTAGTTCTGCCGCTCAAGCCCACCAACATAGACATAGCGCACATCGTACCTGGCAAGCAGTTCGCGTGCCTGCGCCGGATCAGTGGTGCTGTAGATGAGTTCGACATCCGTTTTACGCGGCTCCAGTTCGGCGCGGGCGGCGGCATCACCACCACGCCACTGCTCCTCGTGTCCGACCCAGCCAATCACGGTAGGCAGACCGGTGCCGGCAGCCACACCGCCAAACCCTTCGCCATTGTACGAGCCGCCGTGCGGATGCACCGCCTCCAGCACTACGCTGCCGGGCGTGACATTCTCGCGCAGCCAGCGGATCGACGCGCGTCCGGCTGCCGAATGTTCACGCGGCGTTTCTCCCATCAGGCCAACCTGCGTTCCCTTTGTCACCATGTCGCGCAGATTAATCGCCGGGTAGACTAACCCTCCGGCCAGGAAGACGGTAAACAGCGTGCCAATGCCGTAGGCGATAACGCGGCGTGTGTGCGTTGTCTGTGTGAGTAGCCACCAGAGGGCGTAGGCGGTGACGGTGCCCCACAGCAACCAGACCTGATAGTAGAATTTAAAGATGGTGTTGAAGCGTACTGACATGCCCTCGAAAACGTCGCGGATGTAGATTAGCTCGGTGCCGAAACTGATAGCACAGCCCAGCGTGATAATCAGCAGGACAAACGCTTCGGCGGGTGTGGCTACCAGGCGGACGGCCTGCCGCGCAGCCGGCAGGCCTAACCCCAGCAGCGCCAGCAGCGGAAAGCCGACGAGCAGCCCGATCAGTAGCAGCAGCGGTGTCAGCCAGGGATTGAAGGCCAGGTTCAGCGCAGAGCGCGTAAAGGAGGGACTGGCTTCACCTTCGGTGTGCCCGGCAACGATGCCGAGCACGTTAACCGAGCGCTGCGACGCTGTCTGGTTGCGACTGCGGGTGAGATAGACAAACGCACTGAGCGGCAAGACAAACAGCCCGAAGATAATCAGAAATGCGTGCAGGCCACTCCGATCCGCCCACACCGGGCCGATAATCCGGGTGATCTTGCCAAACAGCGGAATATCGAGTAGCGGCGCGGCCGAGCCGACCAGAGAGTGAAAGGTCAGGTAGAACGGGCTGAACAGGAGAAAAAGTGCCGGCAAAACCATGCCGGACTGCTTGCCCAGATGCCGCCACGGAATTGTTCCGGCGTTCAGGCGCAGGTAGAGCAGCAGGAGCGCCCCGGCATAGAGCAGCATGTACGTTGGCAGATCCCAGCTATTGATGGTGTAGAGGCTGCCCAGGATCAGGCCAGTCATGATGAGGTCGGCCCATCCCTGCCGCCCCTGCATAAATGTCGGGAGCGTCGGGCGGGTGAGAGTTGCCAGGGCCAGCGCCATTGCCAGCAGACCGAAGGGCAGCGCCATCACATGCGGATGCATATCGCCCAGCCAGAAGCTGAAGAAGGGAAACTCCGTGATGGTGTACTGGCGCGGGCGTCCCTCGGCGCTGTAGTCATCCCAGAGCGTGCGCGAGGGCCACCACCAGTTAAAATTGTCGAGCCCGTTCTCGCGCTCCAGTGTGGTTATCTCGCCAAAGTCCGATGTGTTGGCCGGGTAGGGTAGTTCGATGATCTCCTCGCCGCGAACGGCCTGAGCGAGCGCGGAGGCCAGTTGCGGCCCATCGAGGGCGACAACGCGGTGGTTGCCGGTAATCACCTGCAGGGCCCCGGCCTGATTGCCGACCAACAAGACCAGCACAACGCTCAACAGCGCTACAAGCAGGCGTGGGCCGAAGGACCAGGGACGGCGGGACCGCTGCGCGCCGGCGTTGTCTGTCTCTGGCTGCTGCTCACGGCGGGTCAGGGCGATCAGGTTGAAGACGATCCCGGTTGTGCCGAGCGCTGTGAGTGCAAAGATTAGTGCCAGCGCCAGGTTATACGCCACGGCCGGATCGCGTCCGCTGAGCAACCCCACCACCGCCATGAGCAGATACCCAAAGTAGTAGTAGTTGATACTATACCCAGCGAGCCAGGGATCATGCGGCGGGAAGAGGGCGCTGTTGCGGATGGCATTAAAGAAGGCGTAGTCCATCGGCCGCTCGGTGCCCCAGGGATGCGGGTTGTAAGAGCGCAGCCATGCCATAAATAGCAGCGCCACGACAAACACAACCTCGTAGGTCAGCAGGGTGCGCCCGGAGAGCCGATCCGCCTGCGGCCCGATCAGGAGACGCGCAAGGCGGGCTTTTGTCGTCACTGGTTCGGGATTGGTAGGTGCATACTCGCTGATGCGGGTGCGTTGCAGCAGTAAGCCCACGCCGCCGACCAGCAGGCCAACGATTAGCAGCAGCGGCGCGCCAAACGAACCCAGGCCAAACATCGCCAGCAGCCATCCGCCGTAGCCGATGAGCAGCAGGCCCATGCTCTTGCTGAAGGCATAGCCCTGATCAGGTAGCGCGCGGAAGAGGAATGTTGTGAGTGGCAGACCCAGCAGGCCAATAACCTGCACAACGAGCCACCAGATAAAGATGTCGATGATCATTTCAGTTATCCATAGTCGGTAGTCGGCAACGTGTACTACTCATCACGGATCTCCGCGAGTAGTTGTCGGGCTTCCTGGTTGTATAGGCCGTCGGGAGCGAGTTGCAGGTAGGCCTGGAGTGCCGAGATGGCCTGCTCGTCGTTGCCTTGCTGCCGGTAGAGTTGGCCCATTCGATAGTAGGGCTCCGAGGCCGTGTCATCAATGCTCAACGCCTGGCTCAGGGCCATTTCGGCTTTCTCGAGTTCGCCCCAGCCCAACAGCGCGGTTGCCAGCTTGTTCCAGTTGCCCGCTGTCGGATTGTTTCGGGCAGCCAGCATGTAGACTGCTTCGGCTTCTTCGTAGCGCCCGGCTTCTGCGAGAATATCACCCCACAGATGATGCATCCCGATGTCGCCGGGATTCGCTTCAGCCGTCACTTCGAGTACTGCTGCCGCGTCGTCAAGCCGTCCGGCGGCGCGGTAACGTTCGGCCAGGCCGAAGGCCGGCGTCGAGTTCTCCGGGTTGGCGGCGACCTGTTCTTCCAACGCGGCAAGATCGGCGGCAGGTTGGGCCGGTTCGGCGGGATCGCCCGTCGTCGCCGCTTCTTCCGCCGGCATCGGCTCTACCGGGTCGCGCTCTTCCTCGGTGGCGAGCGGGGGGGGCGGCCGCGTGATCGGTTCATCCGCCGCAAAGTCATACGTCTCCGGCTCGGCATAGACCGAGGGGATGTTACTCACCTGGTAGATCTGGACACCCGGACTGGTGTAGCGCTGATCAAGATAAGTTCCCTCCATCTCGGCAAACTTCGCCAGGCCCGCTTCGTTGTAAAAAGTATGCTCAATGCTACCGACATAAATATAGTTGACGCCATATTTTGCCAGCAGTCGTAGTGTTGTTTCAAGATCAGTGGTACGGTAGAGCATATCAATGTCGTCGTTGCGGATCTGCGCAATGGTTGGGTCGCGCTGCTCATCGACATGGAGCGCACTGATAACCGTGGGCAGTCCGGTATTGGCCGCAACCCGGATGCCGTATGCTCGGTAAAACCAGAGATTCGACTGCAGGACGATCGGTGTGCCGGTGATGTTGTCGTTCAGCCAGGCAATCGCCGCCGCATCCGGTTGCAGATCGATCTGGAGTGTGTCCACATTCGGCTCGCAGCCGCCAAACGCCTCACAGTTGTAGGTGAACTCGGCCTGCTCAAGAAATGCCAGCCCATCGAGTGTGAGCCCGGTTTCCACCGGGAAGCGGTTGGCGATGCGGTTGGGAAGGCCGATCAGCGGGAAGAGCGCGGTTAAGGCGATAAGTGTCGTCAGTACGACCAACCCGGCCGCGCGGGCCGGTTTACCGCCGACGCGCCGCAACCCACGCAGCAGCAGCGGCAGACTGATTGCCGCCGCCAGCGCCATCAGCGTCCAGATCTGCATGCCAAACTTGAAGACGGTATTCATGCGGTAGGCATCGCCGCCCATCAGGTGATCGCCAATGAAGATGACCTCAATGCCCAGGGAGACCGCCCAGGCCAGCGTTGCCAGCAGAAAGGCAAACCAGGTTGCCGGAGCGATGCGCCGCGGCAGCAGGAGTAGCGCCCCGCTGATGAGTAGCACGCCCAGCCAGAGTTGCAACCCCAGCACCGGCTGCACTAGCGTCAGTAGCAGCAGTAGCATGGCTATAACCACTACCAGCCGGCGCGCATTCACTAGCGATCTGAATGCAAAGGTCTGTCGGGATGGGGTTGCGCCGGGTATGGTTGCCGGTTCTGCCGGCGCGTCCGTTGTATGCATGACCAGCGGCGGTTCTTCAGCGATCGTGTGTTCCGGCGGCCCGCTCACCGCCGGGTTGGCCTCCTGTGTCACACGGCGGCGTGGCAGCAGTCGCCAGAGCGCACCGATGATCACCGGTAGCAGAATTGCCAGGAAGAGCCCATAGATCGCCAGATATTCGCCGGCACGCGTCCCGTCGCGTACCAGGCCAATCCCGGAGACCAGCGCGTAGAAGTGGTCGAAGAAGGGCATATAGAAGGCCATCCCGCCGATTGCCGTCAGACCCGCCAGCACTACTGCCTGACCCAGGCGTAGCCAGGCGACCCCCTGCCGGGTTGAGCGCCACGCCGCGCCGAGCAGTGCCGCGCCAATAAGCAGCGTGTAGGTGGGAAAATCCCACGAGTTGGTGACTGCCAGCGTCCCCAGCGTTAACGCCGTCAGGAGGAACAGTGCGGTACGCGGCACGCCCCGGCTGGTAAAGGCCTGCCCCAGCAGTTCCCACGCCAGCGCAATTGCCAGCAGCGCAATCGGCAGCGCAATCATGTGCGGATGCAGGTCGGCAAACAGAAAACTCCAGAAGGGGAACTCGTTGATGGTTTGCAGTGGCTGATCCGGCGCTTCCCGCCAGATGACCCGGCTGGGACCGATATACCAGATGTCCAGGCTGCGACCCAGACCGGCGAGACCTTCGCGGCTGAGGGCGGCGAACACCGGCCGCAGTCCCTGCGACCAGCCGACAGGGAACACCGTCGCCAGGTTGCCCAGCAGCGTTAGAAAAGCCGCGCCGATCAAGCCATAGCGAATGCGCCCGGTGATCTGCGCGACCAGCGTGTAACCACCGGCCAGCATCAGCCCGAAGAGCGTTGGGATTACCAGGTTAAATGCCACAGCGGGAGCGATCCCGGTGAGCTTAATCGGCAGCGACACCAGGTAGATGCCATAGTAGTAGTAGTTGATATAGCCGCCGCTAAAAAACGGATCGAAGGGCGGCATCACCGGACTGCGCAGAATCGCATTCAGGAAGCCAAACTCCATCGGCTTCTCGCCCCCCCAGGTGGGATGCCAGAGATCCGGGTTGAAGGCGCGAATCAGCACAAACAACGCAAAGCCACCCAGGAACAACCCTTCGCCAATCAAGATATGTCGATACCGTGCCCGCAGATGGTTAACCAGAACTTGCCCGCCCGTGTAGAGTTGCGTACGCAGTTGGGCCAACCTGCGCTGATCCGGTTGCAACGGTGCTGTTCGGCCCATCCAGAGCAGCACTGCTGCATTGAGCGTTAACAAGAGCAGGAAGCCGCCCAGCATGCCCCAGGCATCGTAGTGCCAGACGGAGAAGCTCGTCGGCAGCCAGACCGCATAGCCCAGCAGCAGCAGTCCAATCAGGCGCGCCCAGACCAGGCCGCCATCACGCCGGCGCCCAAAGATCAGCACCGCCGGCGGCAGCCCCAGCAGCGTCAGCAGGTAGAGCGCTGCCAGCCAGACCAGCACCGCCAACCAGGAGTTGGCGCCGGCCCAGGTGTTCCAGGCATAGCCTTCGACGGCGGGCAGTTCGTTGACCGGCTGCTCGAGCAACAGCGGCGGTGGAGTGTCCAGCATAGGTGGATCGACCGGCAGGTCGGTCGTCAGCATCGTGGGTGTACCCGGCCGCACTACCCGGTAGATCGTTGTGTCGCCGACGGTGAAGGCTACGTCAAGCAGGTTGCGACCGACGAGAGTCTCAAACTTCGCCAGCCCCGTCGGAGCATAGATGGCTCGCTCAACGCCACCAACATAGATATATTCAATGGCATAGTCCTGGATATGTTGCCAGGCCCGTTCGATATCGGTGCCGTTGAAGATCTCCGCGATGACATTCTGGCGATAGTTGACAATCGGCGCGACCTGTACCGCGTTGCGCTGCTGGATCTGGTGCCACTCCCAGCCGAGCAGCGTCGGCAGGCCGGTGTAGGTGGCAACGCGCCCGGCCCACTGGTATGACGGCAGATGCGCCTCAACGATCACGGGCGTGCCGGTTACGTTCTGTTGCATCCAGGTTATCGCCGCTGCATCCTCGCTCAACGGGAACGCCAGACCATCCTGGGTGTAGTTAACATAACGCATAAACGACATGCCGTCGAGTGTGCGGGGCAGATCGCCGGGGAAGCGGTCGCCGATGCGCGCGGGTGTTGCCGTAAGCGGGTAGATCAGCGCCGCCGCAAGCAGCAGACCGGCGGCTCCGGTCCAGGACCAGCGCAGGATGGGGGATAGCCGCATCGTCGCCAACCGCGCCGCCACCCAGGGCAGCGCAACGGCTGACGCCAGGCCAAACAGCGTCCAGGTATGGATGCCAAACTTGAAGACGGTATTCATCCGTCCGATATCGCCGCGTACGGCGACAATCTCGACCATCACGGCCAGTGCCAGCGCCGTGCCCGCCCAGAGTAGCGGCAGCAGCATGCGTGGCGGCAGGTGGCGGAAGCGCAACGCCAGCCCTGCTGCGCCGAACAGTAGTGGCAGGAGCAGGAGCAGCGCCGGGACGTTGACGATCATGCCGATCAGCAGCATCACCAGCAGGCCGACCACGACCCCGCCGACCAGCCAGGCGGGCAGGCGCATCCGACGGTAGGCCAGCAGTAATCCCGCACTGGTCAGCAGGAATAGCCAGAGCCCGTACATCCGCAACGCCTCGCCAAGCGACGTACGCTGTGCAAACAGCACCTGCTCCAGCAGATTGGGGCGCAATCCTTCGCGCCAGAGATCCGCCCCCGACGACTCGGTGACAAAGTTGCGGATAAACGGCATAAACAGTAGATTGCCTACCAGAACCACCAAACCGGCGGCGAACACAAAGCCGACAACATAGCGCAGCGCGCCCAGTTGATCCGCCGGGTCACGCTGCTGCCGGAAGCGCCACCAGAAGACCATTCCCAGCGTGACGACCGTCAACCCGGTGTAGGTGGGATAGTCCCAGGTATTGGTTACGCGCAACGTGCCGGTCAGCAGCCCCAGCAGCAGCAACACTCCGATAAACTGGAGGCGCACGGGTGCCGGTAGCCGGCGGCGGGCGGTGGCGAGTGCAGTTGCAGCGAGCGGCAGGCGGGTCAGCGCAACCGTCAGGCCCACCACCGCCAGCGCGAAGGGCATCACAATCATGTGGGCATGCAGATCGGCGAAGAGGAAGGTAAAGAAGGGAAACTCATTCACCGTTCCATCGACAATGCGCGTGGCATCCCAGAAGGCCCACTCGGGCCGCCCGGTTTGCGTTGCGGCATGCCCGGTGACAAACCAGACCGCCTGCGCCAGATTGCCCAGCAGCAGGATAAACAGCGGTGCCGGCAGTGCCGCGATCTGCGCCTGCCGTTCGCGTAGCGCGGAAAAGACTGTCGTCCGGGGACTCTCCGGATTGTGCGCGTCGGCCCGTTTTTGTGCCGACAGTAGGTTGTAGACCGCGCCCCACGCACCGAGAGCGGTCAGCGCAAACAGCGTGGGTACGGCCAGGTTGTAGGCAATCGTTGGCTCAATCGTCGTCAGGTGGACCAGCGTCCCGACGATCACAAAGCCAAAGTAGTAGTAGTTGATGTAGCCGCCCGCGAACCAGGGATCATACGGTGGGAAAGCCGCGCTCTTGAGCACCGCGTTGAGATAGGCCAGGTCCATCGGCTTCTCGCCGCCGCGCGCCGGGTGCCACAGGTCCGGGTTAAACCAGCGAATAAGCAGCAACAGCACAAACGCCACCAGGTAGACCGCCTCCGCCGTCAGCAGCGCGGTCTTCCGTTCGTGCCAGAAGGCCCGTAATTCGTCGCGCGCGCGCCAGGCCACCCAACCGCCACCAGCCAGCAATGGCAGCGCACACAACCAGACACTCTGCGGCGTGAATGACAACAGTTTGAGGCTACCCAGCAGCCACGCACCGTAGGCCACCAGCAGCAGGCCCAGCGTCCGCGCCAGCGCAAAGCCCCGGTCGGGCAACCAGGGCAGCAGGCGGAACAGCAGCGCAAAGGTTGCCAGTCCCAGCAGTTCCAGCACGATCAGCCAGAGCAGCGGCGCAAGCGTGTTGATCAGGCTCCCCGGACGGCTAAACAGTTCAGACCAGGTACCGCCGGCGCGATAGGTGGGCCACTGGCTCTCGGTGAGGCGCAGCGCCGTCGCGGTCTGGTCGGCCACGCTTACGGGGAGTTTGTAAACCTCGCCCCAGTTGACATTGCTGGTGATCAACTCCTCCGCCCGCTCCCGTGAAAATTCATTTGTCTTACGAAAGATCAGCACGCGTGGGTGGTCATAGACTGTGAAGGCTTCCTCCGCAATCTGATCAGGAATCTCGAAGCCAAAAATCTTGGGGTAGGAGGTAATCTCGGCGACCAGTTCAAACCCCAGATCACCGCTAAACAGGTAATGGTAGTAGCGCATCAGGGCGGGGTAGCGCATCGGCAGGCGCACCGTCGAGCCATAGACGCGGTTGCTGGTCAGGGTAATGTAATCGGCCGCCTCCAGTTGATCCAGCAGGCCGGGCTCAAACTCATTCTGGGCGTTGTACGCGCCAAAATATTTGCGCTGGTCATCCTCGCCATAGGGTTGCGAGGTAATGCCCTGGTAGGTGTTGCGCCAGGGATCGCCGCCCGCAACCGCTAGCGGCAGCGCGTCGTCCCAGCCCTCCGAGATGATGCGGGAGCCGGGCGGGACATGATCATGCACCCAGCGCGCCGCAATCACCCGCGAGTGCGGCTGTGTATAGATCCGCGTAAAGGCATAGGCCCAGGCAAAGGTGCCAAGCACCACGAGCAGCGGCAACCAGCGTGCCCCAACCGCCGGCCATGCGCGCGGCTCCGTCATCTGCAGTTTACCGTTCGCCACATATCGCCGGCTCCACTCCCACAGCCCGATCAGCAGCCATGCACCAAAAATAATCAGCGAGCCGTAGATCGGCAGCATGTAGCGTAGTGTTGCGGCAAACTGCCGCCCCTGCCAGGCAAAATAGAAGGCAATCCAGATCCAGAGCAGCAGGCCGGGATAGGCAATCCTGCCGGTGAGATACTGGAGCGCCCCCGCGCGTTTGCGGAAGACCGTGCGCAAGTCCAGCGTGCGCAGGCCAAACAGCAGCCAGCCGGCCCAGGCGGTCAACCCCAGCGCGGGCCCCATGCCCCAGAGCACCATATTTTTCCAGGGGAACCAGTAGTCCGCGCGCCGCACCCACTGCTGCGAGGGGTAAAAGTCAATTTTACCCGTGACAAACTTCTGCACTTCCTGCAAATTACCAATAAAGCGTGGGTCCAGGCGCACATCAAAAATGCTCCACCCATGCATAAATGCCAGGGTAGACGAAGGTTGTTCCCCGGCGTGCCGGCCCATGATCATCGGTGAAGTCGGGGTCGAGCCGATAAAAGCATCGGGCTGAAGCACCCGGAAGGTAAACAGCGTCAGCACTCCGGCCAGGAAGAGCAGCGGGAAGTTGTACCCCAGGAAACGCCCGGCAAACGAGCGTCGGCCCGGCTGGGCCTGCGCCGTATCGCTGTTAGTCGTCCCCGCACGCCATGCCAGGGCTGCCTGCACCGCGGCAACAATCGCCACCAACCCCAGCGTTGCCAGCGTGATCCGGGTTGCCATCCCTGCGCCAATGCTGAGGCCCAGCGCAATTGCCACACCGAGCCCGCCACCCTGGGCCATCCGCACCGCCCAGTAGAGTGCCAGCAGTGCAAAAAAGGTCGAGAAGGTTGGGTCCACAAAGAAATGCGCCTGCTGGATCGGCATAACCGCCAGGGCCAGCAGCAGCGCGGCCAGTAGACCAACCCGCCGGTCAAAGAGCCGCCGCCCGATCAGGAAAACCAGCAGGATCGAACCCAGATCAAAGAGCACTGCCAGCGACCGTCCAACCTTGTAGATCTCGTGGTAGCCGGTCAGGTTGCGCCCCTCAGGATTGAAAATCCATTGTAGTGGAGTTAACTTGGGAACGCGCAGTTCCGGGTTGGGGATCTGTGGCCGCCCGCCGGGAGCGTCCATGGGTACCGTAATATCGGGGATCGTCTCCGACATGGCGGCATTGGGCGTGAGCGTAACTGCTACCAGTCGCGTCAAGGCAATCGGAAACGAGCCATACACAAAGAAGGTTTTGCCGACATTGCGCGGATTTCCCGGCGAACGCGCCGAGTCAAAATATTCGATTGGGCCGGCCGGCACCCGCACCAGCGAGGCGGTATCGGTAAAGAACCGCTCATCGGGATGCTGTCCGGTCCCTGCGTCCCAGGTGGTCAACCCCAGCGTGCGGAAATAGGCACCCAGGAACAGAATCAAGATCAGCGCAATCCGGGTCGCCCACGCAGTACGCCACCAGGGACGTACAATGCTGGTAGATGCATGTCGGGTATCGGCCGGCTCACCCGCAATCACCGGGGGAACCACGGCCTGTTCCGAAGAGGGAGTGGAGGAGTGTTGTAAATCCACGCTATCCTGCCTGTCGAAAAAATTGTCCTGAACGTCACTTTGATACAAGCGGCTGCGCACAACAGCCTGGCATAGAACATGCCGCTGGACATTATACCAACGGGTAATGGGCGGCGGCAAGGGCTGGTTTTGTCACTTACATAATGTTTTGCTTGACAAAGCCAGAATCGCCGTGTTATAATCTGATTGAGCTATGCGTAGTAGCAGCAAAAAGACTTTGCCGAAGAATAAGCCTAAGTTGTATCAAGAATATTATTATAACGCACCGTGACATATAGTGCATAATTTTATGGTTTCCTACGATATTTCGTCATATATGCGTCGTCAGACTATCTGGGGAAACCGAACCTGAGGCGCAATAAATTTAATGGTTGCCAATATGAGTATTGAACGCAAAGAGCAAGGCGCGACACGCCAGCAAATTTTACAACTGCTGCGCCGGCATGGTCAAATGACGGCGCTGGAACTAAGCCAGGAACTCAACATTGGCGCGGTCGGGGTGCGGCAGCATCTGGCGCTGCTTGAGCGTGACTGCCTGGTGGAAGTTTCCGGGGTGCGCCGCAGTGTGGGGCGGCCCAGCCATCTCTATACCCTTACCTCCGAGGCTGAGCGGCATTTTCCCAAGCAGTACGAGAAGTTTGCGCTCGAAGTGCTCGACTATATTGCCCTTCAGGGTGGTGAAGAAGCCGTCTCCCAACTCTTTTGTGCCCGCCGGCAGTCGCTTGCCGCAACCTATGCGCCACGTCTGGACGGCAAGACCCGCGCTGAGAAAGTGGCCGAACTTGCCGACATCCTGGCAGAACAGGGCTATATGTGCGAGTATGAGCAACTTGAAGATGGCTCGTTTCTGCTGACCGAGCATAACTGCCCGATTGATTGCATCGCACGCCGGCATCCGCAGAGTTGTGATCAGGAATTGAAACTCTACGAAGAACTGCTGGGCGTTGAGATCGAACGTGAAACAACGATCGCGACGGGTGATCTCTGTTGTCGTTACCGCATTCCGGCCTGAGTTTCTGACTCATACTCACTTCCCTGCTCAACACCAGAACATTCTCTCATCCTGATATTCGTTTTGCCACCAGATCATTATCATCTGACCCGGTTTGTCAAGAAAAGGTTACGACTTTTTGTCGTACCATCCTGGGTTGGTAATGCTCTGCGCTCGTCCGTATATTTTTCCGCATATTTACAGCGCGTTGGCATAGATTTTGCATTATCTTCGGGTGGGCAGGTCAACCGTGACCTGTGTTCATAGTTGCTATTTTTCGGGTGTGTGCCGCATTCCGTGGTAGACACTATTCATACCGTGACGGTTTAAACCGGTTCTAAGCAGAGCAAGACTAAGACAAGACTAGGAGGTCTCAGATATGGCTTATGAATTGCCACCACTGCCGTATGACTACAACGCGCTGGAACCCCATATTGATGAGCAGACGATGCGGATTCACCACGATAAGCACCATGGTGGGTATGTCACCAAAGTGAATGGTGCGCTGGAAGGTCATTCCGATTTCCAGAAAATGACTATCGAGCAGTTGATGGCCTCGATTGACAAAGTGCCCGAGAGTATTCGCACCGCAGTGAATAACAACGGCGGCGGCCACGCTAACCACACGCTGTTCTGGCAGATCATGAGCCCGCAGGGTGGTGGAACACCTTCTGGTGCGGTTGCCGATGCGATCAACAGCACCTTTGGCAGCTTTGACAAGTTCAAGGAGCAGTTTGAGTCTGCCGCGACCGGGCGCTTCGGTAGTGGCTGGGCCTGGTTGGTCGTCAACGCCTCCGGTAATCTGGAGATTATCAGCACACCCAACCAGGATAGCCCGCTCTCTCAGGGTAAGAAGCCGATCCTGGGCGTAGATGTGTGGGAGCATGCCTACTACCTGAAGTATCAGAACCTGCGTGCCGCCTATGTCCAGGCCTGGTGGAACGTAGTCAACTGGCCGAAAGTGAATGAGTTCTACCAGCAGGCGAAGGGGTAGTTAATAGTTAGGGGTTAAGGGTTGGGGGTTAAGAGTTAAGTTCCGGATTGAGTTTTAACCCCTGACCCTGACTCTGCCTTTCCAATCCCTAATCCCCATACCGCCAGCGCAGGTAGTGTTGCCCGACATTGCCTATCTCCACGCGCCAGGCCGGATCATTTGCCGGAGTGTAGGTCAGCACACGCCGCTCGAATGCCTGCATCAGCACATCCTGTTCAATGCCACCAACCCGGACGCGTGCCCAGTAGGGTTCGCTAATCGGTAGCCCAACCACAAAGAGCCAGTCTACAATCTGCCCCTGAAGATACTGTCCATTTTCATAGACTAACCCCTGCTGTGCGAAGAAGTCGGTAAAGACGCGTGGGATATTGTGCCCCAACTGTTCCTCGTAGAGGTCAAGTAGTACACCATAGCGGGCCAGGTCAGGATTTTCGGTAACCTTGCCATCCCGGTTCAACACTGTTGTGACGAGTTGTCCACTGCGCCGGGGGGCCGGTTGGTCAACCAGCGGATAGGCAACAGTGCGGAACGAACGGTACGTGGGCGCATTCGGATTTTCTGCTTCAGGATCACCTGCAACGGCAACATTGGCCGGCGAGCGCGGCTCAAAGCTGTCATTTCCCACCTGCATCGCTCCGGTAATCAGTTCGACAACCAGCAGGCCATTAGTGATATACCACTGGTTACGCGGCGCGGCAGGATTCGTTACTTCCATGCGGCTTTTATCAAAATATTGTACCTGACGGCTCTGCCCTGGTGATTCTATGTATGTTTCATAAAACCCGTTGGTTATAGGCTCTGGTCCCCAGATCCAGGAGCGCGGTGTCAGCCCGGTCGCAGTCTGGGCCAATGGTCGGTCGGTGCGTTCCCATACCTGGCGGAAGGCAGCCTCGGCAAAGAAGCCATCAGCAGGTGGCGGTGTCGTGGGTGGGTTAGCGGCTGTCTCATCTTCACTAACGACGACATACTCCTGTCCCGGCTCCAATCGGAGTAACTGCTCGGCGCGGGGATCACCACCGTTGACCCGTATGCGGCCGGCTTCCCCCATGGGGTAGAGCCGTACATCAATCGGGCGATCAGCCTGGATGCGGTAGGTCTTATCGGCGGCATCAATGGCAAACTGCACATATGCCCCCTGATAGCTCAGATTCCGGATACCATCAGAGGAGAGATCGGTAAAGGGATATGGTTTGACAACCAGTGCTGTTGGGGTAAAGGTGAGTCCGTAATGACCACCGTAGACTGCCATAAACCATGCCGCACTATCCCAGGTGCGACCACCATCGCTGCTGTTGCCGGGGCCGTAGCGCGCATCTGGTCCGGCGGCAAATTCCAGGACCGGCGGGTTGGTTGAGCGGGCCATGTCGCTGTAGGCCAGCAGGAGTTGACGGGCATCTTCGGGATAGCCGGTGGCGGCATAGGCGGGCGCAGCCAGTCCGACGATCCAGGGAGCACTGGCGTCCAGCATCCAGAGCGGCACCGGCGGATCGACCTGGCGGCGCATCTCCGGTTCATAGCCTCCCAGTGCCAGGCGCATAGGTGTCGGGCCAGCCATCAACTGGGGGAGCAGTTCATGCATTTTCGCAGTCAGGTTCTCATACCGTGCGCCATCTGCAGGTGTAATCAGACCCATGCGGAGCGCGGCAAATATACTAAATGTCTCCAGTAGATTTACGGGGGTTCCGTCGGCTCTGTGCCAGGCAATCGGCCAGGCCTGATCTGCCGGCCAGTAGCCACCCTGCTCGACGGGCCGATGAAATCCCTCACGCAGACGGGCGGCGCGCTGTTCCCAGACGCTGCCATCTGCACCGATAGCCTGCTCTAGTTCGGCCAATTCGTGGTATGCGGCATAGAACTTGGCAATGGCATAGGTATGCATCACACTGTTGTAGAGCGAGTCGTAATAGCCATAGGGCCAGTTATCGCCATCGGGCAGACCATCGTCATCGCTGTCGATCTGGACAATGCGCGTGCCGATGCGTTGGACAGTTTCGCGGTGGGTGCGGTAGAAGTCACGATCACCCGTCTTGGCAACATAGACATAGACGGCGTGGATCAGATTGGGCAAACTGTCCCAGGCCTGGCGATTCTCATGATCGAGCCGGCCACCCTGGCGAATGTAGATAGTTTCGGGAGCAACCCCATCAGTGTCAACCCGCGCCAGGAAGAGTTCGATATTCTCGCGTAGAACATTCATATTACCGAGCACATAGCTATACCCGGTAATGGCATAATCCAGGTCGCGGGTCCAGGTGCTATTGGCATAACTAAGTTGGCTGGCTCGCAGGCCACGCCGGTCGCCGATGGGAATGATGTTGGCTTCGTACCCATTCGCCAGAAGCAATGCTTCAATGTCGGGATCAAAGGCCGAAGTAGCATTCCCGAAATCGCGGGCCTGAATCGTCAATGGGGGCAATGTGGGTGATGGTTGGACCTCTGTGGGTGCGGGTGCCAATGTCACCGTTGGTGGACTGGTTGGCTCCAGGGCGGTGTCAGGCGCGGCGGTCAGTGCTTCTGCCTGCATCACCGTTGCCGGAACAACCGTAATCGGCCGGCTCAAAGCCGTTACCGTTGGCGTTATCGGTAGTGTGCGTCCCTGTTCTCCTCCAGTACATCCGGCGATAACCACTGCCAGAACAAGTCCGAGTAGTTTGGTTGGCAGTAATGCTTTTGACATAAAAATAGAACCTCATTTCATCTATGGTGTAAATGCCAGGACCGATACCGGGCTACCTGTGCCGGCCTGGAGTTTGAGCCCGCCCAATACCAGTGTTGCGCCGGTTGGTGGTAGTTGCTCCAGTTGTGTCAGATTCTCCAGGAGCAGCAGATCTATGTCTGCAGATGGTACTGCCGGCGGGTGGGCCACGGTGGGTGTATCAAGTCCCAATCCGCTGACCCGACGCCGCTGAGTCAAAAACTCAA
>DAOTUI010000282.1:0-4854 GCA_034437035.1 Chloroflexaceae bacterium
AATGCCTCGGCGCGTCTGTATTTTACCCTGATCTTTCATCTGCTCAAGATTTGGATAGCGTCTAAGCCGACGGATGATGTCACGATCGCGCTGACCGCCCCACATCAGGATTGACCAGATCGCCGGTTCATCTGCCACATCCTCGGGATAGAGGAAATGCGCATCCTGATCTTCGATCAAGATCCGTGTTGTATCTTCACCAGTGTGGAGTGGTTTCGGACATTCATACAAAAATGCTTCGCCGTCCGGTGCAACATTGCGCAGGATCAGGATGCATGTTGGTACCTTCACATTGCGGAACAGTTGAACCTCGGTCAGGCGAAAGGCAGCCAGATTAATGACTCCCTCAATTTTTTTAAAGTCCTGAAAGAGTTTGTGGCGTAGTTTGACCGCTGTTGGAGATTGATTAGCAAGCAGGGCATTGGCCGACTGCACCAGACAAACAACCCCGCCTGGTTTTGTAAGCTCAGCACTCTTTGCTACAAACAGCATGCCAAAATCCTTATTGGCAAGTTGCCAGTTATGTGCTCTGGCCCAATCCATGGCTGTCTGGGTCACTGTCGATCCACCCCAGGGTGGGTTGCCAATAACAATATCGTAGGATGCCGTATCTTCCCGGGTGCGGACCCCAGGTATCTCTTCTGCAAAAAAATCACTCTGTAGGATACTCCGATTGCGCAGGGGGGGAAAGCGCACCCGCGCCGGATCGCTCCAATAATGACGTGGGTCGATCTCATCACACATCGCCAGATACAGACTAAACGCGGCCACACGCACGGCATGGGTATCCTGGTCAATGCCTACCAGATTATGCTCAAGGAGCTGCTTGAGCACTTCCGGCCGGACCTCCTCGCCTGGATGCGCCAGCTCCCAACGGTAGATGAGCCGCTGGTATGCTTTCACCAGAAAAATCCCCGATCCACAGGCCGGATCAAGCAGGCGTAGATCCCAATCGATAC
Source organism: Chloroflexaceae bacterium (assembly GCA_034437035.1). Lineage (GTDB taxonomy): Bacteria > Chloroflexota > Chloroflexia > Chloroflexales > Chloroflexaceae > CAKZQX01. Next base: position 960 of record DAOTUI010000282.1, read on the forward strand.
TATCCCAGGGAAGCACCCGATCCAGCATGAGATCAACCAGATGCCCACGCGTGTAGTGTATGCCTACCCCCGTATCCTTACCGACAAACTCCTCATAGATACTGCTAATGAAATCCAGTGGTATGACATCAAAGGCATACTGCCGCCAGAGACAGCGTTGTCCATCAGCCATGCGCATATCGCCGCGGACAAAATCGGCCAGTTTTGCCAGATGGACTGGTTGAACAAACCGTCTCTCTTCTTCCCATGCGGCCTGCTGCTGCTCTGGTGTGCCACTCTCGCCCGGAAATAGATCGCCGTTAAAATGGTGATTTAGCCACCCAAAGAGGGCATATGTATCGTCATAGTTTTCAAGTATAGCGGCGAGATCGGTATAAAGATTTGAGAGGATGCCCTGCGCATGGAGTTCACGCAACTTTTCCGCATTTAATGCAGCATGATCATGCGAGTCCTTGCGGTCAAACAGGAATTGCACAAAGATAATCCGCGCCAGCAGATCGTGGCTGTATGTGTCGTCCAGTTCCAGAGCGCGTAGTACCTGTCGCACCTCTTTCAAATTACTGAGCAGCATATGATCGGCGCGACGGTCTCTGGGAAAGCGCTCTGCGTGACTCTGGAAGAATGCCCCTGATACAAGCTCAACCCAGGCAAGTGATGCGGCCGCCCGGTGCTCCAACAGGTGACCGGCAACTGGTTTGAGCGGGATTGCCGGTAGTATTTGCGGTCCACGCGCATCGGGATTAGCACTATCCAGGGCCAGAGCCGCAGTTGTTATAGCAGCGGTGCTGTCGAGAGGTGGCTCACAGCAACTCCAGGCGCGGATAGTATGTGGTTCAATCGTTATCAGCAGCAGGGAACGACTGAAGTTCCAGGCCAGCCGTTGGGTCTCAAATAATACTTCCGGTTGGACGCGGGTTGCAAACCGGCATACGAGGGCGAGTGGCGCTTCGGAGGTTTCCGGGTCAGCCGCCAGGATGCCCACTCTTACATCTGGATGTCCAACTGTGCGGGCAATAGCGCGGCCGAGCTTTTTCTGGGCAAGCTGAACAATAACCTTTGCGCCCCCTCCGGCAGGATCAAATATTTCACTGTGATCGGGCCATCCTAATTCTTCAGTGAGTTGCTGAAAAACCATACCTACCCCCTCTGGCACTCACAGGAGAGAAACTGCTGTTTAGCGTCCTGGGTTACTTCCGCACGGATCCATGCTGCTTACATTGTTGTTATGATGCTGTTGAACGGTTTGGGCGCAGGCTACCTTGCATTTCCCTATTTCAGTGCTCAATCCGGAGCCGTAACTGGTGAAACACATATGTAATTTATGACCAGCCGGATTTCTATCCTTGATCCTTCCGCTGCCGTCTGCAGTAATTTCAGTGCTCAACCCCGAACCGCGTGGATGAAACGGCCGGCGTTTACTGGGCGGGATAGAATGGAGGGGATTTCAGTGCTCAACCCGCACTATGTTGAAAAAACGCTACACGTAGCTATGTGTGGTATAGCCCGGTATTATGCGGTATTATGAAGTATAACATAACCAGACAGGGCATGCAATTTCAGTGCTCAACTACTCAACCGGGGTCTGCATGGTGTGAGGGCTTGCTCTGCCCAATGTAGTGGTTGCTCTCCCGACCCAGCGGTTTTATGTCACTCTTCCCGGCAAAATTCCCCATCCCGAACGCTCCACAGAACGCCTGTCGAACGCCGGCTCGGTTATCCTGAGTCCCACAGGCGCAAAACGTCGATAGGAATTGAAGCTAAGGAGGCTCAGGATGACAATGTTAGATATGGCGCAAGAACCAGTCGTGAATGAAGTAGCCGTGCAGACCTTCCAGTCGCAGTTGCGCGGCGTACTGCTGCGCCCCGGCGATGCCGGCTATGACGGTGCCCGCACGATCTGGAATGGCATGATTGACAAACACCCGGCGCTGATTGCCCGCTGCGCCGGCACTGCCGATGTGGTGGCGGCGGTTAACTTCGCCCGGAAGAACGAATTGCCGTTGTCGGTACGGGGTGGTGGTCACAACGTGGCCGGTCTGGCGGTCTGCGACGCCGGCCTGATGATCGATCTGTCGTTGATGAACGGCATCCATGTTGATCCGCAGGCGCGTACAGTGCGGGCGCAGGCCGGGGCACTCTGGGCCGATCCGGATCACGAAACGCAGGCGTTTGGGCTGGCCGTTCCCGGCGGTTTTGTCTCCAGCACGGGTATCGCCGGGCTGACGCTGGGCGGTGGCTTTGGCTGGCTGTCGCGCAAATATGGCCTGACCTGCGACAATCTGCGCTCTGTCGAAATTGTCACCGCGGATGGGCAGGTCCGCACCGCCGGCGCAACACAGAATGCCGATCTCTTCTGGGGCGTGTGTGGCGGCGGCGGCAATTTCGGGGTGGTGACATCGTTTGAATACCAGCTTCAGCCGCTGGGGCCGACCGTCATGGCGGGGGTGATTATCTATCCGTTTGAACAGGCTCGATCGGTGCTCAAGTTCTTTCAGGAGTACACGGCGTTCGCGCCGGAGGAGTTGGGCGCACTGGCCGTGCTGCGCAACGCGCCGCCCGCGCCGTTTCTACCTAAGGATATCCATGGCAAGCCCGTCGTGGCAATCTTCGTCTGCTACACCGGGTCGGTGGAAGACGGTCAACGCGTGCTGCAGCCGCTCAAGGCGTTCGGTACGCCCATCGCCGATAAGATTATGCCCAGACCCTACATCAGCGGGCAGCAGTTGCTCGACGCCACGGCTCCGCCCGGACGCCGCTACTACTGGAAATCGGAATATCTCTCCGACATCAACGATGCGGCGATTGACACCTGCATCGCCCATGCGCCGGACGAGAGCAAACCCTACTCGGCGGTGCTGCTCTTCCAACTGGGGGGGGCCACCAGCCGGGTTGATGCCACCGCCAATGCCGCTGCTCATCGGGATGCCGCCTATGTGATCAATATCCAGGCCGCCTGGGAAGCGCCGGACGAGACGGAACGCTACACCTGCTGGGCGCGTGACCTCTGGTCGGCGATGCAGTCCTTCTCAACCGGTGGGGTGTATGTCAACTTCTTGAGTGAGGACGAAGGCAGCGACCGCATCCGGGCGGCCTATGGCGACCGTTATGAACGTCTGGTTACGCTGAAACAGCGCTACGATCCGACCAACCTGTTCCACATCAACCAGAACATCAGGCCAGACGGATAGGTAGCGCAAGAACAACACTCCACAGAACAGAGAATAATCGGGGGGGCAATCTCGATACGATCTATGGACTTTTTTCTGTGGGGCGTTGTTTGCTATTCTTGGGTGTATACCGCATAGGTTTAAGATGGGAAATACGCGAAAAAATTCTTGCTGGATTACTCATTTTTGCCGGCTATGTCAGCGCTTTTTTCATCGTCAGCCGGGTCGCCGCGGGTGCATTGTTCCCATTAATAACAGGAGTTACGCGGTGCGTGTCCAAACCGGGCGTTTGACGACGTGAACGGCAGACTCGCCTGCGGCAGCATGGTATTGTTTTTTCTTTTTGATGAACCTGTTGCACATAGTGCAACAGGTTCATCAAAAAGAAGGTTTCTTCCGCCCTGTCGGAGGCGAATCGGGCCAGTTATCCAGGTGAACACCTCATTTGGAACCGACCGCGTAACTCCTGTCAATAAATTAACACGAGTTACGCGGTGGATCTGCAAACTGGGCGTTTGAGCACCGTAATGGCCGGATTCGCCTGCGGCAGCAGGGTGAAGCCGGCGATTGGCTCGCCGCTCACCAGGGCGGTGGGGGTGCTCTCAGGTGTAGGCTTTTTATGGTAGGGACGCGCTTCTGCGCGTCCGCAGCCCGTCCCAATGCGGAAAATACTGCACTGGAGCGGCAGCCGCTGCCGGTCCCATTGACCGCATTCCAATGCGCTCTGA
>DAOTUI010000283.1:0-83975 GCA_034437035.1 Chloroflexaceae bacterium
CATAAATAGAAGTATAGTATATAGTGACGTAACACGCAAACATGAGCTAAAGCGGGCTGAAGCGGGGGCGTTCCTCCCACCGCTGGAAGCGGGTGGGCTTCCCGCCCTAAAGGGTAAACATCCGTGAAAATCGCCTCGGTCTGGTACGTGCCGGATACCAGCCGTATCAATCCGGCGATATTACAGCCACCAGCGGCCTCCTGAACCAGAACATCGCACTGACACCGGCAATTGACGGGGCGGCAACCCACACCATCTATGTCACTGCCAACGGCTTCGTGCCGGCAGTCTTGACGGTGCAACCCGGCAGCGTTATCGAGTGGGTGAACCTGGATCTGACTGATCATAGCGCAACCGGCGACGGCTGGGACAGCGGCGTACTCAATGTCGGTGCCGGCTATCGGGTACGTCTGGACAGCAGCGGTAGCTATAACTACCAGGACACGACCAACCCGCGCAATACCGCGACGATCATCGTAGGCGGCGACGGGGCGGCAACTGACGGCAAATTGTTCCTGCCGCTTATCGCACGGTAATGGATAGCAGCATCTGAATCTTAAGTAAGGAGGCATCACGTATGCAACGCGTACGACGTTTGCTCAATCTCGGTCTGTTGGGCATGTTTCTCGTAACACTGGTCGCCTGTGGCAGCGAACCTATCGCATTTGCCGACATCCCGATGCACCCCGCGGCAACGCCGTTGCAGGCCGGTAGCAACCCGTTGGCTGACTCTGTGGGTAATAGCTTCCGCGAGGCTGTCGGCAAAGAGGATGTCCAGGTAGACGTGCAGCTTTATGCACTACCCGTTGATACAAGCTGGGAAGAGGTTAAGGGCTTCTATAAGGAGCAAATTGCGGATGATTGGGAAGCTGACACCCGGCTTGCCCAGGACACTGAAGCATTCAAGACTATCGGCTGGTCACACGGCGGTTTTGTCGGTGAGCAAGGTCTGGCAATTGGGTATGGTCCTCCACTGCCAGGAAATGCGCCTTATCTAATGGTGGCACTCTTCTCTGAATAAGACACAGTCGGCGTTACTGTTGAACCGGGCGCGTTTATGTAGCGCGCCCGACTCATCTGATTCGGGCGCGCTTTTGCGCGTTCGTATGCTATCCCGATGCCGGAATCGCTTTCCTGGAGCGATACGGAGGATTGGCTCTACGGATGGTGTTCCAATACGAGCCGGCAAGACCAGGCCAACTCTGTGGTACTATACGCGCCATGATTCGGATCAGCAGGAAGGACGGGATCGCTATGGCAGAGAATACCACACAGGCGCTACGCATTGGCGTGGCCGGGCCGGTGGGCAGTGGGAAGACCGCACTGGTTGACCGACTGAGCCGCCAGTTGTGGCCGAAATACAATATGGCCGTTGTGACGAACGATATCTATACCCGCGAGGACGCCGAATTCTTGATGCGCCAGGGCGTGCTGCCCCGCGAGCGGGTGCGCGGCGTGGAGACCGGCGGTTGCCCCCACGCCGCCATTCGCGAGGATGCCTCGATGAACCTGGAAGCCATCGCCGACCTGGAGACGCATCTGGCGGACCTGCAACTCATTTTTGTCGAGAGCGGCGGCGATAACCTGGGCGCGGCCTTTAGCCCCGAACTGGTAGACCGCTGGATCTATGTTATTGACGTGGCGGGTGGCGATAAGATCCCGCGCAAGGGTGGGCCGGGGATTATGCGCTCGGACCTGCTGGTGATCAACAAGATTGACCTGGCCGCCGGCGTAGGCGCTTCGCTGGAGGTGATGGAGCAGGATACCCGCCGCATGCGCGGTGCGCAGCCATTTGTGTTTACCAATTTGAAAAAGGACATCGGGCTGGATCAGGTCATCGCCTGGATCGAGGAGCATCTGCACAACCCGGCGAGCCTACGCTCGGCGCGGAGTGCGCACCTGCCCTATGCCGGGCATCCGCACACGCACGGCCACGAGCACCACCATCATCACCACTCATAGGGTGGCGGGAGCATGACTCCTGCACTCCATAGGGGAAGATTACAGGTGGGAGCGTGGCTCCCGCACCCCAATATACATACATAATTGACACGAGTTACGCGGTGGATATTCAAATGTCCCATTTGACCAAATGAAAGCCGGAATTCGCCTGCGGTAACATGGTGCTTTCCTTGCCCTTTTCACAAAACAGTTGCACGTTGTGCAACTGTTTTGTGAAAAAGATCTGGTTTCTTCCGCCCGGCCGGAGGCGATATCCCCTTCCGGGTCAGGGACCGCGTAAGTCCTGTAACTGATAATTCACCCCGGCTTACGAAATCCTCTTACACCGTTGGCGAGAGCATGGCTCCCATACTCCATAAATGGAATTGACGACTCACCCCGACATGTTACTGCGGTGACTGTACTGCGGCGACAGAGTATTGGTATCGTTTACCCGGAATTCGGTTGCGGTGCCGTCCAGGATGGCCTGCCAGTCAATCTGCTCGGCAAGGTCGGTACCCACCTCTTGCAGATAGTCAATGCTTGCCACATCATCCAACCCGATTGCGCGCTCCAGGAGCGGATCGATCCGGTAAAAGAGCATCTCCGGGAAATGCCGCCGCACAAGCTCAGTCTGCTGCTCCCCCGGCGACTGCAGCAGTTCGTTCAGCAACCACTGCAACCAGGGCCAGATCCAGGCGGGAGCACTGGGCTCAAGAAACCGCCCGGTACCCAGCGAGACAACCATCGTGGTCTCGGGCCGGTACTGGCCGGAGTAGAAGAACGCCTCAACACAGGCCTGGTAGACCGGGTTGCCCGCTACCCCGACAGCACCGTCAACCAGGGGGCCGATCGGCTCCCAGTCGGCCGGCAGCGTAGCCGGATCTTCCGCCAGCTTCCAGGGCACAAAGTAGGTCGGCGCGGCGGATGAAGCCGTTGCCACATCGACCAGACCAAGATGTCCGGTACGCCCGGAGTTGGTTGGTTTATTCGGCACAAAATACCAGGGCATACCGTAGGTCAGACCTTTCGCCGTGATTAAGAGGTCGATCGGCGCGTCGTTGAGCGTCCAGTCACGAGCCGATCCCAGACTATCGGCGATAATTGCCGCGAGTTTCTCGGTGGAATATTTTGATCCCGTAATGATGCGCCGTAGCTGACCCCAGAAACGCTGCCGGAACAGCTCGCGGGAACGAACAACGTACAGATCCATAATCTGCGTGGCCGGTATCCCCGCAGCAACGCCGGCGGCAATCATCGCGCCCGTGGAGGTACCGGCGACGAAAGAGAAGATATCCCGCGTCAACCGGCCGGTGGTCCGCTCCAGCGTAATCAGGGCCGTAACCGGAATGATCCCCCGCAGGCCGCCACTATCAATAGAAAGCAGATAACGTTGAGCCATTGCATATTCCTTCCTCTCAAGGTGCTACGGCGTTATACTGCTCGACATTCTTCGTACGGATATGCTACCCTAAAAACAGCCGGTAGGCCGGGTTCTGCGTCTCCTCCCAGTAACGGTAGCCCAGCGTCGCCAGAAATGCCTGCCATGCCTCCATGTCCTGGGGCGGAACCTGCACACCCACCAGAATACGCCCATAATCCGCCCCATGATTGCGGTAGTGAAACAGGCTGATATTCCAGTGCGGACTCATCGCCGTGACAAACTTCATCAGTGCGCCGGGGCGTTCGGGGAATTCAAAGCGGTAGAGCAGTTCATCGGAAGTCAGCGGCGAGCGCCCCCCGACCATGTGGCGGATATGCAGCTTCGCCAGTTCATCATCGGTCAGATCCAGGGTGGTAAAGCCTTGCGTCTCAAATGTTGTCGCCGCCTGTTCCGCATCCGCCCGGTTGGTGATCTGTATGCCCACAAAAACATGCGCAACATGTTTATCGGCAATGCGATAGTTAAACTCGGTAATATTGCGGCTGCCGATACAACGACAAAATGCGCGCAGGCTGCCCGGCTGCTCCGGTATGCTAACGGCAAAGACGGCCTCGCGGCGCTCGCCGACCTCGGCCCGCTCGGCCACAAAGCGCAGGCGATCAAAATTCATATTGGCACCGCTGGCGATGGCGACCAGGGTCTGATCCCGCAGTTCCTCCCGCTCGACGTAGGCTTTGGCCGCGGCAATGCCCAGCGCCCCCGCCGGTTCCAGGATCGAGCGGGTATCTTCAAACACATCCTTGATCGCGGCACAGACAGCATCCGTATCCACGCGCACAACCTCATCTACAAACTGCCGGCACACCCGAAAGGTTTCCTCACCCACCTGCCGCACCGCCACACCGTCCGCAAACAGCCCGACCTGCGGCAGGCGTACCCGCTGCCCGGCCTGAAGCGACTGCGCCATCGCGTCGGCATCAACCGGCTCGGCACCGATCAGCCGGACCTCCGGACGCAGCCGCTTCACATATGCGGCAATTCCGGCAATCAACCCGCCCCCGCCGACCGGCACGAAAATGGCGTGAATGGGGCGCTGATGCTGCCGCAGCAGTTCCATGCCGATAGTGCCCTGCCCGGCAATCACATCCGGGTCATCAAAGGGGTGAATAAAGGTCAGTCCCTCGCCGGCCTCCAGGTGACGGGCATGGGCATAGGCATCATCAAATGTCTCGCCATGCAGGACAACATGCCCACCCCGCGCTTTGACTGCGTCGATCTTCACACCGGGGGTTGTCATCGGCATCACAATTACGGCGCGGGTGCCCAGTTGCCGCGCGCCCAGCGCCACCCCCTGCGCATGGTTGCCGGCGGATGCGGCAATCACACCACGCTCCAGAAGATCCGGCGACAGTTGCGCCATGCGGTTGTAGGCTCCACGAATTTTGAACGAGAAGATCGGCTGCAGATCTTCGCGCTTGAGCAGCAGGCGATTCTGCAGGCGGGCCGAAAGATTGGGGGCAAGTTCCAGCGGCGTCTCGTGCGCGACATCATACACGCGCGCGGTCAGGATTCGCTCCAGGTAGTCAGTATGCATAAAACGATAGCAACTTCACTTCAGGGTTAAAGCCAGATAATAAAAAGCTTCCCCGAGGTTCCGAACTTCGGGGAAGGTGAATAGGGGGAATGATACCATATCATACGTTGTATTTGTTCATCGCCGCCACAAATCCCTCGCGCAGAATGACCTCGACCGCATCCGCCACCCGGTCGTAGATGTCGGGAAGGGTCGCGGCTTCGTCAGGCGTGAACCGCCCCAGCACATAGTTAACGGTATCCCAACCCGCTGGTGGCTGATCAATGCCGACGCGCAGACGCGGGAAAACCTGGCTGCCAAGCTGCCCGACAATCGACTTCATCCCATTGTGCGTGCCCGGGCTACCCCGCTGCCGCAGCCGGAGCCGCCCAAACGGCAGATCCAGGTCATCATAGATCACCAGCAACTCCTCGGCGGGATCGAGCTTATACCAACTGCGCAAACCGGAAACCGCCTGCCCACTCAGGTTCATATAGGTCAGTGGCTGTGCCAGTGCAACGCGCTCCCCGGCGATCTGGCCCTCGGCAACCTGGGCCTGGTTGCGCTTGCGACTAAACTTCAGCCCATGTCGCTCCGCCAGATGCTCCAGGCAGGCAAACCCGATATTGTGGCGTGTTCCGGTGTAGCGCGACCCCGGATTACCCAGGCCGACAATCAACCACACAACAAGCTCCTCTCAAACACAGGGAAACCTAAAATACTGAAAATGCAATAATCCTACTGCGCATGATAGCCCCAGCCGGCAGGAGCGTCAATCTTTTCTTACTGACACGCGTTACGCGGTGTGCGTGCAAACGGACCGTTTGCTCTCGATAACGGCGTATTTCGCCTGCGGCAGCATGGTACTGTTTTATCTTTGTCACGCAAATTTGGCTCAGAGAGCCAAATTTGCGTGACAAAGATCGGGTTTCTTCCACCCTGCCGGAGGCGATACCCATTACCAGTAGTAGCACCGACCGTTTCGCGTTGTTCGCTCATTTCGCATTGTTCGTGGTCCCCGCGTAACTCGTGCTATCGGCAGGTGTGTTAGCGGATCACCAGCGGCAAATAGATGCCGGACGGCGACCGCCGGATCAACTCTCCATTCGACTGGAACGCGCCCTTATCCACCGGCACCCCGGCCTTCCAGTTAAGCGCGGCGGCTACCTCTGCCGGCAATGGTTGCCCGGTCGCAATTGCAGGCGAGTCGGCCTTTAGTCGGTAGGTATTAGTCGCTGCATCAACAAACAAGGGATTCGTTGCACCGCTCAATTCCAGGCCATGCTGCTCGAAAGCCTGTGCGGCCTGAAAATCGGCGAGCGTTGGATAGGGGGTCTGTAACTGGTCACTACACTCGGTTTTGGCCGTCCCACTGCCGGGTGTGTTATCCCAGCGAATGACATCACGCGGCTGTTCCGGATCGGTGCGGTAATAGGCATTGTAGTCAAGCGTCTGAACCAGATTCCAATCACCACAGAGACCGCTACGCACCGTCACCAGCGCCCAGGGCCACTCGGTAACGGTAGCATTGGAGAAGATGTTATTGACGACCAGGGTATTGGCCGCATTCCCCGGTCCCTGAGCGGCATCGCTATCTTCACGATAGTATTCTCGAATGTGCAGCGCTTCGCCATTATCGACAAAGGTGTTGTTGTAGATACGTCCATTGGCCGAAGTACTCACCAGCACCCCAATATTATTGTTAACCAGCAGATTACCCGCGATAATCGCATTGTCCGAGATCTCGAAGTGGATACCGGCATTGCTATTGTTACGCACAATATTGCTCACAATACTATTATTGTTCGCGCCAACATCCAGCCAGATACCATTCCCGCCGTTGTCCTCGACCAGGTTATTACGAATAATCGCTCCATCGACAAAGCCAAACTTGACTGCGATATTGTCATCCGCGCTATCAAGTCCTTCAAAGCTATTGCCGCGCACGATATTATTCTCAAACAGCATAGAATGGCCGTTGGGAAAGTTTGCTCCCTTGATGCGATTATAGCTGATTTCATTATTACGGATGATATGACCGGAGCGATAGGTCAGCAGACCGCGCTGTGCGTTGTTGGTGAAACGATTATGCTCCAGCACCGCCGCAGCCGCGCGGCTCCAGAACCCATCGCCCGCGTAGTGCGTAAAGGTAAGACCGCGCACGGTGACGCCGGTCAGGTCGGCATTACCGGTCCCGTCACCGAAGTTCAACGTCATCCGCTCGAAACCATAGGCATAGCGTGTCACTTCAACCGTTTTGCCCGCCGGATCGGTGCCGATGTAGAGCCGATTATTGCCCTCGTCCATAAAAAACATTCCGGCAGTGACCTGCTCACGGGACGCCACCGGTGTGAGCATGACATTGTCTATCCAGACCATATCAACATCACCACGGCGCAGATTGTCAAACCGGTTGGCGGTAAAATGGTGCATCCAGGGCGTGCGCCAGGCAGTGCCATCGGAGGTCCAATCAGTTACCACCTGACTACCCTTGAGGATCGGTGTCTCATTCAGGTAGGGTTGAAGCGTGAAGTTCTTATTAAAGCGGATTTCTCCCACCCGGTAGGTACCGCCGCGAAAGACAATCGTTGCCCCGCTCGGTGCTTGCAGGAGTGCCTTTGCTACCGGCCAGGGCGCGTCGGGGCTGGTACCACTATTACTCAATATGCCATCAGGCGCAACAAAGTAGGCATTTTCGGGCACAGCATATGTCCTGGCCTGTGGCCCGATGGGTGAACCACTTTGTCCCGGACCAATGCCACGTTCCAGGGCATCAACTGATGATCCGCAACCAGGGGTACTACTCAGGATCAACCCCAGGCAGCAGGCGATAAACCAGGCGCACAGATATCGGGAAGACGCAACCGTACGATTATTTGGGAGATTACGAAACCGGGTAGACCAACGAAAGAACATCGACATTGGAATAACTACTCCTCTCAGGCAGTCATATAGACAACACAGTGGGGCCGGGCCATCTTCTTTCAAATGCAGGCTTTTTGGGGTAGGGACGCGCTTCTGCGCGTCCGCAGTTCGTTCGGATGCGGGAAATGCTGCGCTGAAGGGGCGATCTCTGCCGGTTCGATCAACCGCATTCTCATGCAATCCGGCGAAACAGCCTACACCTGAGCGGAGGCCACCTTACTCGGGCGATACGATTACGAGTGTAGTTATATGGTAAAAATGTGTCTATAGGTCTTTGGTCAGGGGCGATTATCACTCGTACTACCTACCGGCGCGAGGATGACACAACACACAACGCATGCATGTCAATCGGCAGTCCAGAGGAAGCGCGCAAAATCAACCCGGCCACGCGCATCAAAATGCACTCCTTCGGCCTCCAACAAGGCCCGTTGCAACTCCGATTCATAAGCATTGCTGATATACCCTGCAGCATTGATCACGCGCCACCAGGGTACATCGTCACCTGCCTGATCGGTGCGGAGGGCATGCAGTGCATAGCCCACCAGCCGCGCCTGACCGGACAACCCGGCCAGCGCGGCAATCCGTCCATAGCTGCTGACCTTGCCCCGGGGAATGCGCCGCACCGTGGCATAAATTGTTGTGTAGCTGTTCACCATACGGATGTGGACGCGCTGTAACGCGTCACTCCGTTCAACTCTCCGGCGCAAGCAGATCGGTGAGCCGGGCTACGCCAACCCGGCCCCAGTTGCCATCCGGCGGAACGTGCGCATAGACTGTATCAAGCGCAAACGGCATTGCAACGATCCGCTCGCCGTTGATTTCCTGAAACTCAGCCCGACCAATCGGTGCGCCCAGATTCGCTTGAATTGCATAGCGATTAAACAGTGCATTCTGATCGAAGTTCTGACCGATGCGGTTCTGGTAGAGATCATTCAAGAGCAGCGCGCGCAACTCGCGCTCCAGCGGTGGATGTGGGTCGCCACTATACATATCCCGCGTCAGATCACTCAGGCGAATGATGGTGCTCCACTGGCCGACCGGCGAGCAGAGGCTGTCGAGGCCAAAGTGCTGGCAGGCGTAGGTCTGGCCGTTACTGGTTGCGCCGGGAAGGCGATGGTTGGGACCAACCGGCACGCCAATCTCGGTCATATGCTCCAGGTAAAACTGGTGGAATGCCCAGTCGGGACGAAATCCGTTGGCCGGATCAGCCGAGAGGAAAAGCACCTGCAGCAGCCCATCCCGCAACGGCGGCTGTGTATTGCTCAACCGCTGCAACTGCTCCGGGTTCGCCGTTGGGGCGTAAAACAGATCCCGTCCATAGATCTCGATAATAAATGGCGGCTGGCCGGGCATATCAACGGCGCGGGCATCGCGTTCGGGAAACTCGGCCGGGGTTGGTGGCGGCGGCGCTGTCACCGCAGCTACCGGCATCCCGGTATGCAGCGAAACTGTCTCCTGGAGCACCGGCCAGCCGGCGGGATAGGCCGAACCTATCGCCCGGTATGCCAGATCAACCAGCAGTTCCCGCAGTTGTGCTGATGGCGGCAAGGGCTCAAGCCGGGGGAGCGGCGCAACCGGGGGGACGGGTGGGGGCGCAAAGTTGTACACCTCCGAAACAAAGCGCGCCCAGGGAAAGCCCGCCGGATCGATCTTCCGGCGAGGGGCGATATCCAGGTGACGTACCAACTGACTCCGGGGAACGTTATACTGCCCAACCAGGCGACGGGTTAGCCAGAGTGCCGCAGCATATTGGGCCTGCGGGTAAGGATCACGTCCATTATTCAAGTTTTCCAACTCAATCCCAACGGATACCGGATTGCAACCAATACTATACTCGATACGCTGCCCATCGACGATCCAGGTACTCTGACCCGCATGCCAGGCGATATTGGCATCGGCAACCATCTGGGATATTCCACCTGATTTCGTGATGTAGTAGTGGATCGAGACCCAGGTTCTGGGAATATCACCACCACCATTGCGCAGCCAGTTATAATCGCTGGGGAAGCGACCGGCAGTCGCATGCAACACAACCATCCGAATGCGGCCGGCACTGCCCGGCGTGTAGTGCGCCCGCGTCATACCGACCTGATTGATCTGCATGTTCCGTTTCCTTTCCCGCATCACTTTGCTATGCACCAGTATAGCATGCCCGGCGTATTCACCCTGGACAGGCAAACGCGACGTTGTGTATGTCCCGCTATCGTATGAATGCCCTGGACGCACAGCTTTCGCACAACAATTCCAATCTGATGTCGTCGAAGATCAGGTGAATCACAGGACTTACGCGGTCGGTTCCAAACCCGGCGTCTGCCTGGATAAACGGCCCGATTCGCCTCCGGCAGGGCGGTACCAGACATCCTTCTTGGAAAAACGTTGCTCTTCGAGCAACGTTTTTCCAAAAAGATAGAAATTCGACCATCTTTTCACAAAACATTTTCACAAAATGCAAATGTTCTGTGAAAAGAAAAAGGTACCATGCTGCCGCAGGCGAATCCGGCTTCCATCGGGTGAAACATCCGGTTTGCAGAGCAACCGCGCAACTCGTATAAATGACAGGACTTACGCGATCACTGACTCGGAAGATATGTCAGTCTCCGGCTGGGCGGAAGAGACCAGATCTTTTTCACAAAAAAATTCACAATGTGAATTTTTTTGTGAAAAAGAAAAAAGCGTACCATGCTGCCGCAGGCGAATCCGGCTTTGGGGGTAGTCAACAGACCAAAATAGGCTGCACCGCGTAACTCGTGTGAAAGATTTAACACAGCAACTGGACAAGCGCGCTGCCGGCAGTATAATTGATGAGTACACAATATAAGAAATAGACGTTCGTTTCATGTTTGTAGCAAATGAAGAAGTCAGCCTGAATGAGCTACTGGACCTCAAGGAGGAGGTACGCATGAATTCCATGACCCCTGAACGGTGGGCTTCGTCCGAAACGGAGCCGGTTGGTATGTCACCAGTATTACCCACAGAAGCATCTGAAGTTACAACACCGCAGCCGGTTGAGCCCACCCGTCCCGCACTGGTGATCTGGGTACGCAAACTCGCCTACCTGTTGCTGGGTCTGACGGTGTTTATTCTGGCGCTCCAGTTGCTTAAACAGGGAGCAGGGGTATATGGTGGCAGCATTATCCGCTTCCTGAATATCTCGTCCTTTACCAATGCACTCGGGTTTGGCTGGTTGCTGGCCTACCTCTTCCTGAGTGGCTCACCCGTGGCGGCGGTGGCAGTCTCCTTCTTTGCATCCGGGACACTCTCGGATCTGCAAACATTTGCGATGATTACCGGATCACGCCTGGGTGCTTCATTTATCGTGCTGTTCGTCGGGTTCATTTACTACCTGCGCGGGCACCAGCGGACTGCCAGTATTGCCACAGGCGTGCTGGCGCTACTGACAACCGCCGCGATCTATCTCCCGGCACTGCTGCTCGGCTATTATGCGTTGACCGCAAACATGCTGGGGGACTTTCAGATGCACGCGACGACGCCCCTGGCATCAGTGATTGACATGATTATTGCGCCCATTGTGGACAGTGCGGCCCGGCTCCTACCCGGTTGGGCGCTCTTCTTCTGTGGAATTGGGGCGCTCCTGCTGGCCTTTAGCCTGCTCGACCGGGCGCTGCCCGAGATGAATGCGGAAAATAGCGCCTTCCGGCGCATCGGGCGACTGATCTACCGTCCCGCGGCGATGTTTGTGTTGGGTGCCGCCGTAACCGGCGTAACTCTCTCGGTTTCGGTTTCGCTGGGGGTGCTGGTGCCGCTATCGGCAAAGGGCTTTGTACGGCGTGAGAATATACTGCCCTACATCATGGGGGCCAACATCACAACCTTTATCGATACCCTGATCGCGGCCCTGATTGTCGGTGGACCTGCCGCATTTACGATTGTCCTGGTAGAGATGCTCAGTGTGACGTTGCTCTCCCTGATCGTGTTGTTCCTGTGCTATCGTCCCTTTGAGCGAGCAATCCTGCGTCTCCAGGCACTTATTACCAGGAACAACCGGACACTGGCACTGTTTCTTGGAATTATGCTCATTATTCCTGTTATTTTACTCCTGGTAAATTGATGAACATCTTACTCTATGGCGGCCCGGCTCCCTGGCGCGATCTGGTGCTGCAGTTTAGTACGCCCCTGGTGGCCCAGGGAGCCACAGCGCTGACTCTGGTAACCGGTGGCGGCGACAGTTGTTATCCGTTGCTCCAGCAGGCGGCCCGGCAACTTTCCATCCCTGCCCATGTTCCGGTTATGTTTCGCGCCCTGCCGGGCAATGCGCAGATGGCAATTCTGGCCGCCGCCGAGGTTCAAAACTATGACATGGTCATTTTGGGCCGGTTTCACCAGGCGCTGACACGCCGGTTGCCCGGCGTGCATAGCAAAACCATTGCCCAGCGCCTCGAACCTTCGGTGCTGCGGGTGCATGGCCTGGCGCGACCAATCCGGCATATTCTGCTTGCCAGTGGCGGCAATGAGCATACCCTGGACAAGGTGAGGACAACGGCGCGGCTAGCGACGCTGCTTGGCGCAACCGTAACCGTTTTGTATGTCTACTCGCAGCAGTCCCTCTTCTTTGAAGGGTTTTCCGATCCGCAGGATGCGATCACCGAGTTTCTGGAGCGTGACGCACCCGAAAGCCGCATGTTACGCAAAACCACCGCTATGCTGCAAAGCCGGTGCGTGACAACCGAGGTGCAGGTGCGTACCGGTCCGGTCCTCGACGAGATCCTGGCCGAGATTCACAGCGAACGCTATGAACTGCTGGTTATTGGCGCACACCGGGTTGAGAGCGCCCTCGACCGCATTCTGCTGGAGGATATTACCGGCGACCTGCTGGATCTCTGCCCCATCCCGGTGCTGGTCATCAAGAATTGTCCATACAACCTGGGGTGAGATTCCGGGGTACCATGAAGATGAACCAATTTCCGGACGAGAAGGGAGGAGGGCTATTTTATGTCACATCCTACATTTGAAGAAACTGTTGACGAGCAGACGACAACTGCAGAAGCAACACTTGACGAGCAGACGACAACCGAAGACGTTATTTTCCCACCGGGCAATCTCTGGAGCAATGAACCACCTATGGAAAGTGACCTGCATCGTCGCCAGATGGAACTGTTGATCAACGCGTTAGAAGCATACTGGCATGACCGCCAGGATTTTTATGTATCGGGCAATCTGACGATCTACTTTAGTCCGAACCAGCGCAAGTCGGAAGATTTCCGTGGCCCCGACTTTTTCGTCGTCCTGGGAGCCGCGCGCTATGACCGCCGTAGTTGGGTCGTCTGGCAGGAAGACGGCAAATACCCTAATTTCATCATCGAAGTCCTCTCCAAAGAAACCGCCGCAGTTGATCGTGGGTTGAAACGGCAGATCTACCAGGATACCTTTCGCACGCCGGAATATTTCTGGTTTCATCCAAATACCCTGGAATTCAAGGGGTTGTACCTGGTAAATGGCGCGTATCACGACATTACCCCGACGGAACAGGGCTGGTTATGGAGTCAGCAGTTGGGGCTCTACCTGGGCATTCACGAGCAGGTGCTGCGCTTCATCACCCCCGAGGGAACACTGGTGTTGCGCGGTGATGAACAGGAGCGCCGGCGGGCCGAACAGGAACACCAGCGGGCCGAACAGGAACACCAGCGGGCCGAGCAGGAGCGCCGGCGGGCCGAGCAGGAGCGCCGGCGGGCGGAACAGGCGGAACAGGAGCTTGCACGGCTACAGGCGCAACTGCGGGCAATGGGGATTGATCCGGCGCAGTCTGATCAGTCGGAAGGTTAATCTTGCACCGCCAGGTTGATAAGTTGATGGGGATGGGCGGCAGCATGGCTGCCGCCCATCCTGAGCTTTGGGCGGCAGCTATGCTGCCGCCCTCCACGCCTGCTACTCGGATGCTGTCTGATTGCCGGTTCCGCGCATGCGGCGTACTTCTTCCAGGGCTACCTGGATCTGTGGGTCGTCTACCGGATCAAACTCCCACCAGTCGACATCCACAACCCGATCCGGCTGCACTCCGCTGCCCTCGATCAGGCGACCATCGGGCAACTGATACGTCAACTCCGCCAGCCAGAGCCGCGAGCCATCGAACAGATCCCGCCCGCGCAGGTTCTCGGTGTTGCCGGCACTGGGCATACCCACAATCCGTGCCCGGCCCGTCACCTGCATGCCGGCGGCAAACATCTCGGCAGCGCTCACGGTTTCGGGACCAGTGATGACTACGATGGGCACCCCAACCAGTCGCGGCAGTTCTGCACCGGTGGGGATGCCAAGATCAGCACTGAAGTTTTGCCCGCTCTGGCTGCCAATCAACCCGCCATTGTTGAAGAGCGCCAGGATATTCAGCAGCATATCAACCCGCCCACCGCTGTTGGCACGGACATCAATGATCAACCCATCGAGCGGCGTCTCGGCCACCAACTGCTCCAGACGGGTACGCACCCGCTGGACCAGATTTTCGGCGTTGAAGGTATCCAGTCGCAGCAGACCAACCCGCGTTCCCGGCAAGATCTGCATTTCAACTTCAAGAAATGCATCAGTCTGAATGGCACGCCGCATGACTGGTACGGTGCGCGGTATACTACCTGGCGACTGCACCGTCAAGACCACTGTGGTTCCCGGTGTTCCCCGGACAGCGCTGATCGGGCCGTGGGGACCAAAGGCTTCCGTATCGACAAAGGGAATACCTTCAACGGCCAGAATCAGATCACGCGGTTGCAGCCCCGCCAGTGCTGCCGGCCCATCTGCGGCAACCTGAACTATCAGGCCACCCGCATCAACCGTTCGCACCAGTGCGCCGATACCGCCATAGTTGAGATCACCATTAAACCGGGCCGTTTCCGCCGCTACGTCCTGCGGCGACTCAAACCGGGAATGATCATCACCCAGGCGCTCGATCATTTCGCGCAGCAGCCCATAGAATTCCGCCTCTGTCCCTGCGGCGGCAACACGCGGCGCAAACTCGGCCCGTACACCCTCCCAGTCTACGCCGCCATAATCGGCATAGACATAGTTATCGCGTACGAGTGTCCAGAGTTGGTCAAACAGATCAGCGCGCTGTTCGCTCGTGAGCGGTAGCAGAGTCGGGGTCGGGTGCAACGGAACCAGGGTTGCCGTCGGGCTCGGTGTGACCGTTGGGCTGGGTGTAATCGTTGGGCTCGGCGTGACTGTCGGGCTTGGCGTGACTGTCGGGCTGGCGGTTGGGCGGAGTGTTGGCGTCGGCTGGGGTGTCGGCGTGGCCCGTACTACAATCGACGGAACCGAAAAGCTGCATGCAGTCAGCAGCAGAGCAATCAGCAGGATCAGAATGAGTGAGCGATGGGCATGCATAGTCAGATCACCAGTTTCATCAAGGGGACAAAAGCAATCGCGCCTTTCTTTTGTATAATACCATAGACGGCACACGATGCCGGTTCAGCCGAAAACTTCTACTACAACCGATCACCATTCAAACACGCAGAATGTGCGGTTGGTTTCGAGATAAACAATGACACTGCTCCCAGATATCCAGCTTACTTTCCGACCGGGCATTATCGAGTTGGGCTGGGGCCATCCTGACCTGGCGCTACTGCCGGGTGCGGCCCTGGCGCAGGCGGTAACGCCGGCCCTGCAACATGACAGCGCCGCATTGGCCTATGGCGCTGGACAGGGGCCCGGCCGGCTGATTACCCAACTCTGTACCCGCTTTGAGCAGATGGAAGGCATCACCCCGCTCCCGGAACATCTCTGTATCACGGGAGGCATCTCGCAGGCGCTCGACATGCTCTGCACCCTGCTGACACGCCCCGGCGATGTTGTCCTGATCGAGTCGCCAAGCTACCATCTGGCACCGCGTATCTTCCGCGACCATGGGCTGACCCTGGCTCCCGTACCCTGTGATGAGCAGGGGATACGCCTGGATCTGCTGGAGACATTGCATAAAACGCTCACGTTACAGGGACGGCAACCCCGGCTGCTCTACACCGTCCCCACATTTAACAACCCCACGGGCATCAGCCTGGTTTCCGAACGACGCAGCGCATTAGTCTCATTCGCGCAACATACCGGCCTGACGGTGTTGGAGGACGACGCCTACCGCGAACTCTGGTTTGATGCCCCACCACCCACATCGTTGTACAATCTTACTCCCGCCGGGCCGGTGATTCGTCTGGGTTCCTTCTCCAAGGTGCTGGCTCCCGGTCTGCGGCTGGGCTGGATGCTGGCGGCACCTGAAATCATACATGGGTGTGCCGGCAGCGGGCTGCTGGACAGCGGCGGCGGAATTAATCATTTTACAGCGCATGTGGTAGCGGCATTTCTCGCCGAGGGCCTGCTCGAACCACATATTGCGACCCTGCGCAACAACTACCGCCGGCGCCGTGATCTCCTGCTGGGAGCGCTGGCCCGTTACCTGCCGGACACCTGTACCTGGATTCCGCCGTTGGGCGGCTTTTTTGTCTGGCTGCGGCTGCCCCCGGCAATTCACAGCGCCGCGCTACTGCCGCAGGCCGAGGCTGCCGGTGTGGCCTACCTGCCCGGTGTGTACTGCTACACGGGGGGTGGCGGCGAAACCCACCTCCGCCTGGCATTTAGCCTGCTCTCTCCCGACGACCTGGAAGAAGGCGTACGCCGCCTGGCAACAGTTCTTGCACATACGCGTCCGGGCAGGTAGGGCCGATTTTTGTGTCCCTACCTGCCCCCACGGGATTTACATCCGCTCAAGGATGCCCCGGATCAGCGCGGCGAACTTCGGCTTCGCCTGCCGGCCCGCTTCCAGCACCTCTTCATGGTTGGCGGGGGGCGCATCCGGCAAGGCCAGGTTGGAAATCAGCGAGAAGCCCAGAATGCGCATCCCGGCCTGGCGCGCGACCAGCACCTCCGGCGCGGTAGACATGCCCACCGCATCAGCGCCCCATGCGCGCAGCATGCGCATCTCGGCAGCACTCTCGAAGTGCGGCCCGCTCAACATGAGGTACACACCCTCGCGTAGCGTCAACCCTTGAGCTGTAGCGACCGCACGGGCCGGCGGCACCAGATCATTCATAAACGCGCCCAGCATTGCCGGGAAACGCGGCCCCAACCGCTCGTCATGCTCGCCGCGCAACGGGTGAAATCCAGCCATTCCCGGCAGGAAGATCTGATCAACGATACGCATAATATCGCCCGCCTGCCAGTCGTCACGCAGACCACCCGCCGCATTGGTGACAATCAGTGTATCGCAGCCCAGCGCACGCAGCACCCGCACCGGGAAGGTAATCTGCTGCATGCTGTAGCCCTCATAGAAGTGAAAGCGGCCCCGCAATACGGCCACCGGCTGCCCACCCAGCATCCCCAGCGCCAGTTCCCCGCGATGACCGGCGATGGTAGGCACGGCAAAACCGGGGATGTCGCCATAGTGTACTACGGATGCCTGCGACAGCTCATCCGCCAGTGTGCCCAGGCCCGATCCCAGGATCAACCCGACGCGCGGCGTAATGCCGGTCCGGTCAGCAATGATAGTACGTGCAGTTTCGATCTGTTCAATCATATAATCAGGGGTTAACGGTTAGGAGTTAGGGGTTAAAAATTATGGAGTCACCGATCAGCGGGGAGACAACTACAATTTGCATTAGCCTGTAACCGTTAACCCCTAACCGTTAACCCCTGACCCCTAACCGTTAGTTATTACTAAATCCGGTTCAACAACTCACGTTTCTTCGCCTCGAACTCATCGCTGGAGAGAATGCCCCGGTCACGCAAGGCGGCCAGTTCTGCCAGCGTATGCTGAATATCCCCCTGACCATGGGCAAGCTGATCGGGGGAGAACGTGCCACCACGCGGTTCGCCATAGCGATAGCCGCGCTCGTGATTATATTTGGCTTCCAGCATAACCCGCTTAAATGTCAGTGGGTCGGCGATACGATCCATCACATTGGCCGATTCTTCGGAGGCGGTCAGGATCTCCACAGTTCCAAAATTAAACATGCGCCCGACCAGACTCTGCTTGAGCTGAATATCGTTAATCTTGCTTAACGACGAGTCGATGACCCGCTTGCTCAGAATGCCGCGTACCTGGATCACCCGCCGATCGGTCACGACATACTGCTCGGTATTCCAGCGCAGAAAATCCAGCAGGCCGCTGATCAACACAAACAGGCTCAGAATGGCACAGGCCAGCGGCACAAAGGTGCTGGCAGGCATATTTGCCACAATCGGCCCCGGTCTGAAGGCGCGATTGGACACAACGGCTGCGGCAATCAGCAGACCAATTACAACCGACTCCATCAGAACATGGCCGATCAGGACAAACACATGCTGCCGCGCCACAGACAGGATTTGTTCACCGCGCCCGAGCAGTTCGTCGATGTAAGCCATGACGTAACTCCTTACGCTTGCCATTTCACGGTAGACGCGTCATATTTCAGGTTCATGGTTCCGCTTCGTGTCGGATATAGTCGAGAAAAGCCACCGATTTTAACTCACGCTCGAGCAGACGGCGCAGATAGGTCCGTAACATCTGTTCAACCTCGGTACGCACGGCCGCCGAGAGTTGCAACTGCTCGACGGCAGCGAGTGGCTGCGACTGCAGATAGCGCAGCAACTTGAACGCGTTCAGGCTCATTGGCAGGGCCGTACGGTCAGCCACCACATCACGGGGGCAGAGCACCCCGCCCAGCGCCGGGCTAAAATGATCAGCCTGCTCGGTCAGCACCTCCTGACAGACGGTACAGCGATGTAGATGAGGACGATAACCGGTGTTGTGCAGGAGCCGTAGTTCATACGCGCGGAGAACCAGGTCCGGGTTCACTGTTGTATCTAGAGCCGTAAATGTTTGCACCAGCAGCCGGAATAGGGCGCGGTTTTCTTCCTCTTCCTGGATAAACTTATCATATAATTCCGCCGCGTAGTAGGCCAGGCTCAGACGGAATAGATCGGTGCGAAGTGTGGGAAAGCTATGCAACACCTGGCTCTGCGTTATAATATCCAGATTTCGCCCAATCGCCAGTAGCATATTGGCATGGGTAAAAAGCTCAATATGACCAGCAAGGCGACTACTGGTTTTACGCGCACCTTTCGCAACCACCCGCCGTTTGCCGGCCGGGGAAGCCAGCAGCAGCAACCGATCCGCTTCGCTAAAATCTTGCCGACGCAGGATCAGCGCCTCAGTTCTGTAAACGCGCTCACGCATAGCTTTGACACAGGATCATATACATTTTTGTCATTTTTCGCTCATCTCCGCCGCTTAAGTGCTTCATGCAGGGCCGTCAGCGCCGCGGACACCAACTGATCGGCGGTTGTCCGCCGGCGCTCATTGAGCAGACGCTCAAAGCGTCGCAACATTGCCGCACTGGCATCATGGTCGATCTGCAGTTCGGCACAGGCGCGGATATAAAACTTCAACGCTACCGCCAGGACCGTCAGGTCACGTTCCTTGAGGGCCGGGCCGGTCGCCGGATTCACTGCACCCGCCAGCCCATAGCCCGCCTTGCGCAACGCTTCCGCCAGCGCTACAGCGTCGTTCTCGTCCAGCAGCCAGGTCTGCGTATCCAGTTCCTCAACCGGCGGCATGCGCAGCCGTCGATCACGCCGGACCTGCTCGAGCAGCAGCGGATCATCGGCACGCAGCAGCGCCGCCTGGCTGAGAGTCAGTTGTCCATGCTGCTCCGACCACTCGCGCAGGCTGTAGACGACATTCTGCGGAAGCTCCACCGCCGTGGCCTGCTCCAGCCGGCGGATGATCGCATCGCTATCAATGCCCTGCGCAACCGCCTGCTGCACACTCGCTTTGGTCAACCTGTAGACCGCCGCCTCATCAGAGTCGGTTCCCGAAACCCACTTTGCCACCCGCTCCACCTGAAAGCGGTCAAACGGCGCAGCACGCGGCGGGACAATAATATCGTAGGTTGCCTGCACCACCAGCGGTTCATAATCCGGCTCGGACGGGGCGGGACCGACATTCAGCAGTGCCGCACCCAGGGCCGTCAGCCGAAAGGCTACCGGCTCGCTATATTCCGCATTTTCGGCCTGCGGGACGCCGCCATAGTCGATCAAACCCAGCCAGCGCAGGCTCCCGCCAATCGTGGCCTTGAGCAGTTCACCCTCAACATCGCGCCAGTGTTCAAACCCATCCAGGGACTGTCCTCGATAATCCACCAGCCGCCAGGTATCATACACACCACTGGGACGGGCAAAGTCGGGCATCACCCGCAGCACCTCGTCCAGAAGCGCTTCCCATGTAATCCAGGTATTGGGCGGCACACGGGCCAGGATATCAGTGATTGCGCGATGGGTCGCGGTCAGGTCACGCTCAAAGGCATACCCCTTGATTTCAATGCCCAGGAACCGCTTGAGTTCATCCCACTCACTCTGCACCCAGCCCTCCAGCAGCCGGCGCCGGCGTTCCAGTTGCGAGGCCTGCAGCCAGTCAGTTACCAGTGATGTCGGGCGTAACTCCTGCTCTGCCGTGATCCGCAGCAGGCCCGCTCCCTGCAGCAACAGCCGGAGAAAATGCACATAGCGCCAGTGCTGCTCATAGGTGATGCCGCGCAGATCATCCTTACTCATCCCCCAGCGCTTTGCCAGCCGAAGCAGACTGGCCTTGTTAATCCCGCGTCCCGGCACGACGATCAGATCACCGGCCTGTGCCAGCACCAGGATCGTCAATATATTCTGTTCGAGTGCTGCAAGGTCCGCCGGGATAACAATGGGGGGATCGGATGCGGGAGACAGATGCAGCGTCCGATCAGGCGGCGGTACGGTGGGCAACAACGGGCGCAGATCAACCGGGATAGTGTAGACCCGCATCCGCCCCTGTTGAGACGGCAGGATCAACCCCAGGATGAAGAGGCGTTCGGTGGTGGTGGGTGGTTCAGGCAGGTTCAGCAGGAACGTGCGCGGATTGGCATACTCAGCAGGTAACCGGACAGCGCCATATTCGCGCTCGAGTATGGCGGCAGGAAGCGTCCCCCCCTCGGCCAGCACACGATCAAGCGCGGCCCGCTCCGGGGGAGTCAGAGTTGCCAGCATGTGCGCGACCATGGCGGGAGTCAGCGCAGCAGCGACGAGATCATCGGCAGCACTCTCCCGGTCCGCGTCAGGCAGAGGCAGACCCCACAGACGCGCAAATGTCTCGCGTTCGGAAGCCGCGCAACTCCATAGCCAGGAGCGGATACTCTGCTCGGTTGTCGTTTCACGCTGTCGCATAGGCAATGGCTATATTATAGCCACCGCTAGAGTGCAGGTCAATGCAAAAACCGGATGACATGGATGGGGCAGTAGCTTCGTCCAGGTTCGTCTCCGTGGTCCTTCCAGGTAATCTCCTCCACTTCTCAGGTTTAATCGGCGCGAGGTGCGACTGATTGGGGACACCTGGTCGAACAGAACAGTGATCTGGTGCAAAGATCCGCTTCACCTGCACTGCGGGCCGGGGGCACATATCTGAACGCGAGTAGAGAGGAACAGGGATGGCGCGCAGGTACCCAGACCTAATGCGCTACTTTCGAGGGAGCCGGTGTAACTTCCCCGGAACGGTAGAGCAGTGCATGCACCTGGGCTAACAGGTTTTCCGGTTCGTAGGGCCAGACTACGTGATCATCAGCGCAGGCCCGTAGCGACGGTAACGGAACAGAGTAGACCCCATTGGTTAGAAACATAATCGGCACATGACTCTGCCGGCGTACTTCGCGGGCCAGATCAAGACTGTTGGCCCCGGAGATGCGAGCATCAAGCAGCACCATGTCCGGCTGCACCCGGGTGACACAGCGCAGAAACCCGTCCCCGTCGCTGCACTCATGCACAGTGTACCCGGCCTCACTCAGGATAAAAGAAGATAACTCCCGGTGGAACACATTACTACTGGCAACGATAATATCCATAACCATCTCATCCTTCTCGGCCTGTCATTGTCCGACAGGCACGAACCGACGTTATTCAAATCCGCATATTGTATGCGGCCCGCAGGTTGTTTCGCATCATTCAACTACACAACTACACTTCAGTAACGCAGGAATGCAACAGGTAGACAAAACAGCTATTTTCCTTGAACAGGCATTTGTATCTATGCAAATATCGCCAAACTGATCTTTGCATTGGTAGATGACATTAGTCTGCGCCGTCAACGGCTGACATAGTTATACTAATTACCCGATGGAAACTATGATTTTAAGCATAGAGAAGTCAGTTACAGGCTAGTTACGTAACTCACAAAGATTGCCTGTACGTTGCAGCACAAATATTCTGCGTTCACATCTTTTGGCGTGCGGGAGCCATGTGTCGACCGACGGTGGTACAGGCGCAAGCCAGGCTTGCGCACTCCACATCCCGCATTTCAATCTTCAGTGTAGAGCGACGCATGCGCAACTGACCGCCGCCGTTTGCGCACAAATCGGGGCAGCGCCCGCAGAGCCGCGACCTGACCACGCAGGCGCGCGCGTGCGGCCGGTTCGCGCATATGCCGGAGGGAGTGCAGGAGAAAGCCAAACTGCGATGCCAGCAGGCGCGGCCAGTAGCGCCGGACCAGGGGCAGCGGCATATTTTTAGCCCATACCAGGGGGAAGTTGCGTCCACAGTAGTAACTCGCCAGCGCACCGCCGCCGGTTGCACTGAGCCGATGGTAAACAACCGCCGTCGGCACAAAGATTGTGCGCATGCCCTGGAGCCGCGCACGTACATTCAGATCCACATCCTCGCAGTACATCACCAGATCCTCGTCAAACACCCGCCCATCCAGGGCCAGCGCATCGAGGGCACTCCGGTGGTAGGCCGCTGCTCCGGCACACGGCCCGAAGACCTCGGTTATGGCATCGTACTGCCCATGATCCCGCTCCCAGACGCCCCGGCTGCCGGGGACGCCATTCACCCGGTAGAAATCGCCGGCAGAATGTAGATGATCGCGGCGGTCAAAGAGCAGCAGTTTGCCGGCGGCAAAGGCATAGGCCGGGTAGCGCTCCAGGGTACCCACCAGGTGCTCCAGCCAGCGCGGGTGCGCCTCGGTGTCGTTGTTGAGCAGCACAACCATCTCGTTGTTAGTTATGTCAAGTGCGGCATTTACGGCGGCGGCCAGGCCACGATTCTGGGGCAGCGGCAGCACGCGCACCTCGGGATAGCGCGCCGCCAGCAGCGCCGGCGAGTCATCGCGGCTGCCATCATCGACCAGCGTGACCACGAAGTCGCGCCGCGTCTGTGCGCGCAGCGCATCCAGGCAGGTAGGCAGCAGGGCCGCGCCGTTATAGTTGGGGATGATAAGATCAATCATGGGCTGTCACTGGCGTTCGAGGATTAAGATATGCTCTTCAACCGCCATTTTTGTGGCGGTTGCGCGCCGGGTGCGCCAGACGATCGTCTCCAGTTCGCGGTAGGCTAACGTGTCGCAGGCGATCAGGCGCAGCAACCGGGCCGTTTGCACCGGCACGCGGAAAAAACTCATCTGATCGCCAACCACCAGCGCCACCTTCCCACCAGGACGCACCACCGCTTGCAACTGACGCAACACGCGGTACATTCCGCCGAAATACTCGGTGACAACGCGATGGTAGAGCCGTTCAAAGCCGGAGGTTGCACCCCGCGCGATCCGCTGTTCTTCAATCTCCTGGGCCACTGCCTGAATCTCCGGGATATGCTGCACATAGGCTGCGTCGTTGTCCGCAACAAAAATATTACGTGTATGCGAACGTAACATCGCATCTTTTATCCGGCGCAGATCCTGTTTCTGCTGAATAAAACCCATCAGGACCAGTTCCAGACGAGTGGTACGCGTATAATCTTTTTCATTCGGATAGGGCGGCGAGGTAATCACTGCATCAACCGGTTCCGAAACCAGTTCGGCCAGATGCCGCGCATCACCGGCATACACCGTCGTTCGACCCGGATTGACAATCGCCTGCACGGCCGCCAGATCATGCGCGATACGCTGCAGGCGGCCGGCAAATGCGCCATAGACATCAGCATCATCACGCGTTTTTGAAACATAGACCTCCGGGCCAAACCCCAGGTTCGACACGTCACTGACCACCGCAGCCATAAGCGCCAGTCGGAACAGATCAGTAACGGCATCGTCTGGCAGCATGTCAACTGCCTGCCTGACCATCAATATTTTTTGCAACGGGACGGGACTGATCCAGTTTTTGGGCAAGAGCGCCGCTAACTCCGCCTCATCGTATCCGGCATGTTCACAGAACTGGTTGCCCGGTGCTAGAAGATCATCAAAGGATCGTTGAAGTGGATATGTTTTGCCAATGGCAGCAAGTGCCGGCTCCAGCATGTGCAGCAACTCCCGCCGACGCCGATCAAACTCCGTCAGATCGATATCCCAGGTAGTTTTGACCCGACTGGCAAAGGTCGTCATTGGATTGGCATCTATGCCGATGGAGTAGATTCCCCGTTTCTTGCACTCGACCAGGGTTGTTCCGGTGCCGGCAAATGGATCGAGCACCGTCTGCCCTGGACAAATAGCAAACTGGTCAAGCAACTGGGTGACGAGATGGTCAGGATAGGAGAGCACAAATCGGTACCAGTCATGGACGCATGCATTCTCAAGCTGTTGCATGGTGTGATTAGTTCTGGCTTTACGCGCCAATATCATATCTCCCTATACAGTTCATAACGTTTATAACGCTTTGTTGCTATGAGATTAGACTCAGTGCTAGTGTTAAATTCCATAAAGAGGTAAGACCCATCAGACAAAATCTTTATACCAATGGGTCGAACAGTTAGATCAATAAAATTCTGTTGCGCGAACTTGACCATCTGAGTAATCTGAACAACGCCTAAACGGTCCTTTGGCGATGCGGATTTTGCTTCTACTGGCAATATAAACCCGCGTCCGTCAGCGTCTATACCAATGTACAAGTCATCAACTTCAACCTGTCCAACACCACGAACTGTTGTCCTAAAGTGACCTTGAAGATGGTAAGTTGTTAGTGAAGTAAATGTATCTATCAAGCGATTATAACGAACACGCGCCAGAACAGCCTGTTCATCTTTACTCTGGTATTTTAGAAGTATTTGTGGTGTAGAGTCGAGAATACGAGTTATCTCTACATCAGTTGGAATGTCCACGTAAGGAGAACGCAGCAGATGAACGAATACATATTT
This sequence comes from Chloroflexaceae bacterium, assembly GCA_034437035.1. Lineage (GTDB taxonomy): Bacteria > Chloroflexota > Chloroflexia > Chloroflexales > Chloroflexaceae > CAKZQX01. The sequence goes on from DAOTUI010000283.1 coordinate 24,870, forward strand.
ACCTTTACCGGCTCCATCTATCGCCCAATTCCCATGTTCCAGAATGGATGCAGGTAATGAAGAACGTCCAGTACGATACGTATATGCAATATCAGGAACATTGTTAATTACCAAACCAAGCTCATTAATTGCACGAACAATGTCCGCCTTGGTGAAAGGTAAGCGATCAGTATCCGGGTTATTCTTACGCAAAAGCTCAAAAACTCGCGCAATAACCCGGTCATATTCGCGCTGTGTGGTACCACCTTGTTCAGAAAGTAATGGCTCTTCCACTATGATATAACTTTATTTTCTCTTAGCCCTGTAACTGCAACGCCTGCAGATAGGCCGCCAGCGCCTCTTGCCAGGGGCGGAGCGTGATACCCAGGGCACTCCCGGCAATATTTGCCAGCGCCGTGTAGGGTGGCGGTGTGCTGGCGCGCTGATACTCGGCCAGGGTGATGGGGGTCAGCGGTACCGCGTCATACCCGGCCTGGCGCATAATCTCCTGGGCAAACGCGTAGCGGGAGCAGAATCCGCTGTTGGTGAAATGGTAGGTGCCGTAGAAGGGCAGATTGATCAGATGTGCAACCGCTTCGGCCAGATCCGGCGCATAGGTCGGGTTGCCAATCTCATCGGCAACTATACGCAGGCCCGTCTCAGGTGGATTTGCCGCCAGCCGCAGGATAGTCCGCACAAAGTTGCGTTCGCCTCCAAAGAGCCAGGCGATCCGCACAATGTAGAAGCGCTGCAGCAACTCGCGCACAACCTGTTCGCCCACCCATTTGGATTGACCATATGGATTGATCGGACCCACTGGATCATACTCGGTGTAAGGCGTGTCGGCGGTGCCCGGAAAGACCTCATTGGTGCTGATATAGACCAGGGGCACATCCAGTTGCCGGCAGGCCAGCGCAACATACCGGGTACCCAGACCGTTGATGCGGTAGGCCGGCAGCGGGTCTTGCGCGCATCCATCAACGTTGGTGTAGGCCGCCGGGTGGAGCACCAGGTGAGCATTGGTAGCAACGATCTGAGCAACGGCATCGGGCCGGCCCAGGTCAAAGTCACCCTCGTTTAACGTTACGATATCATGTTCCGGGGCCAGCGTGGCACAGAGCGCGCTCCCCAGTTGTCCGTTCGCTCCCGTGATTGCGATACGCATAGTTTATAATTCCGTAGTCGGTAGGCCGTAGCCCGTAGCCCGTGACCGCACGGCAAGAGTAGCAGATTGGGGGGATGGCGTCAACTATTACCGGATACCGTTTGTCAATTGCCAATCGCTTGACATATCTACGCCATATGAGTATACTTAGTGTGTAAATAACACTAAATACCAAGGAGCCTGGAATGGAGGAGACCGCCGAAACATACGATGCTTCGCGCTACGAGCGGCCATCGGTTACGGTGGACGTGGTGATCTTTACGGTTATCAACGGCGAACTGCATGTGCTGATGGTGCAGCGGCGGCGCTGGCCCTACGAGGGCTATTGGGCAGTGCCCGGCGGCTTTATCAACATGGATGAATCGCTGGAGCAGGCCGCGCGCCGTGAACTGGAGGAGGAAACCGGCGTGCGTAATGTCTACCTGGAGCAACTCTACACGTTTGGCAATCCCCAGCGCGATCCGCGCACGCGGGTTATCAGCGTCGCCTATATTGCTATTGTCCGCGCCGATGTGCAGGAGCTGCATGTGAGTGACGAGAGCAGCGATGTACGCTGGTTCCCGGTACGCGCGCTCCCGGAAAAGCCGGCATTTGATCATGAAGAGATCCTGAACTATGCCCTCTCGCGCCTGCGTTCCAAACTCGAGTATACTACACTGGCATTTCAACTGCTGCCGGAGGTGTTCAGTATCCTGGAGTTGAAGCATATCTACGAGCAGATCCTGGGCGAGTCGCTGGACAAGGGGAACTTCTACCGGAAGATCAAAGAGGCCGGCATCCTGGAAGAGACGAGCATGGTGCGTGAGGGACGCGGACGGCCAACGCGGTTGTGGCGCTTCAAGCGTGATCGGGGAGACAAGCAGTTTGTGTTCCGCTGGCGTGAGGATCGTCTCGACGATGAAAATGGATGATGAACCTGGTAGGGGGCGAAAGATTTTTTGCCCCTTCCGGGTTCGCAGGTTCACACCAACCGTCTAGGGACGGTAAACGGAACAGGACATGCTGCCGCAGGTACAGTGTGCCGCTATCGAAGTTAAACGTCCGGGTTGCGCGCCCACTGCGTAACGGATATCGGTAAAGGTCCGTGTTTCTGGATGAAGTGTTCTGAATACACAAAGGAGTGTGGTGTTATGTCTGGTAAAATCAATCTGCTTGATCAGTCGCGGCCCTTCCTGGCCTACCTGAGTGACTGGTACGACAATCTGCCCGAAGTTGCGTTTGCCGACGTTGTCGCCGGGCAGCCGGAGCAGGTAGCGCTCTTCTCGGTGGATATGATTAATGGGTTTTGCAAAGAGGGACCGCTGGCGGGTGAGCGCGTGGGCGCGCTGATCGAGCCGGTCGTCACGCTGTTCCGGCAGGCACACGATCTGGGGGTGCGCGCATTTCTGCTGGCCCAGGATAGTCATGATCCCGATACGCCTGAGTTTGCCGCCTACCCGGCCCACTGTGTCGCCGGGACATTCGAGAGTCAGGCGGTTGCCGAGATCCAGGAACTGCCATTTGTTAATGAGATGACAACCATCACCAAAAACTCGTTGAGCGCCGATATCGGTACCGAACTGGGGAACTGGATCAGCGAACGGCCCCAACTCAGCACCTTTGTGATCGTCGGCGACTGTACCGATCTCTGCGTCTACAGCGCGGCCATGCATCTGCGACTCTATGCCAATGCGCACAATCTGCAGCGCCGGGTGATTGTTCCGGCGGGTGCGGTAGATACCTTCGACACGCCGGTCAGCGTGGCGCGCGATCAGGACATCAAGGCCCACCCCGGCGATCTGCACCATGTCCTCTTCCTGCATCATATGGCAATGAATGGAGTTGAAGTGGTTGCGCACCTGACTTGATAGCGGGTAGCAGAGTGGGGCAGTGGACCGGCTGCGGACGCGCAGAAGTGCGTCCCTACAGAAAAAATTCTATACTGCGTAGAGGGTAGGCATTCCGCTCCGTTTGACGGAGATGCCGTTATTCTGCTACAATCGCGCGGTGGTAGTAGTGGCTTTCACAATAGGAACAAGATGGTTACGATATGAGTGAAGCAACGCCAGAAACGCTCGAAGGGCAGACCGACGAGTTTGGAATCGAAGCCGTGCGCGAGCTGCTCCAGATGATTGAGCAGACCGATATTACCGAACTGCTGATCGAGCGCGGTACATCGAAGCTGCACGTGAAACGCGGTAATGCCGCGCCGCATGCGCCGCATGCGCCGATGTCTACACTTCCGCTGGCACTGAGTGTGCCGCCGATGCATCATGCGCCCGGTATGCCGCATGTACCGCACCACGCGCCCTATGCGCCGCCGCCGGCCCAGTCCGCGCCACCCTATGCGACGGCCCACTCCGAAGTTGCCTCCGAGGAATCGGAAATCGCTGAAGGTGAAATGGTTACGTCGCCGATGGTTGGTACCTTCTATGCTTCACCCTCGCCCAAGGATCCACCTTTTGTGAGTGAGGGCGACGAAGTGCATGCCGGTGACACGGTGGGCATCGTCGAGGCAATGAAGATGATGAACGAGATTGAGACGGAAATTACCGGAAAGGTTGTACAGATTCTGGTGCAAAGTGAGCAGCCGGTTGAGTATGGCCAGCCGCTGATGGTGATTGCCCCGCATTAGCCGGTAGCCACAGATGATAAATGTGGGACGGTGTAGGCGTGTCGTCTATCATTTGTCGTCTGTGGTACACACATCTATGTATATTCTCACCGTCACTGAGATGAATACCTACCTCCGGGAGTTGCTTGACGCCGAGCCGGTGTTGAGTGATGTCTGGGTTGAGGGTGAAATCTCCAACTTTAAACGCCACACCTCGGGGCACTGTTATTTTAGCCTGAAAGAGGGCGATGCAGTGCTCAACGCAGTGATGTGGAAAAGCTATGCGCTACGCCTGGGTGAACTGCCCCACAACGGCGATGCGGTGCTGGCCCACGGCCGTGTCTCCTTCTATGAGGTGGGCGGGAAACTGCAACTCTATGTCGATACCCTGCGCGCCGCCGGGGTCGGCTTTCTGCATGCTCAGTTCGAGGAACTCAAGCAGCGCCTGGACGCCGAGGGGCTGTTTGATATCAGTCGTAAGCGTGCGCTGCCGCTGCTGCCGCGCCGGGTCGGAATTGTGACATCGGGCAAGGGGGCCGCGCTGCAGGATATGCTCAATGTGCTGGCCCGACGTTGTCCGCTGGTCGAAGTGCTGATCAGCCCCTGCCTGGTGCAGGGCGAGCAGGCTCCCGGCAGCATTGCCGCCGCGCTGCAGGCACTCTATGCAACCGATGTTGATCTGATCATTGTTGCACGCGGTGGCGGCTCGATTGAAGACCTCTGGGCCTTTAACACAGAAGAAGTTGCCCGCGCGATCTTTGCCGGTTCGGTTCCGCTGATTACCGGCATTGGGCACGAAACCGATACCACCATCGCCGACTATGTGGCAGACCTACGTGCGCCCACGCCGTCAGCCGCAGCGGAACTGGCCGTCCCGGAGCAGACCGAACTGCGCCTCTCCCTGGCAGCCCTGCATCGGCAACTGGATGCCGCATTTGCTCTCAGTATTGACACGCGCCGCCGGCAACTGGCCGCGGCCCACGACCGGCTGCGGCAGCATAACCCGGCCATCCGCCTGCCCCACGCGCGCCAGCAAGTCGATGATCTGCTGCGGCGGGCCGAGGCGCAGTTGCAGTATGGCCTGACGCTCCGGCAGACACAGTTGCAGGGTCTCCAGGCCCAACTGTCTGCGCTGAGTCCTCGGGCAACCCTGGAACGGGGATATGCAGTTGTCCGACAGGCAACCAATGGTACCGTTGTCACCCAGTCCACCCAGGTAGGTTCCGGTGAGACTCTCGTAATCACGTTGAAGTCCGGCAAACTGGTAGCAGATGTTGTAGAATCACAGGCAGAAGAGTCGGCCTAATCCTGTAGCATCCGCTCTATCACGACAAGGAACCCGCTATGTCAGAGAACACACCCGTTGCAACCTACGAAACGCTCTATCAACAGCTTCAGGATCTCGTCAACCGGCTGGAGGCCGGAACGCTGCCCCTGGAGGAGTCGCTGCAACTTTACGAGCAGGGTGTGCAACTGGCCACCGAATGCCAGCGTCTGCTCGACACCGCTGAACTACGTATTGAACAACTTCAGGTCGGCATGGGAGAGTCTGCCGACTAGAAAGTGTAGGCTATGGTCTCCGCCGAGTCTGTCCACCGTTACCCACGCCTCCTCACCTGGTCGATTGAACTCTTCTGCACACTTATCGTACTACTGAGCAGCGTATACTTGGGCGCAGTGCTCCTCCGCTCAGCCTGGGATCTCTTTGGGGTAGATTATGCGCTGGCCGAGTGGGTACCATTCCTGCGCAACACGGTCGGCTGGATCAGCACTATCGCCGATCAACCTCGCTTCGATGAGTTTATCGCTCTGCTTCCCGCATTCACCTGGACGGCCCTGGCACTGCTGCTGGCGATTCTGCTGCGGAACGCCTTCCCCGTGGTGCGCACCAGTTCCCGTGGCATGCTGATTGAGTTTGGCGGCAACTGGCTGCCGATCCGTTGGGAAGATCTCCATACGATAAAAGTGACCAGTGATCTGTCGAATGAACGCTTTGTGTTGCTGGTGCAGCCGCGCAGCAAACAGCTTACCGGCTGGCATCTCTTCTACAGTCTGTTCTACTCGCTGGGGTTGCGGCCCGGCTTCCTGGTTACGTCACATATCAGCGACTTTGAGAAGCTGGTGAAGACCACACTTGATGAGAGCCGGAGTGTGGCGCAGGCAAAAGACAATGTTCAGCCCGTCAATTTCAATGAGGAGGCACAGTCACCCCTTTTTCGCATGCTGTTGAGCCCCGCTTCGTTCGTTAGTCGGCGTGGTCCCGGCGAAACTACAACCGAAAACGAGGAGGCGCTTGATGCCGCTCGCGCCGGCGGCGAACCCGTGCATGGAATCTATCCCGCACGGATTACGACGTTGATTAACTGGGGCGCGGTGCTGCTGGCGCTGCTGATGGTCTGGCACTATATCAGTTACTGGACCACATTCCTTGCGCTGGAGATTCCGGCACTGCGAGATGTTGGCTTCTTCCGGGGCGCGTTGACGCCGACAGCACTGGCAGATCTGGCAAGTTACTATCCCGAACGGTCAATGCCACTCCTGGGCCAGGCAGGGCTGCCCAATCTCCCGGCTCCGCTCTGGCTGCTGGTTGCGGCCCATCTGATGGTGCTCTTTGTGCTGGGAGTTCTGGCGGTGTTGCGCAACCTGCTGCCACGCGTGGAAATCCGCCCCGAAGGGCTGGCGGTGCGCGTCATCGGCGGCTGGATTCCTACGCAAACGCGCTGGAAAATGATTCCCTGGAAACAGTTTGCGGCAATCAAGGCGACCGAGTTTTCCGAGGAGAGCCAGATTCTGCTGCTCCAGACCCGCACCGCAATTCTGCCCGCCAGTTACCGGGTCAACAGCCTGATCTACGACGGCAGCTTCAAAACTGGGCTGCTCGTCACTTCGGCTATGAGTAACTTTGAGTACATTATGCAGCAGGTGCTGGTCGCCGTCTCGCAACTGGAAGATCTGCGCGAACAGGAGGCCGAGTCACGCGGCGTCCGTCCGCCCGATCCAGTGTTGCAGCAAGAAGCCCACTCCTGGCTGCTCTGGATGACATTTAAACCACGCTCGGCGGTCCAGGATCTGGTTGATGTTGTCTGTGCCGAAACCAACCCAAGCCGGATGGAAACAGGCTGGCTGCGGCGGGCGGCCATGCCGATGTTCTGGGTTGCCCTGCTCCCGGTGTTGATCTTCCTGACCAATGGCCTGCTGTTGTCTGGTCACATACCCGGTATCGGGCTGCTTCTCGGCCTGCTGCTGCTCTGGTTTATCGGGATGTTGGAGTGGCCGCTGATCAGCCTGCTCGCCATCCTGCTGGACGATGCGACCGGCGGCGGCGAAGAGGGCTATCGCGCGCTCTACGTCTATCCGACGACGCAACTCCCACGGGTGTTACCGCTTATCACCGGGCTGGTCTTGCTGGCGGTCGGATGGCCGGCCCTGGCAATCCTGGCCTGGATGGTGGCAATCGGCATGTCCGGGTGGCTCAGTGCAAATCTGTGGGACCGGCTCTATGGATGGAAGGGCAGCCAGCTTATCCTGGGCGGGTTGATGCCCGTAGTCTGGCAACTGCTGGTCTTGCTGATCTACGCACTGGTGCAGCGGTAGGCGCAATACCTTTCAAATACACGAGTTACGCGGTTGAGATCCAGACCGGACGTTTGACCCAATGAAAGCCGGATTCGCCTGCGGCAGCATGGTACTTCTTTGTTCTTTTTCACGAAAAGTTGGCTCAAGGAGCCAACTTTTCGTGAAAAAGAATGGTTTGTTCCACCCTGCCGGAGGGGGTATCCTCTTTCAGGTAAGGAACCTCGTAAGCTCAGTATATTTGAAAGGTATTGGCGTTAGGCGCAGACGCGTCAGTACATGGTGCAACGGCCGGAATTGCTGACACCGATACGCGGTTAACCTCCTGCAAATTTGATCCGAAATGGATGAACATGCAGGAGGTTTTTTGCATGTTCAAAGACAACCTGGTTGATCCGCTGCCTTCCGCCTGCCACACTCAGACGCGCCCTTGCAGGTTGTGCGCAAACATCCTACAATATGTCGTAGAGTTGTGACGGCCAGGAGAGGGACGACCATGCCGATCATCGTCAATCAAGTAGATTCTGCACTCCTGCAGCAACGACCGCCGCGTCCGCTACCACCACTGCTGCTAATTAACCTGCTGGGTGAATATCTGATCGAGGTACCACTCAAAACCTACATCGACTCCGTGGTAATTGGGAGCCTGGTTGGGGCGATTGCGCTGGCACTGCTGCATGTGGGGCCACTGCTCTGGATACTCCTCGGCCTGATTCTGCTGACCCACCTGGCAACTGCGGCATGGAAACTGGGCAAACAGATCCGCGACGATATGGTGCTGCTCAAGTATGGCATTGTTGTACGCGCGCATGTCTTGCATCTGCGTCCACAGTACAATGAACAGGGCCAACCCGCCGGGGCGCTGCTGGACTGCGCCATTCCTACCCGCCGCCGCCGGACTTCGGTCAGCAGTGTCTGGCTGGCCGACACAACCGAGGCGACCCGCCTGGCAAAGCAGGGGCGGGTGCGGGTTATTTGCCTGGTGCGCGCACCCGGTACCTGGCGGCTCCTGGAGAGTACCGGCCCGGAGTTTCGCTATGGTCTGATCGAGGAGAATTGAGCATTAGCGAGCGTACATGTACGCACGTTGCGCAATACGATCTGCCCTAACCTGATACCAGACGAGGATGCGGTTTTCGCCTGCGGCAGCATGGTACTTTATTTCTTTCGCAAAAATTCGGGAAAGAAGATCACTGATCACTTCCACCCGGACGAAAGCACAAACCGCCTTGCAGACCCGCTACCACGTACGTCATTTCATTCATCGTACCAGTTGCTGCGCCTCGCTTAACATCATCGTGTCGATCAGCAGTTCAACCGGGGCATGATCATCGGTGAAGGGCTGGAAGAGCGCATGGCGCGGCGTAAATTCGCGCACCGGCCCCTTGCCCTGCGTGAGCGCCCAATCCATCACCACCTGTAGCGCGGGCACCTCAATCTGCGCCGCATTCGCCGTAAAGTTTGCCACACCGTCACCCACCGGGCGATTCATCCCGACCAGGATCGTGCTTGCGCCGCTGGGCGTATCGATCATAAACACCTGCGGGAAGACCGCCAGCATAGTCGATCCCAGGGCATTGACCAGCCGATCATCACCACTCGGCGGTATCCCGGCATTGACGACGGCCACGCCGTCCGGGGTGAGATGGGCCTTGACCTCGCGGAAGAACTCCAGCGTAGTCAGGTGAAACGGAATGTAGGGCTGATGGTAGGCATCCATCCCGATCAGATCGTAGGTCTGATCGGTTGTCTCCAACCAGTAGCGCGCATCCTGCGTATGCACAGCATAGTTGGGATAGGCCGGACTTCCCGCCTCCAGGTCAAAATACTCTCGCCCCAGTTGCGTGATGCGCGGGTCAATCTCAACGCCATCGACGCGCGACTCTGCGCCATAGATCGCCAGGAACTGCTTGGGAATAGTACCCGCCGCCGAGCCAAGCAGCGCCATACTGCTCACCGACCCCGGATCACGCTGGGGATAGAAATAGGGCGCAACCACGAAATAGTCCCACGGTCCCCCGCCGGTCAGCAGATCAACCGGATCGTCGGTCTCCCGGTAGCGTGTGCGGTAGGAGGAGTGGATCGCCTGGCCCTCGTTGAGCAGCAGGTTGATCCGCCGGTCCAGGCTGCCATCGCTGAAGGTGATACGCTGCTCGGCAACCTGAATATAGTTGTAGCGCGACTCGGTCTCGAAGAGCAGCGTGCAACGGTAGCAGTCAGCCGACTTGATTTGCTCCGTGGTCAGAAGCGTGTAGGCCGCCAGCCCCATCACAATCAGCAGCATCAGGCCATAACGCAGATCGCGCAGCCCGATAATCCCCAGGATCAGCAGAAACCCGGCGAAGAGGTAGACCGTGCGTTCCGTGCCAATCGTGGGAATAAGCACCAGCACCGTCAAAAATGTACCGACAATTGAGCCCAGCGTGGAGAGCGCCGAGATTGAGCCGGCCGTGCGACCCGCCGCTTCAATACCCTCAGACATCCGATGGATCTGGAGGCGCACCGCAAAGGGGCCAACCATCGCCATCAGGATCACCGGAGCGGCAAATAGCAAGATCACGGCAATCAGCGCGGCGATAAAGCCACCTGCCGCAATGCTGCTGAGTGACTGCTGCGCCAGGCGTAAGATGGGCCGGGCCAGCAGAGGGATAAAACCGCAGAGCAACCCGGCCCAGGCAATCAGCCGGTAGAGCACCCGCTCATCGGGGTTCCGGTCGGCCAGCAACCCACCCAGCCGATAGCCAATCGCCAGGTAGACCAGCGTCATCCCGATAACCACCGCCCAAATCGGCTGCGAGGTACCAAAAAAAGGAGCGAGCAGCCGGGGCATCACCATCTCAACGCCGAGCGTGCCAATGCCTGCCAGGAAGACAACCAGTAACAGGAAGACATTCGACTCGGTCCTGGTTGTTTTTTTTGTTGATTTTACTGTCGAAGTTTGTGCCATATTTCTTATACCGATGGTCTGTTAACGCAGTTGGAATTTACACGAACCTGCGTGAACGGGGTTATTTCACCTCCGGCAGGGTAAAAAAGAACGGAAACGTACCATGCTGCCGCAGGCGCAGCAACGAATTGCTGCGATCAAACCAGATGTTTGATTGCTCCATACCGTATAAGCACTGACTGTACAAAACATAGTGGGTTAGACACACGCAACAGGGCAAGAATCATGTCGAGAGCAGAAACTACAAGGAACAGCAAGCAAAGCAACACAGAACAGAGCGCACCGGGCGTAGTGCCATGGAGAATGGGGCGGAGCTCTGTTCTGCATTTATCGCTTCGTTCTCGCGCTAGAGTGCCTGGAGCAGTAGCCGCGAGATCATACTCAGCAGGAGAATCGCCACAATCGGCGAAATATCAATCATCCCGATATTGGGCATAATACTGCGAATCGGCCCCAGAATTGGCTCAGTCAGTTCACGGAGCACCTGGGAGATCCGCATATTGCCCGTCGGGTCGATCCAGGAGAGCAGCACGCGCCCCAGGATGAGCATCGAGAGAATGTTAAACAGCAGCGCGATGAAGTTCTGTACAACCATCTTCTTCCTCTACCCTTATCTTCTTGTTATGCATATGACATACGGTAAATGTATTATAACATGCGCCAACCATTACCCGGCGTGATCCTGATCCTCCAGGCGGGCGCGCACCGCTGCCGCGTGGGCCGACAACCCCTCAGCCTCGGCCAGGCGGGCGGCGGCGGGACCGATGCGCCTGAGCGCGGTTTCATTCAGCCCGACCAGCGAGATAACTTTCCGAAAGTCATCCACATTTACCGGCGAGGCATACCGCGCTGTCCCTTCCGTGGGCATAATGTGCGACGGCCCGGCCACATAATCCCCCAGCACCTCAAACGAGCGCTCACCCAGGAAGACCCCACCGGCATTGCGTACCCGCCCGACCTGGTCCCATGGATCGGCCAGCAGCAGACAGAGATGCTCCGGCCCGTATGCATTTGCCAGCTCAAACGCGGTCTCCATGTCCGGCACCAGCACAATACCACCACGCTGCTCAACGGATTCGCGGGCAGCACGGGCATTGCTCTCCGGCAGGCGGGCCAGTTGGCGTTCTGCTTCGGCCTGCACTGCCTCCGCCAACTCTGCCGACGGTGTCAGGAGGATGGCGCTGGCAAGTACATGTTCGGCCTGCGCCAACATGTCCGCCGCTACATAGCGCGGATTGGCCTGCGCATCGGCAATCAGCAGCGTCTCAGTGGGACCGGCCAGGCTTTCGATGCCGACAGTACCGAAGACGGCCTTCTTTGCCAGCGTTACAAACTGGTTGCCCGGCCCGGCGATCTTATCCACCCGGGGCACGCCGGCCGTCCCGTGGGCCAGTGCGGCAATCGCCTGCGCACCCCCCAGCGCGAAGAGTTGCGTAACACCGGCAACATGGGCCGCTGCCATGACAATCGCAGCCGGTTCACCTGTCGCGCGTTGCGGTGGCGAACAGGCGATGATCTCCGTAACACCGGCCACCCGCGCGGGGATGGCCGCGTGCAGCAGCGATGACGGCAGTGGGACGGTGCCTCCCGGCACATAGATTCCCACCCGCTCCAGCGGTATAACCAGTTGACCCAGTGCTCCTTCGACGCTGAAATCAACCCAGGTGTTGCGCGCCTGCCGCAGATGGAACCGTTCCAACTCAGTGGCAGCCAGGTGCAGCGCCTCCAGCAGCGCCGGATCGAGTGCTGCCGCCGCCGCTTCCAGCCGCGCGTGGGGCACGGCGAAGCGCTCCAGGGTTACACCATCGAGCTGGCGGGTCCACTCGCGCAACGCGGTATCACCGCGAATCCGCACATCGCGGATAATCTGCGCTACGGTCTGCGCGGCAGCTTCATCTTCGTCCAGCGGCACGCGGCACAGGATGCCCGCCTGTGCCACGGCAATATCACGAATAATTGGTATGGTCATGCAACATCCTCTCACTTACACGCGTTACGCGGTGGGCGTTCAAACCGGACGTTTGACCAGGTGGAAGCCAGTCTCGCCTGCGGCAGCATGGTACTTGTTCGATCTTCTTGGAAAAAAGTGGCGCTCCGAGCCACTTTTTTCCAAAAAGGATGTCCGGTTCCACCCTGCCGGAGGCGAAATTCCCTTTCAGGTCAGTGACCAGGTAAGTCCTGTCACTTATACGACTTACCTGGTACAGTCTGTTCCCGCCCGGTGATAGACCCGAACGCGGTCTTCGCTTGCGGCAGCATGGTACGTTTTTATCTGGTGAAACGCGCAGTTTGATCGTCCACCGCGTAACGCGTGTCACTTACAGTTCACCGTTCGCCCTATTATAGCAGTGCCGGCATCATTGACAGTCATCACGCTCTTGCGTATGATACCGTGTACGATACAGGATTTACGCAATCGGTGCTGCAATTCCGCGGTGAAGCTGATCTGAGGCGCCAGTTCCCCGGTTGTGTATAACCTGTATGTGTATAACCTGTATTGGTTGCTATCACCAACTGGTGACACAGAAACGCTTGTACGGTGCATACCGTGTCAAATGGAGAATCAACACTCATGAACAGATCCGGCAGACGACTATGGCGCTGGGTATCCGGTATCCTGATCCTGATGCTGCTCCTGGTTGGAGCACCCGCACCCACGGCACGCGCCCAGGATGTCCTGACCTATTTCTACTTCCCCCAGACAGGGCACTACCTGGGAGGGGCGTTTCGCTCGTTCTGGGAGCGGAATGGCAGTGTGGATATTTTTGGCTACCCCATTACCGATGAGTACATCCGCAACAGCGACGGCAAGCTGGTGCAGTATTTCGAGCGCGCACGCTTTGAATTGAGCGTGATAAATAACCAGGCCGTCGTCGAACTGGGATTACTCGGACGTGAGTATCTGCAACTGCGTGGGGACATTATCACGCCCATTGCCCCCTTCCCCAGTACGGCCAATCGGCGCTACTTCCCGGAGACCGGCCACAGCGTTCAGGGCGCGTTCAAGGCTTTCTGGGAGCGCACTGGTGGGCTGGACATCCTGGGCTATCCCATCAGCGAGGAGGCCGTCGAACGTTTCCCCGATGGCGCGCTCCGGGTTGTGCAATATTTTGAGCGGGTCCGGCTGGAACTGCACGGCAACCGGGTGTTGATTGGTCGCCTGGGGGCAGTCCTGGCGCCCTGCCAACTGACGCCACCACTGCCGCCCAACAACCCACCGACCCAGCCCCGGGCTGAAGGCGACAGCAGTGGTTGTCCCAACCCGATTCCGGTGGCCTACGGGCGGGTCTTCCCGCAGTTTAGCGCACCCGGTACAGTGTTAGGGTTTGAGGCACGCGGCTATATTCCCGGCGAAACGATCAGTCTCTGGCTCAACCTGCCGGATCAGTCGGTGCGCGAACTGCCCTACACCGCGGTTGCCGCCGAAGACGGCGCGCTGCTGATCGGCTTCCGCACGCTGGCAACCGACCCGGCCGGCCAGTGGAGCATCGTCGGACGCGGCGTGACGAGTAATCGCCAGGTGGTAGGTATCTTCTTTGTGCAACGCTAAGCGCAGGTAGTGTTGTACCGGTCATTTTGTACAATCAATACGGTAAAACGTCCGGTAGCCATGCAGCGAGACGCGGCGCAGTAACCTGGAGCAACTCCTATCTGCGCCGCGGGTTTACCCTTACCCAGAATTGGGCTGTTATGCCATATCGTACATTTCAGCATTCCACGCTGCACCTTACAAAACCGCATAAAGTTCATGTACATCAACCAGATAGACACGATGATAAACACGAGGAGAACTAACGATGTCAGATCATCGTGCCACGATTGCCGGCCTCCAGGCCAGAATTGAGAAGTTAGAGCAGCGTGAAACGCTGTATCACTCGCTGTATGTTGCCATGACCGAAGGCGTTGCTATCCACGAGCTTGTCACCGATGCATCAGGTACACCGGTTAACTACCGAATTATAGACGTTAACCCGGCATATGAAGCGATAACCGGTCTCTCTCGCTCAGACAGTATTGGGCGGCTCGCAAGCGAACTCTATGCTATAGATGAACCGCCCTATCTCGCTATCTATGCCCAGGTGGTGACAACGGGCCAGCCACACTCATTCGAGACAACCTTTGCCCCGCTGCAGAAGACCTTTCGGATCACGGCTTTCTCGCCGGCACCGGGCCGGTTTGCAACCGTCTTTTGCGATATCACCGCGCAGCAGCAGACCGCAACTGCATTGCGCGAGAGCGAAACACGTTACCGCGAAATCTCGGAGTTAATCTCGGATTATGCCTATGCCTTCCAACTTGAAGCTGACGGCAGGTTTACTCAGCAATGGGCGACAGAGGCATTTAGCCGGATCACCGGGTTCAGTGTTGACGAAATCGTCACAGCGGAGAGGCTCGAAAACCTTATCCATCCCGAGGATCGGGCGATCGCAGAACAGCGGAAACAACGGTTAGTTGCCGGCTATCCCGATATAAGCGAGTTCCGCATTGTCACCAAACAGGGCAATATCCGCCGGCTGCGCGATCATGCCCATCCAGTGTGGGATGCAGCGCAGGCCCGCGTGATGCGCATCTATGGCGCAGTCCAGGATATCACCGAACGGAAACAGACTGAGGAAACCCTGAATCTCTTTAAGAATCTGGTGGAACATGCAATGGATGGCGTCATTCTGATGTATCCCGACAGCAGCATCCACTATGCCAATGCCGCCGCCGCACGACTACTCGGCATTGAGCGGGAACATTTGGTGGGGATAGATGGCACGCAGTTTAGCGTACCGGAAGAACGACATCGGATTCAGCAGGAAGTTGTACCGGCACTACGAAAATATAATCAGTGGCAGGGTGAGTTCTGCTCACAACGACTGGACGGCACACGCTGGCGCTCCCAGTCATCCATGGTCTTATTACGCGATACGCAGGGCAACCCATGCTATGCTGCCTCGATCTTCCGCGATGTAACACGACAACGCCAGATGGAAGAACAACTCCGCTTAACGCAGTTTGCGCTCGATCATGCGCTCGACGGCGTTACTTTTGTTGATCAGGCGGGTCGTTACCTGTATGTTAACCATGCGCTGTGTCAGTCACTCGGCTATACCCACGATGAACTGTTGACGTTGCGGATCATGGATGTTAATCCGAAACTCTCCCCGGCAATCTGGCACGACACCTGGAGCAGTATCCGGCAACATGGTTCCACTATTTTCGAAGGTGTGCATTATTGCAAAGACGGCAGCAGTTTCCCGGTTGAGGTGACATCGACCTACCTGGAGTTTGAAGGCAAGGCGTACATCTGCGCCTTTACCCGCAATATCACCGAGCGCAAAGCCTACCAGCAACAGATTGAACGCCTGGCCTTCACCGATCCACTGACTGGATTGGCAAATCGTCGCCGCCTGTACGTAGTCGGTGAAGCTACCCTGACGACGGCGATCTATCAACTGGACAGTATTGCGCTGCTCTATCTGGACCTGGACCGGTTCAAGGCATTTAATGACACTTTAGGGCATGACGCCGGCGATGAATTGCTCGTCCAGGTGACGCGGCGACTACAGCAGAGTCTCACTGGTGAAGGATTGCTGGCGCGAATTGGCGGCGATGAATTTGCGCTACTCCTGACCGATACCGATGTCGAGCAGGCCAGAGTATTGGCACACCACATTCTGGAACAACTACACCAGCCTTTTTACCTCCACGATCATCATATTTATCTGGGCGGAAGCATTGGCATTGCGTGCGGCGTAACGATTGGACAACCCTTCAGCACGCTCCTGACCCGCGCGGATATCGCAATGTACCGGGCCAAACTCACTAGCACGGGGGTCGAGGTGTATGACCCGATCAGCAGTGCGCTGTCAATCAACCAGGTGCAGTTTGAGGCCGAACTCCGCCAGACTTTGCAGGCGGGCAAACTCACGCTCTACTACCAGCCCATCCTGGATCTGACAACCCGGCAACTCTTCGGGGTTGAGGCACTGGTCCGCTGGCCGCATCCAACGCGGGGGCTGCTCGCACCCGGCAGTTTTTTGCCGATGGCGGAGGAAGCCGGGTTACTCAAGGAACTGGATGCCTGGGTGCTTGAAGCAGCGCTGACCCAGGCGACGGCCTGGCATGCCGCCGGATATCCGCTGGCGGTGACGGTCAACCTGAGTGCTCCATCGCTCCAGCAGGCCAATCTGGTTGAACGAGTCATGACGTTGCTCACCACGACCGGCGTTCCGGCGGAGTATCTGGTGGTGGAATTGACCGAGCAGACCGCGCTGCATGACCTGCCGCTGATCTACCAGGTGCTAACGGAGTTGCAGGCGCTGGGAGTACGGATTGCCCTGGATGATTTTGGGACGGGGTATGCCTCGCTGTCACATTTGCGCGAACTGCCGGTTGATATTTTGAAGGTGGAGCATGCCTTTGCCGCAGGAATCGGGCACAATCTCAAGGATGAGGCCGTACTCCGCGCGGTCCTGACGCTCGGCGCGGGCCTGGAGATGATGGTGGTCGCGGAGGGGGTTGAAGAAGAGGCCCAGCTTGTATGGTTGCGCGAAGCGGGTTGCCGGCATATCCAGGGCTATTTGATTGGACGCCCCATGCCGCCGGAGCAACTGAATGGAATGTGGCAGTAGGATTATTCGGCAGGTTCCGCCGACACATCAATCCCCGGCCCCTCCAGTATGCCGACAAGTATCTGCAGCAAATCCGGCAGATCGGCGGGGACGCGGTAGATATTCAGGTCTTGTGTAACCAGCTTTGTTGACCGATCTAACATACCAAACTGCCAGACATTGCCAATCGAAACCGCACCATAGAGTTGACCGGGTTGGGCCGCATGCCACTGATCCAGCGCGATTAACTCGACCGCTAACTGGGTAAAGCCCTTCTGCAGATCGGCATTCTTTGCCTCGATCACGAGTAGATTTTGTGCTCCTTGCAGGTAGTAATCCAGAGTTCCGCGCAGGCGATCCGTTACGTCCAACGGAAACTCGACCTTGATCTTCACATGCGTATAGCGTGCCAGATCGAGCAGCACGGGCGCGATCAGAAACTCCCGTCGCGCCATTTCGCTAGTCAGGCTGAGATAGGGCAGACTGGTTTCCAGCCGGGCGCGCAACTCGGCCTGCCAGGGCAGCGGCTGCGCTGTGTGAGGCATGCCGGCATACGCAGCCTGAAAGGTGTACCCAAAAAACGCCAGAACATCTTCGATATCAATGTTTAGTTTGAAGTAGTCGGTAAATGTATTAACCGGTTGTGATCCAATCAAGGAAGTGGACATGCTGCGTTACCTCCGCTCCCTATTCGCCCGCTCGCGTAGTTCGGTCGAAGAGAGATCCACCCGGAAAGCATCTTCCGGCAGGGCCATGAACATATCACGGAAGGTCGGCGGCACCGGCACAGCATCCAGCGTGTGGAAATGCCCTTCAATAACCCGGCCTGCCACCAGGAAGCGGCAGCCCCGGTCGCGCATACCGGCCAGCGCACGCTCCATCTCGCGCTCACCACCGTAGTAGCGCGGTGCAACCAGCCGAATCGCCGTATCATAGCCGACGACAAAAACGCTGCCAGGAAAGAGATCGGCCTTGGCGCGAAAGAGGGGCGCGCGGGAGAGCACCACGGAATGGTTGCCGCGAAACTGGAGCAGCCGCCGGGTTACCTCCGCCACTGCCAGCGTGCCTTTATCGGCGTTGACGACGGGTAGCTCGAACAGGCCCGGCATCTGCAGCATTTGCGCCGCCGCCTGGAGCAGGTTGATATGCCCGGCATGCAGCGGGTTAAACGAGCCCGACAGCAATGCACCGCTGACCGTCGGATCAACTTCCTGCCGGCCGTCGGGGTGGATCAGCAGGCTGTGGATCTCACCCGCCAACAGACGAGCTACCGCGTCAGGGTGCCATGCTTCCGCTACGGCCTCATCCGCAGTCAGATCCAGCGCCACCGGCAGATCCAGATCACAACCCCGGACAAGCGCCCACAGCAGCAACCGGCTCACCAGCGTCTCCTCCCCCAGTCGGTCGCGTTCGCCGCGCGTGAGGGTCAGCGCATAGGTTGCCACACCCGCATCCGTCCGTACAGCAATGGCACAGCGGTGCTCGCCACGCTTCTGCCGTCTGGTCGCAATCGTCGCCGTACATGCGACGCCCAGCACCGGCACCACACTGTCGCGCAAGACAATCGCGCGTTCGTAGGCGCGCTGGGCCATGGCTGCTGCCGTCTCAACGGCCACAAACTGCTCCGGCGGGGTACCCAGCAAATCCGCCAGCGAGGTCGCCGCATAGCGGTCAGTCGCCTCCAGAATCGTCTGCGAAGAACCGGCAACGCTGTGCAGCCAGCCAGGTGCCAGGCTGCCCGCGCCGGCAACCTCCAGCACCAGGCGTTGCGGCCCGGCGTGGATCGCTTCAATCACGGGTTGCAGATCGGGGGGGAGCACCAGATAAACCTCACTGTCACAAATTACGCGATGACTCCCATAAAAGCCGATAGCGCCTCTGGGGGAGGGACTGCGTAACTCCTGTCATTGTACACGAGTTACGCGGTCCCTCCCCCGGAAGTTGATATCGCCTCCGGCAGGGTGGAAGATTCCATCTTGTTTCACAAAAATTTGCACGAAGTGCAAATTTTTGTGAAACAAGAAAAGAAGTACCATGCTGCCGCAGGCGAAGCCGGCCATTACGGTGCTCAAACGCCCAGTTTGCAGATCCACCGCGCAACTCGTGTCACTGTAGGAATGTCTGATCGCGATTATACCATTTTTGCATCTCTGCGGTAAGATAGATATGCTATCTCCGCAAAATTCAGAAAAGGAGGGTTTTATGAGCAGAGAACAGAATGGCCGGGTGGTGCTGGTCAACGGTGCCTCCGGCGGATTGGGCCCGGCGGTTGTGCAGGTCTTCGTCGAAGAAGGCAGCAATCTGGTGCTGACCGCGCGCCGGCAAGAGCAGTTGGAGCAGACCGCAACCGACCTGGGGTTGGATCTGCAGAAAACGCTGCTGATCCCGGCAGATCTGACGGATCGTTCCGCTGTCTCAAAGCTGATTTCGACCACGAAAAAGCGTTTTGGACCGATTGATGTGGTAGCGCATGTGACCGGCGGCTTTAGCGGTGGCGTGCCTGTCCAGAGTATCGAGCCGGATGCGTGGCATGCGATGCTCAACCTGAATCTTACGGCTGCGTTTCTGGTGGCGCGGGCAGTGCTGCCCAGCATGCTGGAGCGCGGCACCGGCAAACTGGTCTTTGTCAGCAGTCGCAGCGGAAGCCGGCCAACCCCGAACCTCGCCGAGTATACCGTCAGCAAAAGCAGTCTGGATATGTTTGTGCAGGTGCTGGCCGAGGAGACGCGCCAGCATGGGGTGAATGTGAATGCAGTTGCGCCATCGGTGATCGATACGCCGACGAATCGCAAGTTTAATCCCAAAGCGGATTATGACACCTGGGTCACACCGGAGTCGATTGCCGGGGTGATCCGATTCCTGGCCTCGGACGCGGCCCGCGATATTCACGGGGCTATCGTGCCGATCTATGGGCGGGCGTGAGGGCAGGCGAAGGACTGAGGGCGAAGGACTGAGGACGAAGGACGGCCTTTTCTGATCGTAAAACCGATATTTCGTCTTTCGTCTTTCGTCTTTCGTCGTAGAACTCAAGACTCAAAATTCAAACCTCTTAGGCATAAACCCGCAGCGTACCAACTCGAACCAGGCCATGGAGCCGCAGAGGAACAGCCCCAGCAGCCCATCGCGCCAGCCGCCAAGCGCGACATAGCGCCGCCAGAACTCGCGCGCAGGTGCGCCCAGGAAGTTACGCCCACGCACGCGCTGCCCCGTCCCGGCAAGCGTGCGCGCTTCGGCCAGCGCATACCCGGTCTGCTTCTGCCAGAACTCTCCCAGGCGCTCGATATTGTAGTGCAGCAGATGCCCCGTGAGTGTACGCGTTGTCCCCTGCATCTGCACCAGTTCATGCACCAGCCGCTGCTCATCGTAGTGGACGCGCGTGCGCCGCAGCAGCCGAAGCTGATGATCCGGGTACCAGCCGCCACCGCGCAACCGCTGCCCAAAGAAAACATTATGTCGAGGTATCCAGTAGCCCGCCACCCCGTTATCGTCCGCTTCCACCGCCGCAGCAATCTCCTGTCGCAGTTCCGGCGTCACCCGCTCGTCGGCATCGACAAAAAGCACCCACGCGCCCCGACAGAGCTGCAACGCCCGGTTGCGCTGCGCCGGATAGCCGCGCCAGGGCTCGACATGCACCTGCGCACCGTACTCCCGGCAGATCGCCCCGGTGCGATCCCGCGAGCGATCATCAAGCAACACGACCAACTCACCGGCCAGATCGACCAGGCTCGCCAGGCAGTCGCCAATGTGTCGTTCCTCGTCCCGGGCAATAATTGCCACCGTGAGCGCCGGTTCCGAATTTACATTTATCATGTGTCAATCATAAAGACCGCAGAAAACGACCGGAGCAGTTGGCGGCCCCGGCGTTCCCTGCGGTCAGGTAAACGGATTCCATCTCACATTACAGGAGTTACGCAGTCCCTGACCTGGAAGGTAATTTCGCCTCCGGCAGGGCGGAAGAAGCCCATCTTTTTTCACAAAAATGTTGCACTATGTGCAACATTTTTGTGAAAAAAGATAAAGACGTACCATGCTGCCGCAGGCGAAGCCGGCTTCCATCAGGTCAAACGTCCGGTTTGGATCTCAACCGCGTAAGTCCTGTCACATTATGTATACTTGGGACTCAAAACATTCTTCTCCAGAGCCAACGCGCCCGAGCCCATCAGGATAAGCGCGACCAACCCGGCGAGCAGCGCCAGATCCAGTTCAAAGCCGCCGATCAACCCCTGCGTCAGCTTGACCGCAAAGATGGCGACGATCATGATAATTGCCAGCAAGATCGCCGCGATGCGCGTACCAAAGCCCAGAATCAGGGCCAATCCCCCCAATGCCTCGATCAGCGCCACCAGCGGCGCCATCAGGCCGGGTAGCGGTATACCCTGGTCGCCAAAAAACCCGGTAACACCGGTCAGATTCATCCCGCCAAACACGCCAAGCTTCTGCAGACCATGGGCCAGGAAGATAATGCCAATGGCAACGCGCAGCACCAGCGGAGCATAACCCGAATATTTGTTGAGCGACGCGAACATCTGTTAAGACCTCCTGTGTATTTCAAAAACCGACACCGATCCAACCTTCGACTGGTCACGGTATACCGTACACGCCGTTCAAGCAGAAACGCCGTGAACCGGCATCCATCCACACTGTGGCCTTCGGGGTTTTGATATCAACCGGATATCCTGCGCGTCTGCGCGTCTATGCATCTTTGCAATCGGTGCGACGTTGCGTAAGCCTATTTGAAGGGTATTGGGGTTAACCCAAGTATACCAGGTAGACGCAATAATGTTGTGTAAGAAAGATTACATTCGGTAGTGGGTAAACTACGCCTATTGTAGCATGCTGTGCGCTGGTGGCAACTTTCCCAACCCTACCTGGCGGCGGAAAATGGTACAATAGGCCGGATATGACGCAAAGACGCGACACTGCGAGACGCGATGCTGCGAACCGGATAAACCTCCCGACCAGTGCCGCATGCCATCGCAATCACAGAACGCCATTCCCACGGAGACGGCTATGGATCTTTCCCCAGACCAGTTGACCCAGGCACACTACTGGATGCGGCTGACCCACGCGTTCGATGACCGGGTCATGAAACTCCATGAACAGGGCAAAATTATCGGCGGATACTTCTCGCAACTGGGGCACGAGGCCATCAGTGTGGGTGCGGCAATGGCGTTGCAACCCGCCGATGTGATCGCGCCGATGCACCGCGACCTGTGAGCCTCCCTGGTGCGCGGCATAACGCCCCGACGGATGCTGGCCCAGCATTTTGGGCGGGCGACCGGCGTCAGCGGCGGCCGCGATACCAACCTGCATGGCTGCGGTGATCTCAGCCTGAATATCGTTGGTTTTGTGAGCATGCTGCCCGCCTCAATGCCGGTGATTGCCGGCGTGGCGCATGCGTTCCGGCTCAAGGGCGAGCCCCGGGTTGCCATGACCTTCTTTGGCGACGGCAGCAGCAGCGAAGGGCTCTGCCACGAGACGCTCAACTGGGCGGCGGTTTTTCAGGTGCCGGCGGTGTTTATCTGCGAGAACAACCAGTATGCCTACTCCACTCCGCTCTCTCGGCAGATGCGCATCGCCGATATTGCCGACCGCGCGGCGGGCTATGGCATGCCGGGCGTGGTGGTTGACGGCAATAACTTCCTGGACGTCCACACAGCGGCGGTAGAGGCGGTCGAACGCGCCCGCTCCGGCGGCGGCCCCACGCTGATCGAGTGCAAGACGATGCGCATGCGTGGGCATGCCATCCACGACAACATGGCCTATGTTCCCCAGGAACTGCTGGACGCGTGGGCCGAGCGCGACCCGCTGTTACGCTTTGAACAGCATCTGCGCGAACATGGCATGCTGGACGACGCAGCCCTGGCCGACCTGAATGCCCGCGTTGCGGCCGAAATTGACGATGCGCAAACCTTTGCCGAAGCGTCGCCCTATCCCGACCCGGCCACCCTGACCGAGGGGGTGTACCGATGAGCAGCGAGATGACCTACCTGGAGGCGATCCGCGCCGGGCTGCGCTACGAGATGCAGCGTGACCCGCGCGTGCTGGTCATGGGCGAGGATGTGGGCGTCTACGGGGGAGCATTCAAGGTGACACAGGGACTGCTGGAAGAGTTTGGTCCCGACCGGGTGATCGATACACCGATGGCCGAGGCATATATGGTAAGCGTGGCCTCCGGTATGGCTTTTATGGATCTGCGCCCGGTGGTGGAGATGCAGTTTGCCGACTTTATCGCCACCGGGTTTGACTCCATCGTTAACTTCGCAGCGACCAACCACTATCGCTGGGGCGCACCCGTGCCGATTGTGATCCGCGCTCCAGGTGGCGGTGGATTGCGTGCCGGGCCATTCCACTCACAGAACCCGGAGGCCTGGTTTGTGCATACACCGGGCCTCAAGGTCGTCGCCCCGGCCACCCCCGCCGATGCGCGCGGCCTGCTGATCAGCGCCATCCGCGATCCCAACCCGGTCATCTACTTCGAGACCAAATATCTCTACCGCTCGCTGCGGGGAGCGGTGCCCGAGGGCGAGGCGGGGATTGTGCCGCTGGGGCAGGCCGAGCTACGCCGCGCCGGCGAGGAGTTGAGCATCATCAGCTATGGCGCAATGGTCCACGAAGCACTGGCCGCCGCCGAGACGCTGGCAACGGAGGAGCATAGCATCGAGGTGCTGGATCTGCGTACACTGAAGCCGCTTGACCGGGAAGCCATTCTGGGTAGCGTGCGCAAGACCAGCAAGGTGTTGATCGTCCACGAGGCTAACATGACCGGCGGCATCGGCGGGGAGATTGCCGCGCTGATTGCGGAGCATGCCTTCGAAGATCTCGACGGGCCGATTACACGGGTCGCCGCGCCGGATACGCCCGTGCCCTACAGCCCCCCGCTGGAGGATGCCTACCGCCCGAATGCCGAACGTATCCTCAAAGCGGCCCGAGAGTTGCTGGCGTATTGACGGGAGGCGTGGGACGTGAAACGTGGGACATGATTTTTTAAGGTCAACACCTTTCACATGCGGCCGGATTAGCGCGCTCAAAGGCGCAAAGCTGCAAAGGTTCTACGGTTCCCGGCACGCTTTGCGGCTTTGCGCAAGCTTATTTGAATGATTAAACGTTCGAACGTTTAAACGTTTGAACGTTTGAACGTTTGAACGCGCACCTGGTCAGGCGGTCCATGGGTTGTCAGCCACGCTTCCAGGTCATCCACACTGCTGAAATCCAGCAGGGCATCCGCCAGATCCAGCAGGCGGACTGCGTCCAGGTGCTGCACCCGGGTCGTGGTGGCAGCACTGAGCGGGCCACATCGCCGGGCAAGCTGCCGTAGCAGTAACGCAATACGTTCCGCCTCTCGCCCATCTTCCCGCCCTTCTTCCCGGCCCGCGACCCGCCCTTCTTCCCGGCCTTCCTCCCGGCCCGCGACGCGCCCTTCTTCTCGGCCCTGTTCGCGCAGTTTGCGCATCATCGGCGTTTCGGGCAAGCCGTAATCTCGGGTGATAATCTGTTCCGCCATGGTCGCTATCTCCTCGAATGGTTGAACGTTCGAACGTTCAACCGTTCAAACGTTTGAACGCGCACCCGGTCGGGTGGTGACACTGCGCACCGGCTGACCGAGCAACCAGGCCGCAAAGTCCGCTGCTGCCGGCGCCATCAAGCGTTTGAGGAGATGATCGGTTTCTGCCATGAATCTGCTCCTGCGTTGCACCTCGGGACGTTCGTTTGTTCCATGGTATAGTATAGCACCAGTACATACGTTTGGGGAAGCTACGGGAGCGATTGCTCACCCTGCTCAGGCAAGACACCGACAGTCGGTGGGTGTAGCTTTCTGAAGGATGCCTGCTGCCTGAATGCCGACCATATTTTCATGGCCGCGCGAGAGTTGCCGGGGTATTGACGTGGGATCATCGGATCAAATCATGCGCAGGAGGTAGCGAGTGTACATTCATTTACAGGAGTTACACAGTAGGTATCCCGAGGCAGCGAAGCGGCCAGTTACACTTAGTAAGTTATTTCCTGGGACATAACCACATTATTTGACTCTCAGGGTATTCCATTATCGGCAGATCTTATTGTATGCTGTATGTGAGATGAACAGGGTTGACAGCCTCTGTGGGAGGTTTTTACAGAACGAACAGAGATTCTTATGGCTACCGAAAGATGACTAGCCATTACAGCCCACGTCTCACGTCTCACGCCTCACACCTCACGCCTCACGTCTCACGCCTCACGCCTCCCCCTCTCCCTCCGACCGCTCCTGCCGCCGCCGCGCGCGCTGCTTGGCAACCAGCAACCGGGCCAGCGCATCGTCCGACTGGGCTGCAGTGCCTGGCTGTGACGGACGCGGCTGCGCTACTGTTTTCTTTTGCGGTTTCGGTTTTGTTTCCGGTTTTGTTTCCGGCTGTGGCGATGTTGCCGGTTGGGCTGATTGGGCCGCCGCGGGTTGCCGGGAGGTCGCAGGTGCGCCTGCGCTGTCGGCAGTGGTAGACGCCTCGGTGGGCGCGGGGCGCGGTGGATTGCTCTGCTCATGCCGGCTGCGCTGCTGTGTGCCGCGCACACGCGAGCGGGCCGTCTGCAGGCGCGAGATGGTTGTCGGGGTGACGCCGGCCTGAGGACGAGGACGCCGCCGGGGTAGCCGCAGCCATGCCGGCAGCGACTGAAAATCGCTGCGGCGCAGAAACAGCCGGCGGAGCGCGATATCGAACGGCCAGATCAGCAGCGCCAGCCAGAGCAGCGGCAGCCCGATCTCCTGCGTCTCGCCGACATCCTGTCCGGTTGGCGCAAATACCTCGGCGGGCGCGGGCGACTCCCGCCCGGCGGTGATCTCCGTCAGGCCGGCGAGGATCTGCGGGCTGTCTTCGCGGGCGCTGTATTCGGGCGAATAGGCCACCACCAGTCCGCCGCTCAGATTGCCCAGCGCCTGACCGTCCCCATCCAGGACAGCAATCCGGGTCAGGTAGACGCCGGGCGTGTCGGCGGGGGCGGTGGCACGGTAGCGGCCGGCTCCCACCTGCGTAAACGCCAGCGGAATGCCCTGGTCCTGCGGGTTGAGCAGCCGCCCCTGGAGGTCGGCAGCGTCAACCGGGCGGCCCTGCGCATCGCGCACGGTGACATCAACGAAAGCCTGTCCATCGCGCGCCTGGGCTTCCAGGGCCAGTCCTTCGGTCTGCCGGGGCGGCAGCAGCGCGTCCAGCAGCCCGCCGACAAAGCGCGGGAAGCCCGACCAGGCCACCCACTCGCGCGCCCACTGCGCTTTAAAATCGCTGGTCCAGGCGATGCTGCGCCCCAGGCCATACTGCCACTGCGCCAGGATCGGCTTGCCGTCGGGCGAAACCAGGATGGTGCGCGCGGCCTGGCGCGGCTCGGTGGCGTTGTAGCCATACAGCGGCGGCAGTTCACCCACCCCCCGCACCACCGGCGCGGGCAGCGCCACAACCGGCGTAAACTGCTCCTCCACAATATCGCGGCCAATCACGGTGACGGTTTCGGCCAGGAAGACACGCGGCACATCGTCAATCGCCGTGACGCGGTAGTAGCGCCCACCCCCCAGTTCGGCGATCTGGCGCAGTTCCGGGTTGGCGTCAACTCCGATTGAAACCACCGTGATGGTAATTTGCGCATCACGCATCTGATTGATCAGGTCGGCATAGTTGCTGCCGGCGATGCCATCGGTGAGCAGGATGACATGTTTGGTTTTAGCGTCAATATCGGGCAGCGCCCGGGCCGCAAGTTCAATCCCGCTACGGATATCGGTGCCGCCGCCGTCGTTAAACTGGCTGAGCGACTGCTCCACATCCACAATATCGGGCAACGGTTGCATCGGCATAATCCAGGATGCGGCCGTGTCAAAGGCCACTACCCCCATCTGGTCATTCTGTTCCAACCCCAGACTGGCCTGGTAGACTGCCTCCTTCGCCAGGTCGAGTTTGGTGCGACCACTGCCGCCGCCCGGACTGGACATACTGCCGCTCCGGTCAATGACCAGGGTCAGCGCGACATCGGGGCGCTCCTCAGTATCCTTCGGATCAAGCTCCACCGGCAGCGCCGCGGCAACCGGACTGCGCCGCCAGCCACCCGCGCCAAAGGACTCACGCCCGCCGATCATCGCCAGGCTGCCGCCCTGCTCGCGCACATACACCGGCAGCGCCGTCTGCAGCCCGTGGGGCACATCGCGCGCCGGCAGATCGACCAGCACAACCGCGGCATAGCGCTGCAGGTCGGCCTGGGTTGCGGGCACCTGATCGGGCGAACGCACCTCGACGCGGGCGTTGGCCGCCTCCAGCGCTTCCTGGAGCGGGGCAGCCCGATCCGGATCGCCGGCGATCAACAGGACGCGGGGCGGTCCCTGAACATCGGTGAACGCGGCAGCGCGGTTGTTGAGCGACTGCGTATCGCCCTGCGCCTCCAGCCGCACCTCGAAACGCCGAAACCCGGCCTCACCGCCGGGTATGCTGATCGGCACACGCGTCAGGCCCGGTTCCAACTGCACTTCGCGTGTCTCGATCAGTTCGCCATCAGCCAGGATCTGCAATTGCCCGCTGGTGGCGATACTGCTGCGGATGTGCGCCTCCAGTGTGACCGACTGACCCTCGCGGGCGATGTCGGGCGCATCCAGGGCGCTGACCAGCACATCGGGGCCGGAGGCGTCGGGCAGGGCAACCACATCGAGCGGCACCCCACGCACCGCCGCCAGGCGCGCCGCCTCAAATGCGCGGCCCTCGTTGGCGCTGCCGTCGCTCAACAGCACCAGGCGTTTCTGGGCGTCCGCCGGAAAGAGCGCCAGACCAAGCTGGATCGCCTCTTCGATATTGGTGCGGCCGGCGATAGGCGTCGAAGTAAGCCGCCGCAGCGGCACCAGGTCGTTGGGCGCGCGTTCGACCAGGGCATTCTGCCCAAAGACCACCACCGCCGCCTGATCGTTGGAGTCACCCGCGCTGACCGCCTCGTTGACATAGGTCAGCGCCTGTTCACGTTGCGCGGGGGCAACCGAGTCGCTCCCGTCGATCAGAAAGACCACCGTTAGATCGCTGACCGGGCGTACCAGTTGGGCTCCGGCCAGCGCCAGCACCAGCGCCACCAGCGCCAGACTGCGCAATCCTAGCAACGCCCAGAAGCGCCGCCGCCCCAGCCGGGTATAGTCATTCCTGCGCGTACCCAGGGTAAACAGCCAGAGCAGCGGGAGCAGCAGGAGCAGCCACAGCGCGAGTGGATATATAAATGTTATATGCATACGGTTCTATTTGTTCCAGCGTTATTCACCACAAAGCGCACCAGGCGCCTGAAGCTATGGAAGAAACCTTGTTCATTGCCGGTTAACCTGTTCAGATTCACTATACAACAAAACGGCGCGCTTTGCAGGGAACGCCCGAATGCACGAGTTACGCGGTCATTGACCCGAAAAAGACAGTCCCATTCCGCCCTGCCGGCGGCGAATCTGGTCGTTTGTCCAGACAGATGCCTGGTTTGGAACCGACCGCGTAACTCGTGTCAATAACATAATCACCAACACACAACCACCCGCAGGTTTGCTCTCCCTGCGGGTGGTTATTCACACTACAAATCAGTCAGGATTGGCTGGACTATGCCTCACAGCCGATGCCATCCTTATCCCGATCAAATCGGTGCATGCCGGTAAACATGTCCTGTTTCCCCAGTTTACACCCGCTTCAGGCGGGCCTGCTTCGCCGACAGTTTCTTCTCGCCGCCCCGATCAAATATCACCGTCACGATCAGATCGTCCGGCGGCCCGGCGACTGCCTTGACCGTTCCCGCACCAAAGCGCGGATGTCGCACCCGGTCATTGCGCTGGAACATTCCGCTTCTACCGCTGTCAGCCCGGGGAGCGACCGGTGCCGGCTGCGATTGCTCCGCTGGAGCCGGCAATTGCCAGAGGCTGACCAGGTCGGGTGGCGTGGCGTTTGTGCCGGCGGATCGGACCACACGTTGCTGCTGTGGGGTGAGAACCAGTTGCCGGATCATGGATGCCGCACATGCCCGTGTATCGGGGGATACCTGCCACCAGCGGCTAAAGTAGCGCTCCAGGTGGTAGCGTGGTGGATAGCGCGCCATCACCAGTGCATCCTGGCGGCCCCAGGTTGCCGGGTCGCGGGCCAGCGAAGACTGCATGGCACTGACCGCGTCAAGCGTCTGGCGATACTCGGCCTCACGCAAAAAGGGCGAGATCGGCACATGCTTCAGGCAGTAGAGCCGCAGATGCAACTGCGAGCGGGTAATTGCCACGTAGAGCAGGCGGCGCTCCTCCTCGATCCGTTCCTCCTCGCCAAAGGGGAAAGTGCCCTCGTTGCAGTGCGGAATAAAGACCACCGGCCACTCCAGCCCCTTCGAGCGAAAAATTGTCGTGATGGTCACGCGCGCTTCCTGCGCCGCGCTATCGTCGGCCATTGCCGCCGCAGAGTCCTGCAGATGTTGCAAAAAGGCGGGAACGCTGCCGCGATCACGGGCATAATCCAGTAGCGCGGTGACATTGGCCGCCTTGCCCGCGCCCGTCTCCGGAAAACCGCTGCTCTCGCGCAGGTAGTCGCGGTAGCCGAGACGGGCATCCAACTCCTGCAAGACCCGGCTCGCCGGGAGATCTGTATCAACGCCGGCCAGCCAGGTGAAGAGGTCGGCCAGTTGCATAATCTTCTCCGCGCGCCGCACCTGCGTCAGCTCGGCGCTGGTAGCCCGTAGCGCCTGACTCAACGGTAGCCGTTGCCGGAGCACCAGTTCGCGCACCTTGTCGCTCCAGTCGCGGGAGAGGTAGCGCTTCGGCTGGTTGTAGATATTGCGCCAGGCATCCCCCAGCTTTGTCACCTGCTCCGGTGACAGCACCACTCCCGCCTGCAGATCGCGTTCGATCAGCCCCAGGTGCAAATAGTTCAGTAGCGTCAGAATCTCGGCGCGCTGGTAGAAGGGCACGCCGCCGACGATACGGTAGGGAATCGCAGCGGCGATCAAGAAATGTTCGATGTAGGGCGTCTGCGCATAGATCCGCACCAGGACCGCAACTTCGTTCGGCGGACGACCCGCCGCAAGTTCGGACTGAATCTCCTGGACCAGACCGTGCCCCAGATGGGCATGACTCTCCGCAAAGGCAACCCGGGTAGAACCGGCGAAACCCTGCGTCAGGCCCAGGCGTTTGGGCCGGCGCTTGCGGTTGTGCTCAATCACGCGGTTTGCCAGCACCACCTGCGAAGCCTTGCAGCGGAAGTTGTCATCGATCAGGTAGACCTGCGCAGCGTAGCGCTGCTGAAAGTTCAGGATAAAACGCGGGTCCGCGCCGCGCCACTCATAGATCGTCTGGTCGTCGTCGCCAATTGCCATATAGTTACGGTGCGGAGCGGTCAGCAGATCCAGGATCTCGGCCTGCGCCAGATTCACATCCTGGAACTCATCCACCAGCACACACTCGGCCTGGCGACGAAACTCGGCCAGCAGATCGGCATGCCGGACCAGCAACTCCCAGCCGGTCATCAGCATATCGTCAAAGGTGATCTGCCCCTGTTCACAGCGTAGCTCTTCAAACAGACGGTAGAGATCGAGGTACCATGCGAGGGTTTCGGGTGGTTGCGCCTGCGTTGCCACGGTTTGACCGAGGGGTGGCAGGTCGGCCTGCTCCAGGCCGGCGTAGCGCAGGTTGCCCTTGCATGCACTCACAAAATTGAGAAAGTCCTCGACATCCATTCCCTCCAGTTCATCGCGGTAAGCCACCCGCCGACTGCGTGCCAGCGCCAGCGTCTGGTAAACGATGCTGCGCGAGAGATCGGACTCGTCGGAGTTGTCGAACGCGACACGGGGAAGATAGCCGCACTGCCGGGCCCGGCGGATCACGCGATAGCCCAGTGCGTGGAGCGTCACCAGGCGCACATCGGCGCAGTGCGGCCAGCGCTTGAGGGCCGTACGAATATCCTGAACCGTGGCCCGGCTAAACGAGGTTGCCAGAATGCGGTCAGGCGGAAAAATCTGCTCGCGCGCCAGGCGTTCGATCCGCCGCACCATCGCGGTGGTCTTCCCGGCACCGGCAACGGCAAACACCAGCGCCGGCCCGATATTATGATCGACAATCGCCTGCTGCTGCTCGGTCAGGGGTTTGGAAGGAGCTGTCATAGGCGCTGTTCCTGTTGGTTGGGTAGGGCAATGAATTGCCTGCTAATGCTGAATAAGCTCCGGTTCGAGGAAGCCGTCGGTATGCACGATATGCTTGATCGTCTGCGGCAGGTTCAGGAGTTCCTGCCGCAGGAAGGTCGGGTAGAGGGGTGCATCTGCCAGGGAGTCCAGGGGCAGCCAGCGGAAGAGAATCTTGCGCTGCTTCTCCCAGCCGATGATGTCGTCATCTTTCACATATAGATGTGGGTCGGGGGGCAACTGCATCAGGAAGTAGAGTCCCAGTTCGTGGAAGGCGCGGTGCCGATGCCAGAAGAAATTCTCGCCGATCCAGAGCAGCCGTTCGACGGTGACTTCTACATCGATTTCCTCACACATCTCACGCTTGAGAGAAGTTGTTGCAGTCTCCAGCAATTCAGCCCGCCCGCCCGGCAGGAAAAAGATATCATCCCAGCCACCGCGCTGCATGAAAACATGCCCCTCGTGCAGCGCAATCCCGGCGACCCGATAACTAAACCTGACACTGCCATCGTCAAATGTAATCATTCCTGCTCCGATGCTGTCAAAAACGTTGTTTATTCTCTCATGAGCAGTATACCATTAGAATGTTTCGCGTGTGCGACCTATCGGCCATCTGGTTGAGCAGCAGCATCTCCCGGTTGTGCTGCCGGAGTCGCCCATTGCCCCGGATCACCTGTTCATGACACGACTTACGCGGTCGTTGACCCGACCGGAGATTCCGCCTCCGGCAGGGCGGAAGAAACCATCTTTGTTCACAAAACATTTGCACCTTGTGCAAATGTTTTGTGAACAAAGATCAAAATGTACCATGCTGCCGCAGGCGAAACGGACTTCCGTCTGGGCAAATGTCCAGTGTGTCTACCCACCGCGTAAGTCGTGTTCATGAGCGCAGTGAAGCTGTATCTCAACCTGCTTGCGCTCGGTGATATCCAGGAATGCACCGCTCAGGATCACAGGCTGCCGCTGATTCTTGCAGATACTTTCGCCATGTTCATTGCAGGATTGGATACGTTACGCCTGGTTTAGCACCACCGCAATTCCCGATTGCAGCGTTCCATACGTGCGGATGCCCTCCAGGTTCGCGCCGAGGGGGTCGAAAGTTCACGTAACGCATCCCGCTGCGCATCAAGGGGTAACTTGCGACGACTGCGGTATTATGTAAAGCCGAGTAGCCGGTCATCGCGCGGTCGAAGAATACCCGGCTTTCCGGATGCCGCTGAAGATACTCGAACCGATTCATGCCATAGATATGCTCGAATGCCGATTGTCCGGTTTCCACACTCCACGGCAAATATTCCCAGGTTTTCCATTCCCATTCATCGTTGAGCAGCATGGACATCCAACGCAGCCCGGCAGGATGGTCACTGCGCAAACAGTCGCCCATCTCCGTCAGCGCGAAACGTCCCTCGGCATCCTCCGTCAACACCCCGATGGTGGTCGCTGCACGCAAGACACGATAGAGCGACGGCGCATGGGTCTGTGTCGCGGCTGCCAGTTCCGCCGCAGATTGGGCCGCCGGGGCGACATGGTCCGCTATGCCTAACCGTGCGATCACGTACACAACCCGGGCCATCCACTGTCCAAACACCAGATCCGCCACCTGCTCTACGGGCATCTTTTCTGCCATCCTGACCTCCACTCTTTCCAGAACAACCGGCACTACGAACACATCCGACCGACATAACCGTTCCAACTTTGGCGGGCAGATCTGGTTGCGCGATACAGCGCCCCGCATCCTGCCCGCCGAAGATGAACTGGTTTCGCAAACGATCACCCGGCGCTTTCAGTTGCAGGGAATACGGGTGATTACCGGGATCGCGTCGATCCAGGCGATTGTTCCGGATGCGCAGTTTGGGCTGCGCTTGCACTACACGCAGCATGGCGAGGAGCGCACTATCCCGATTGCGTCGGTGATTATGGCGGTCGGCTGGGTGGGCAATGCCGATCAACTGAACCTGGCGGCGGCGCAGGTGGAGACCGAGCGCAGCTATATCAAGGTCAATGATGCGCTGCAAACCTCGGCTCCGCATATCTACGCGGCCGGCGATATCACCGGGCAGATGCGGTATGGCCCTCACCCCCCGGTCCTCTCAGGTGTAGGCTTTTTGTGGGAGGGACGCGCTTCTGCGCGTCCGCCGCCCGTCCTGGTGCGGGAAATGGTTTCTGGAGCAGCGGTCGCTGTCGGTCGCACCAACCGTATTCCAATGCGATCCGGCGAAAAAGTCTACACTTGAGAGCCGGCCCCCGCTCCCAGAACCGGGAGCGGGGGAGCACCGCAGTCCAATGCCATGCATAGAGATGCGCACATCTGCTCTGTCCGCCCCTAAAGGCCGCCTGAGCCGGTGATCATGCGCGGCGGCGGTCGTCTGGTTTGCGCCGCCGCGCCTGTCTCATACCGCATCCGGCACAAATGCCGCCGTCAACTCGGCGACGCGGGCATAGCGTTGGTAGATATCCGCCAGCACCGCGTCGTCAACCTGCGGCGCATTGCGGTAGACCTGCTTATCCAGCATGCGGCCCTTCTCGCCACCCGGCCAGATCCGCCAGGAGTCATTGTCGATCACATCCGCCACCAGCAGCGACGGCGTGCTGCCGACTGTGGGCTGTTGATCCGCTGTCGCCACCCCATGCCCAAACTCGATCTTGAGATCAACCAGCGTGACCGCCTGCGTGGCCCAGGCCTGCTCCAGCCGGGTAAAGACCTGGCGACCCGTTGCGCACATCTGCTGGACCTCGGCGGCAGTTGCGATGCCCTGGGCGACAATCTCCACTTCGGTGATCTGGGGATCGTGGCGCTGATCATCCTTGAGGAAGAACTCCACCAGCGGCGGATCAAAGCGGGTACCCTCGCTCACCTCGGGATGGCGCTTGAGATAGGAGCCGGTCGCCATCCGGCGCATCACTACCTCCAGCGGAAGCATGGCGCAGCGCCGCACCACCGTCATGGCCGGCTCCGGGGCCGCGACAAAGTGCGTGGCAATCCCAGCGCGGTTGAGCAGCGTAAACACATTCGCGGTTGTCTGCGCGGCCAGCGCGCCCTTGCCGGGGATAGTATTGCGCCGCGCGCCATCCCCGGCGGTAATTCCATCCTTGTGTTGCAGCACTACCAGCGCGGGATCGGTGGGATGCGCATAGATGATTTTGGTCTTTCCCTCCGCGATCTTCTCTCCCAGTTCCATACCTCTACCTTCGGTTTATCATATCTTTTCCATTCTTGCCATTCGTACCTGCTGTCACATGCTGATGCTGCAAAGCATGCACAATCCCTTTTTGTAGATTGTTCAGGGTGACAATACCACTCAGGTCTGCGCCCATACCAACCAGCGTCTGCGCCACCTCCGGGCGAATGCCGGTCAGGATGATCTGCGCCCCCAGCAGTTTTACCGCCTGCGCCGCGCGCACCAGCGCATGCGCCACCTGCGTATCGACAACCGGCAGGCCGGTGATATCCAGGAGGGCAATCGTGGCCCGGTGGGTTGCTACCCCCTCAAGCAACGTTTCCATCACCTGCTGGGCGCGGGCACTGTCCATGCTGCCAATCAGCGGCATAACCACCACACCGTCGGCAACCGGAATAAGCGGCGTACTCAACTCATGCAGTGCGGCCCGCTGCGCCTCGATCACCTGGGCCTGCAACTGACTACGCTCTTCCTCAGTCCGTTTCCGCTCGCTGATATCCCGCACAAACGCCAGGCTGTACTCCTCTCCATTGTACTGCATGTAGTTGGCGGAAATCTCCATCGGCACCCGGCGACCAGCTTTGGTGTAGTGCTGCCCCTCAATAATGACCGAACCTTTTTGGTCAAAAAAGCCTTCCCATGCCGCGAGCGGATAAGTGGGATCGAGATCAAACACCGTCATAGCAAGAAACTCATCCCGAGTGTAGCCCAGTTGCTGACAGGCAGCTTCATTAATCGCCGCAATCGTGCCGTCTCGCCGGATCCAGTAGGCCGCATCGGTGATTAGTTCAAACGACCGCTGGGTAAATTCAAGCCGTTCACGGTCGCGCTCCTGTGCGGTAATATCACGGATAATTGCCGCCATTCCGATTGGCGCACCATCGTTATCCCGAACGAGCAAGGCCGATGTATGGCTGATAAACTGGCTGCCATCTTTGCGCCGCCGCATCTGCTTACCCTGCCAGGAACCCTGTGTCCGGATTTGCTGCACAATATGAGCCGCCTGGTTCAGTTCATCTTCGGGATAAAACTGCTGCATATGCATACTGAGCGACTCATCACCATAGCCAAACATTGTCTTAAAGACCGGGTTGACATAGGTCAGAATACCCTGCAGATCACTCACGACCACGGCATCGGGCACACTCTCGACCAGTGCATAAAATTTGCGTAACGCCTGCTCGGTTTGTACCTGCTCGCTGATATCGCGGGCAACTGTCGAGAGAAACTGCATTTCACCGTCCGGCCCGCGGTGACCAATAATCACCTGCGAGACCGGCATTTCCTGCCCGGCTTGATTGAGAAAGACCGTTTGCCCCCGCCAGATGCCTTTCTGCATGACGGTGGGCATAGCCTCCCGCATAATCAGATCGTTGACCCAGGCAGGATGGGTATCGGTCATGCAGATCCGGGTGACATCGGCGTCCGGCTCCAGTCCCAGCATGTGCCGCGCTGCCTGATTGAAGTATGTGACCTGTCCCTGCATGTTGGCGATAGCAACAAAATCGGGGGTTGCCTCGATGATCGCCTCCAGTCGAGCCTGGGCTTCCGCTAATTGTTTGCGTTCGGTAATATCATGCATAATCGAGAAGAAGAGCGGTTGACCACTCGCCTGGGGCAGCGCAATCAACAATATCTCAGCCGGGAATAGTTCACCGTCGGCACGTCGATGCATCCATTCAAACCGGATACTCCCTTGCTGCACCGCTCTGGCAACCATTTCCCCGGTTCCTGCGGCGGATGGGCGGCTATCCGGCTGGATTGGTGGTAATAAATCGTCCGGTGTCAGTGCCAGGACATGCTCACGGTCACGACAGCGGAGGATTTCGACCGCGGCCTGGTTGCAATCCAGTATCCGCAGTCCATCGCTCAGGAGCATGGCATCAACGGAATGTTCAAAGATATGCCGAAAGCGGGTTTCGTCGGCAAATGTAGCGTGGACCTGCCGGCATGCGGCAAGCTGTTGCTCCAACTCGGTCACGCGCTGCCGTAGCGCGGCCAGTTCCTCATTGGTGGTCTGCGGAAGTGTATCATTGGTTGTCATGGTACGGAACTCCTTACTCCTTATCTTCCTGCGAGTCAGGGATGCCGACATTGCCATCCGGGAGCACACTACTCGCGCGTGTTGTTCTACTGTAAGCGATCCCTGTTACCAGATTGAAGCCACTGCGCAGCAGTATGGTCGCATACGCCCGAACTGGTCACATGACCCGGGGAACGCTCGATCACTAAGCCTTACATATTAGATTGGCATTTCGGGAACAGTCGCTGTCTGGCGCACAGATAAAGGCTGGTGGGGATATGACCGTCCCACCGAGACGCTCTTCCCTATTTCAATTGTTCTGCCTGGATGGGAACAATTACAAGTTCAGGATCGAAGCTTTGTTACCATTGAAGGGGACATTCTGATGTGGAGCATTTAGGTGAATGATCAAGCATATGTTTTTACTGCACCGGTTGTACGTAGTGAGCAATACATACCAGTTCCGGTGGCGCTGGTAATGGCCGTAATGGTCGGGGTGCCGGCTGCCATCAATGCGGGACCGCCGGCGCCGGCGTTGCGGCGGTTCCGCCGGGATCGGCTGCTGCTGGTGTAAACCGGATGGCGCGAGGAGGCACAATCGTCTCGCCTCCTCGCCTCCTCGCCTCCTCGCCTCTGCGCCGCATTAATCCGCGATCTGCACACCCTCACCCTCGATCAAGCAGCCGACTTGCCGTGCCTCGGGCACGGCTGCCAGGGCTGCAGCAACCGCATCTGCCGGGACGATGACCAGCATGCCCAGGCCCATGTTGAAGGCGTGGAAAGCTTCCTGCTCCGGGAGGTTGCCCAGGCGCAGAAGCAGATCAAAGATCGGGGGCACTTCCCAGGTGCCACGCCGGATCACCGCACCCAGCCGCAGGCCGGACTGCTCCGTCGCCGCGGCCCAGACACGCGGCAAATTGTCCAGCACGCCGCCGCCGGTAATATGGGCCAGCGCTTTGACCGGGACGGTTGCGCGCAGGCGGGTTACTTCCTCCAGGTAGGAGCGATGCACCGCCAGCAGTGCCGCGCCCACGCTCACGCCACCGAGTTCAGCCGGACAGGCATCGTAGGCCAGGTGCTGTTCGACCAGGCGCCGGGCCAGCGAGTAGCCGTTGGTGTGCAGGCCGCCGGCAGGCAGCGCCAGAATCGCATCGCCGGGAGCCAGATCGGTGCGGGGCAGCATCTGTTCCCGCGCGACCACGCCAACGATGGTTCCGGCCAGGTCAAACGCCCCCGCCACGTAGACATTGGGCATTTCCGCAGTTTCACCGCCGAGCAGGGCACAGCGTGCTGCCCGGCATGCCTGCGCCACGCCGCCTACCACCGCCGCGACCATCGCCGGATCGAGTTGCGCTGCGGCGATATAGTCCAGGAAGAAGAGCGGCTGCGCGCCCTGCACCAGGATATCGTTCACGCAGTGGTTCACCAGATCTTGCCCGACCGTGTCATAGCGCCGCATTGCCGCCGCCACCAGTGTTTTGGTGCCGACCCCATCGGTGCTGGCGACCAGGATAGGCGATTCAACCCCCGCCAGCGCCAGGCCGGCATCGAAGCAGCCGCCAAATGCGCCCATGCCCGCCAGCACCGCCGGGCCGTGCGTGGCACGCACGGCTGCGGCCATCAGCTCTTTTGCGCGGGTTGCTGCGGCAATATCTACCCCGGCCGCCCGGTAAGTTGATTCTCGCATACGTTCCTTTTGCCAGTCAGGACTCTCGCTCTACAAATTACGTCATACGGACTACGGATTACTCCAGCTTCGCCAGCAACTGCATGTAGGCTTCGCTCTGGGCCTGAAACACATACTGCACCGGCAGCACCGTCAGCGAAACCGCCCCGATGCTACGCAGGTAGTCCAGCGCCGGCAGCAACTCCTCCTGCGGCAGAACCATGTTCACGGCATACCAGTTCTCCGCTGTGGTAGCCGCATCGGAGACCGTATGTTTGCTCCAGACGGGTGAAATAGTCGGCCCTTGCAGCCCCGCCAACTCCGGCCGAGCTGTGACCAGCCGCCCGACCGCCTCAACCGAGGTTCCGCACATGTTGGCCGTCACCGTGTGGAAGAGCCGCCCCCGCCGGCGCGCCTCGATCAACTCCAACAATTGGCGCGCCAATGCCAGCCGCGCCGGATCGTTGCGCAACGTGCGGCGACTACCCACCAGGCAGGCCTGGGAGCGCAGGATCGGTCCACCCACGATTTTAAGCTGGTTATCCCGTAGCGCCGTGCCCGTCTCGGTGATATCGGCGATAATATCGGCATAGCCCAGACTCGGCGCGGCCTCGGTTGCCCCCTCGGAGGGCACCAGACGAAAGGCGTTGATACCATGCATATAGCAGAAGCGCCGCACCGTGTTGGGGAATTTGGTAGCGATGCGCAGCGGCCGCCCCTGCCCCTGCAGTTCAACCGCCAGGTCTGCCAGATCTTGCAATGAGCTCACGTCGATCCATGCCTGTGGCACCGCAAAGACCAGTTCGACCCGCCAGAAGCCCAGATCTTCGTAGAGGATCAGCAGATCTTCATCATCGTCACGGCGCTCACGGACCAGATCCATCCCGGTAATGCCGACATCGATCGTCCCTTCGGCTACCTTCTCGACAATATCAGAGGGGCGGTGCAGCAGCACCTCCGTGTCGGGCAAACCGCGCAGCGTAGCGATATACTGGCGTGGATTGGCGCGCGAAATCCGGAGGCCACAGCTCTCCAATAACGACACCGATCCATCGTAGCCGGAACCTTTTGAGGGTATTGCAAAACGTAGCATAGTATTCGGCATCAGGAGTGCCGGGCGTGAGTTGCTTCTCACTGATTGCCCGTTGAGTTGTCCGACCCCCACTCCTTCGCCTTCAGCCTCCCATTTACCTTGCCTGGATCCTGGTCCTGACGTTCGTTCCGCGCCGCGCCATCCGCTGTGGGGCCGTGCGTTATCGGGTCATCCGGTGCCGGTTCATCCGTGGTGGGCGGTTGATCGCCCGCCGGCGCAGTCATATTTTCCCACCAGAGCTGCGCCGCTTCTTCGGGCGAAGCATTCTTACAGTGGTCAATATAAGCTTGATAGCGCACCCGGCGGCGCTCGTAGAGTACCTGAAGCGATGCCACGCTCCCCTCATGCAGCAGTTGCCGCACCGCGCCGGCCATCCGTTTGACCGCCAGATCGAGCGTTGTATTGCCCAGCGAGGCCGAAGCCAGTCCGCGTGGGTCGCGCCCCAGTACACCGCTGTCGGCCGGGGCCAGTGCGCCGGTCCCCAGCGCATCCAGGTCAACCAGATTCGCCCGGAGCGCCAGCAGCACCGATGTCTCCCAGAGGGCTCCGTGATCCAGCATCTCTTCGTCAACCAGGGCCAGCGGTGGCAACGCCAGCACCAGCAGGCCGGCATGCTGCTGCATGGCCTGCATTGCAGTCTCCATCAGCACTAACTCGTGCGCCGGCGCATAGTGCCCGCTGATAACCACAATAACCCGCCAGCCCGCGCCCGCCAGTTGTGCAAAGATATCTGCCCAGAGCCGCCGCACCGTCTCGCCGGCTATCGCCAGCGAGGCAGCATGCGGCATAGCGGTAATCGGCCACCAGGTCGTTGGTAGGAGCACGCCCCCGGTACATTGCGCGATACGCTCGGCAACGCCCTCGGCAATCATTCCATCGAGTCCCAGTGGCAGATGCGGCCCATGCCATTCCAGCGCGCCCCAGGGCAGATAGGCGACCGGCACCGCCGCGCGAATAGCCGCCAGCGCATCCGGACGTAGTTCGGTATACTTTCCCCAGCGAGGTGTTGCTGCTGACATCGGTTCTCCATATCCGTCGTCCGTCGTCCGTATCCGGTAGTCCGTATCCCGTATCCCGTATCCCGTATCCCGTATCCCGTCGTCAGTTCTCAGTTCTCAGTTCTCTAAAACTCTTCGATCCGGCGGCGCTGCTCTTCGCGGGTATGCAGATTGCGCCAGACCAGTTCGCCCCGCGCGCGCTCCTCCGTGCCGACAATTGCTACATAGTCTACACCCCGGCGCGCGGCATCACGCAGGTTGTTGGTAACGCCCCGCCCACGCACATCCACCATCACCACATAGTCGCGTTCGCGCAACCGCTGCGCAACCGTGAGCGCGTAGGGATAATCGGCATCGGCGACGGGCATCACCAACACTTCCAATCGGCGTTCGGGTGCGGCGCTATCGGTCTGGGCAGCAGCGATCCGTTCCAGCCCATAGGCAAACCCGATGGCGGGCACCGCCTGACGGCCACCCAGCGCCAGCACCAGATCGTCGTAACGTCCCCCGCCACACAACTGATACTCTTCAGCGTCATAGATTTCAAAGATTAACCCAGTATAATATTGTAATCCGCGCCCCAGGCCAAAATCCAGCACGATCCGCTCGTGTGACAGGCCATGTGCGGCCAGCAGTGTCAACACCGCTTCGAGTTCGTCCAGCGCGCCGGTTGGCAGATTGTGTTCCGCCAGCAGCGCGGCGGCCTGGGGCAGCGCCTCAGCGGGGATGCCCCGGATCCGGCTCAACTGCTGCAGCAACGCCATCGCCTGCTCCACGCGCGGTTGGTCATCACCCCGGCGCATTTTGCGCACCAGCCGGTTGACAATTGCTTCGGGTGGACGGGTGCCAAAATTCAGGTTGACCTGCATGGCCCGCAGGGTATGCAGCAGCAGCGCCGTCGCCTTTTCGTCGTCCAGACCTTCGAGCAGCGAGGGATCGAGCGGCAGATCATCCGGCGGCCCATCCAGGCGGGAGCGAATCGCTGCATCACCCTGGGTACGCAAGCGCTCCAGGCCCCAGACGAGCAACCCCTGGGTACGCTCGGCCAAACCCAGATTGCTCAACAGGCTGCGTGTCAGGCCGATATGTCCGATTGTCACGCGGTAGTCCGACACGCCGGCCGCATCCAGACCGGCGCAGGCCAGCGCCAGCACTTCGGCATCGGCGCGCGGCGCAGGTCCACCAACCAGTTCTACACCCACC
Organism: Chloroflexaceae bacterium; assembly: GCA_034437035.1. GTDB lineage: Bacteria > Chloroflexota > Chloroflexia > Chloroflexales > Chloroflexaceae > CAKZQX01. The sequence continues at coordinate 66,000 of DAOTUI010000283.1, forward strand.
TGGGTAAACTGGCGATAGGTGGTGCGCTGCGGTCGCTCGTAGCGAAACACGGGGCCACTGTAGGCCAACCGCAACGGCAGCGGTTGCTCCTGCATATGCGTCACATAGGCGCGCAGCACTGAAGCGGTCCACTCCGGGCGCAGGGCCAGATCACGCCCACCGAAGCTAAACTCGTAGACGCGACCGACCAGTTCTTCGCCCAGCTTACGCAGGTAGATATCCCGATGCTCAATCACCGGCAGATCGAGCATGGCATAGCCATACCGCGCCAGCAGATCTTCCAGCATAACGCGTATTCGCGCCAGGGTGTGCTGCTCGGACGGCAGAATGTCGTGCATGCCCCGGACGGCTTCAATCGTCGCGCTCACAGTATATCCTCAGAACTACATTCACTCGAAATTGTGAGGGGTATTGTACCCTATCTGTTGCAGGGGAACAAGCGCAGTCGGCACCATAACCGAAGCAAAAGAGGCGAGCCGGCAACCGGCCCGCCTCACGCCTCACGCCTCACGTTTCACGCTTCACGCCTCACGCCTCAGAAATCCGTCTCGCACATGCCGGCAGAGCAGGCCAACTCCTGCGCGGCGGTGGTCAGGTCTTCCTCCTCGTAGCGGTAGATCTTCGAGAAGTCGATGGCCGGGAACGCGGCGGCGCGGCGCTCATACTCGGCCTGGCTGATCTCAACATAGGGCATCTGGGCATAGTTGGCATCGAATGCCGGCAGGAAGGTCAGCCCACCGATCTGATCGCGGTGCTCCCAGACCCACTTCATCAAGTCAAGTACTTCGTCGGGGCGATAGGTAATCGTGGCCGAGGGATTATGCTCCGTCCAGTAGAGCTTGTTCTGCAGCCAGAACTCACACTGCTGGATGGCCGAGCGATCCTGGCGCGTGATGGCGTTCTCCGGCGCTTTGACCGGGAAGTGAATCACCCAGGTATTCGCATTATCGGGCGTCTGTCCATTCTCCGGGTCCATCGGCACCCCCGCGCTGCGCAGCACATGAAAGAGCGGCGAGTAGGTCGCCACGCGCACATTGCGTACATAGTAGGGTGCCCAGCGCGCATGCAACCCGGATGAGCAATTAAGCAACTGTGATGAGTTCCCACTCGGTTTCACACATGTAATCGCCGCCGACTGGTTAATCCCCAGTGCCGCCGCCGTCTCCCGGTTGACCCCGATAGCCACCTGGAGCAACTGCGCCTTGACCTGCGCATCCTGCGTCACCGGGCTATCCATCTGGCCGGTGATATCTACGCCCAGCAGCCGCTCTTCGTCGCAGTTCTGCTGCCACATCGGGCGCAGACCGGGGAAGTAGGTCGCCAGCGACTGGATGGTCCCGATGATCGTGGCAACCCCAACTTTTTCGCGGAGGCTTTCGATGGTATCATCAGCACAGGCTACAGCAGCAGTAAGGTTACAGAATTCCCATGTTTTTAGAAGTATCTCTCCGCATGGGTTAGTCCCAAAATCCGCCGCCTGCCGTCGCGCCGGCTTCATCGCATTGGCCGCTTCGCGGTTGAAGATCCCCGGCTCGCCCCGCCCCGACTCGACCATCTCCATAAACTGATGGATAAACTCCTGCTGCGTAAAGCCACCCCTGGGCCAGACCGCCGAGTTGTTCGCGTTCCAGCGCCGGCTGTTCTCGCGCTCGAAATCGCCCGACTTGCACAGGCGCATCTCGTCGTCGTCGTGGTCAAACAGGGCTAACATTGCTGTTCGACGCATGCCACCGCTCACCGCCGCATTACCGACGGCGCACATCATATCGTGGGCATCAATCGGGCGCAGGAAGCTCCCCGCCCGGGCCAGGACGCGCGAGCGCACAAAATCCAGCATCATCCGCAGCGGCTCGGGGCCGGAAGCGCGCCCGCCCTTGGTGCGCAGCGGCGCGCCCGCCTGCCGCAACTGTGCGAGATCAAACCGGATATCGCCACCCTCGAACCAGGTTTCCAGACCGACTCGCAGTGCCTCGGCCCATCCCTCGGCGGAGTCGGGCACGACAAAGGTGTCGCGCATCAGGCCGGTTGGGCGTTTAACCCGGGGGAAGTTCTCAACATAGTGGCTCTCGACGGAGTAGCCCACCCCACACCCGCTCATCGAGATAATCAGCGCCTCAACAAATGAGTCGATACTCTCCACCGGCTGGTAGCTGCAGTTGTAGAGCGTAATATTATTGCGGCGTGCGGCGGCACCCGCCATCGCCAGCAGCCGCATCGAGGGCATCGCGCGCATCTCCAGGATGGCCCGGCGAATCCGCTCATAGGTGGCAGCGGGCAGCCGATCCCCGGCCAGTTCATGCAGATACCCGACCGTGCGGTCAACCGTTTCGATCCAGGTTTCGCGGCGGCCCAGATCATAGTTGAAGCGGGAATACTTGTCGAAGAACTGGAACTTCTGCAGCGGTGTAGGAAAATACTGGTCCGACTCAGCAAAGGCGCTACGCACCGTTTCAGGAATGGGCCGGCGCTCCCGCGCCCGCGCCCGTTCGGCGCGGTAGAGAATGTAGCGCTTGGCGGCCTCAAATTCACCCGCCGCCTGCAACACCATCTCGACAATATCCTGCACATCCTCAACCGTTGGGGGCGAACCGTTGGCTTTGGCGGCAAGAATATTGACAACATGCCGGGCAATGTCGGGAATCCGCGCCTGGGGCGTACGGTTAAAGCCGGCAAAACAGCGTGCCATCGCATTCTCGATCCGCGCGATATCGAACGACACGATGCGGCCATCACGCTTGACAATACTGGTCGGCACAGAGATGCCCGCCTGGTCGAGATCGAGAAAGGCCCGCGACGAACTGCCGTTCGCCGGGCTGGTCTCTCGCATGGTCATAGTGCCTCCTCACTACAGATGGCTCTGCAACAAAATGTAAGCGCCAGGGTGCAGGATCAAAATAATCCGGACAGCTTGGCGCTATTACGACACGAAATATTATGGTAACAAGAAACAGGGTAAGGAACGACGAGTCAACATCCAGACAGCAACGATGTAGAAATGGCTTTTTCGGTTATCCACAAGTTTTCCACATTTCGTGCATTTTATCAAAACAAGCCCCTAAATGTAGCGTCTCCAACCGGCTGTGAGTGTACCATAGCTCTGGCTTTTCTGTCAAAAGTATTTGACATAAAGAAAACACTCCTTCATAGGCATTGCCCTGCCATGAAGGAGTCACTGGTGTAAATATCCGTTTAAAACCGGCGCGAATTGCCCATCAGTCCGGCTGTGTACGGCGGAAGGCATAGGCGATACTCTCCTGGAGATTCGCCAGCGTGGGGATATCCCGCAGATCGATGCCCAGTTGCACCACCGTCTGCGCAATCTCCGGGCTGATACCCACCAGGATCACCTGCGCGCCAACCAGCCGGACCGCGCGGGCCGTCTGCACCAGATGGTTGACAACGCCGGTATCGACCACCGGCACGCCGGTGATATCGACAATCACCATATCGGCCTGATGGGTGTTGATCGCCTGCAGCAACTGCTCCATAATCTGGGTTGCGCGCCGGCTGTCGATCATGCCGACCAGCGGCACAACAATCACCCCGTCGTGAACCGGCAGGATGGGCGTGCTCAACTCGCGGATCGTTCGCTGCTGAGCCACCAGTTGCTCAGACTGAAACCGCATCTCGGCGCGGGCCTGCTCCAGCGCACTATCGAACCCGGAGATAAACTGGTTGCCGAAGAGTCGCAGGCGATCCTCCAACTGCCGCACGGTTGCCGGCGGCCAGGGCGCGCGCCCCTGGAGAAACTGATCGAGGCGCTGCAGCAGATGCTCACGAAAGCAATCCATCGAACCGAGCGCCTCACGCAATGTAAAGTTGCTGACGGCGCGGCGCCGGCTAAGCGACTGGCAGTAGGCCACTAACGCGGTTGTGTCGTTCTGTTCCAGGCTGTGGGCAACGGTTAAGAGCGACTGGCGGACCGCACTGCGCAGGTCTACCGGGGGCGTGGCGGTGTAGTGCGGGCCAAGTCGCGCAATCCGGTCGGCCAGTTCATCTAACCCGGCATCGGCCTGTTCCCGGAGAAAGCAACCAAATTCCTGAAGTTCGCGGGTCATAGATGCCTCACTCCTGGGCCGGCAGTTCGTCAGCGGCAGTCAGCAGAACAGACATCCGGTCAGGGTCAGTATTTTTGGCCTGCAGATAGAGTTCCAGGGCGCGGCGCGGTGTCAGCCCATCGCGCAGTTCCCGCCCGGCATCACCAAAGCGCCCACGCGTTTCGCGCTCGACATCAATCACAATCGCGGCAATCACAAAGGCGCCGGCGGCTTCCAACTCCACACGGATCGTCTCTTCGCGCAGGGTAGTGGTCTGCTCCTGCGTCGCCTTGACTTCCACCCGCACCACGGCGTCTTCCAGGTTATGCCGGGCCAGCGCATGCGAGACCCGCCCCTGCGGATCACTGCTGCGGCGCACATCTACATCAATGCTAATAAACGGACGCGCCGCCAGCTTGTGGAACTGCCAGCGGGTTGCCGCCTTCGCCAACTCCACCAGCACGCAGCCTTTGTCTTCCTGGCGCTCGCCAAAGTCGATCCGCTCAATGCTGCCGGGATAGACAATCGGCGGATGCGCACCCAGCGACTGATGCTTGTGAATATGCCCCAGCGCCACATAGTCAATCGCCGCGTGGGAGACCACACTCCGCGAGAGCGTCAGATCCTGCCCCAGCGTAATATTGCGCTCAGCGCCGACCTGTGCGCCATCGAGCGTGCCATGCAGCGTCAGAATCGCCGGGATGTCGCGGTCCAGCCTGTCGGCAGTATTCTCGATAAATGCATCCAGCCGTTTGCGCAACTCCGCTTCGATCTCGCCAAACGAGGCCAGCCGCAGCTCTTCGCGGGTCATCAGGCTGTGGCGCGTAACCCAGGGGACTGCGATAATCTGCACGGGACCGGAACGGGTGTCGATGCGGTGCAGCTTCGGGCGATCGGCAACAGTGACACCCTCAACACCGAGTGTACCAAAAATCTCGACCGAATGTGCCCGCCCAATCGAGGGCGAAATATCGTGATTTCCCGTCAGAATAAAGACCGGCACCCCCGCGCCGGATAACCGGCGGATGCGGCGGGCAAACTCGCGCTGGTGCGTCGGATTCGGTGTACGATTCTTGTAGATATCGCCCGCGATCAGCACCAGGTCAACCTCTTCCTCCAGCCCCAGGTCAATCGCCTCGTCCAGGCGGGCCAGATAGTCGAGCAGGCGCGTATGCAACCCGGTGGCCGGGTCAATCCGCCCATAGTTTTCAATGCCAATATGCAAATCGGCCAGGTGGAGTAGTTTGATCATAGGGTTATGCTACTTGCATTTCAGCCATCCGGCTGAACGGGGGCAGCATAGCACAGGCCGGCAAAAGGGGCAAGCGACCGGCCGGTTGCGGCGAACCGGCGCAGGAGGCGCAAAACCATAGGTGGATGCCCCCCTCGCCGCTGTCTCTATCACAACCCTAAACTCGTCGTAGTGCCGCCTTCAGGCGGTTGAGAGCGGCGTCCCGCAGAACCAATTCACAACCAATTTACAGGACTTACGCGGTCACTCCTTGAGAAACTGGTTTCGCCTCCGGCAGGGTGGAACCGAGCATCCTTGTTCACGAACATTTGGCTCTGTGAGCCAAATGTTCGTGAACAAGATAAAAAAGTACCATGCTGCCGCAGGCGAAGACTGCCGTTGTGGGAGCACATGTCTGATGTGTACGCCCACCGCGTAACTCGTGCAATTTAGGATTGCTATATCACGGTCAGGCTGGGGGCTGTGGTGGGCGGGGGAGCAAACCGGCCTGCTCAACCACCCAGGGGATCGAGCGCGTCCAGCCAATCGACATGAGATGCACCCCGGCAACACCTTCGACACTCAGCAGATCCGTCACCAGTTCGGCGGCAATGGTGATGCCCTCGCGCTCCTGATCCTCGGCATGCTCCATGCGTTCGACCAGCCTGTCCGGCACCGTAATCCCCGACAGATGATCCCGCAGGTGGGTAGCTGTCTCAGCCGAACGCAGCACCAGGATGCCCGCCATAATGTAGGATTGCTGGTGCAACCCGGCAGCCCGCACATCCTGCATCCACTCCCGAAAGCGCTGCGGGTCGAAGAGCAACTGGGTCTGGATAAACTCCGCGCCGGCTTCGATCTTCTTTTCGAGACGTTTCACCTTCTCGATATTTGGATTGGCAACCCCACCCACAAAATAGTGCGGTGCGCCCTTGAGCGGCGTGCATGACTCAAAGCAGTGTTCATCCCGCATCTGGCGCAGCGTTTTGATTAGTCGGAAGGAATTCAGATCGAGCACATTTTTTGCTTCGGGATGATCACCAACGCGGGGATGGTCGCCCGTCATGCAGAGGAAGTTACGGATACCCAGAGCCGCCCCGCTCAAAACATCGGCCTGGAGTGCCAGACGGTTCCGGTTCTGGCAGGTAATCTGCACAATCGGCTCAATGCCCAGTTGCTCTAAAATAATTCCCCCGCCGAGCGCCGACATGCGCGCCGTCCCGCGCTGATTATCCGTCAGATTAATCGCATCGACCGAGTCACGCATATTGCGGGCTAACTTCTCCAGGGTAGCACGCCCGGTTCCTTTGGGCGGCGCAACTTCCCCGGTTACAACAATCTGGCCGGCCGCAAGGCGGCGTTGAAGGGTACTGTAATACATAGATGCTCCGTGATGGGTAAGAGAACTCCTGGTCGGTTGTCTGGTCCTACTATTACACGAATAGGGTACCACGGTCGGTGGACATTGTACTGACACAGGTCGTTGTACCGATTACGCTTTAGTCATTCAGAGCCTGGGCCAGGTCAGTCATCAGATCTTCTGGATCCTCGATACCGCATGCAAGACGCACCAGGTTGTCACGGATACCGACTGCCAGCCGTTCTTCGGTAGTCAACTCATAAAAACTCATCAGCGCCGGCTGTTCCACCAGGCTCTCAGTCCCCCCCAGGCTGGGCGCGATATAGGGCAGACGCAGCCGATCAATAAAACGGCTGGTCGCCTCCAGATCGCCATCCAGTTCAAAGGAGACCACCCCCCCCCAGCCGCGCATCTGCTCCATAGCGACGGCATGATCGGGATGTTCGGGGAGGGCCGGGTAATGCACCCGGGCAATGTGCGGATGTTCCCGGAGGAAGCGCGCCACCGTCAGTCCATTGCTGTTATGCCGTTCCATGCGCAACGCAAAGGTTTTCAGTCCCCGCAGCAACAGGTAGGCGCTGTGGGGATCACAGATCCCGCCAAGCATGCCCTGCGACTCGCGCAAGGCGGTGACAATGCCGGGCCGCCCGATAATTGCCCCGGCCAGCAGATCATTATGTCCACCCAGATATTTGGTTGCGCTATGGATCACCAGATCAACGCCATATTTCAGGGGCTGAATATTGTAGGGTGTGGCAAATGTGGCATCGATCATGGTTTTGACCCGCCGCTGCCGGGCAATACCCACCAGGCGGGGCAGATCCAGCACCCGCATGTAGGGATTGGTCGGCGACTCACTCACGATCAAGCGCGTTTCAGGCCGAATGGCCGCCTCAATTGCAGCGTAGTCGCAGGCCGGTACCACAGTATGTTGTACACCGAGGCGGGCCAGCAGCGTGCGCACAAACTGGCGCGTGCGGCGGTAGCTATCATCCGTTACCACCAGATGACTACCGGCCGGCAGCATCGCCAGCAGCACTGTCGTTACCGCATTCATGCCCGAGGCACACAGGAGCGCGGCAGTTTCCCGATCGGGGCCACCTTCCAGGGCCGCCAGCCGCGCCTCGACGGTACGCGCCGTCGGGTTGCCATACCGGCCATACTCTTCCCGCGCAATGCGCCCCTCGTGGTAGTCGATCAACTCAGCGGTATTGGCAAAGGTGTAGGTCGCCGACTGCACAATCGGCATCGTAATAGCGTCATACGCACGACAGCGCGGCTCCCCGGCATGGACGGCCGCCGTTGAAGCGCCGATCTCCGAGGCATCCCTGACCCAGGCTTCGTGTGATTCTTCCGGGATATCCGGCTGTCGTTCCGGCTCTAATGTCATGGAACATCCTCTCATCTCGTGCGATGAGAGGTGCGGTCACACAGGTGCCCTGGCACGGGCGGGGAAGACACATTCCTCTCATCTACCAGCGAACGCTGCCGGAGTTGGCACCTGACCCGGTCAAGTTCTGCGTTCTGGTATGGTGCTTTCAAGTTCATTGCAGAACTGAAAACCCGGAACGTACAACTTTCCCATGGGGGTTGCCGCGGTTTCACAGGGCCGGTCCCTCCACCGCTCTGGATGAGTACATTTGCTGTTCAGCAAACCGATCAATTCGCTCCGGAGTATAGCATGGAGCTACCCGACTGTCAAAAGCGGTCACCGGCGCAAAACCCGGACGCGCACAAGCGCGGCCCTACCGGCCCATCCGCCCGCCGCATCCCGAACCCACATAAGCGCGGCCCTACCGGCTCATCCGCCCGCCGGGTGTGGTATACTCTCGCTGATGCAAACCCACGCGATCAACAACCGGAACCGCAACAACCGCCTGACCCGGATGCGCCGCTCCTGGCTGACGCATGCCGTCGTACCGCTGGCGCTGGCAGGGCTGGCGCTGGCACTCTATCTCACCACGCGCACGCAGGTGCATACCTTCGATGCCCTCTCCTACATCCGCGACGTGGACGAGCGCAGCGGCTTCTTTTTCCATCCACACCACCTGCTCTACAGCCCGACCGGCCGGCTGTTCTGGCAGGGCTGGCGCTGGCTGGGCTACGCCGGCAACTCGCAGGTACCGCTGCAGGTGCTGAACAGTCTGGTAGGTGCGGGGTGCGGGGTGGGTCTCTACGCACTGCTGCTACGACTCACGCAACGCTGGTGGGCCGCCGCCACCGCCGCAGGGTTGCTGCTCGCCAACTTCGGCATGTGGTACTTCTCCGTCGAGGTGGAGGTCTACACGCTGGCGCTGGCCTGGCTGCTGGCAACCCTGGCGCTGCTGATCCAGCAGGTGTACGCGCCACAACCGGCCACCGCGCCGCTGATCGGGTTGACCGTGGGCATGGCGGCGCTCTATCACCAGGCCAACGGCCTGCTGGTGCCGATTGTCGGCCTGGCGCTGCTGTTGACCGCCGCGTCATGGCATACACGCCTGCGCCGGCTGCTGCAGACCGGCGTCGTTGCCGGGGGCGTGGTGGTGCTGGGCTACGCGCTGGCGGGCTTTGGCTACTATGGCTACCGCTCCCTGGGTGAACAGTACCGCTGGATGTTTTTCTATGCCCAGACCGGCTGGTGGGGCCAGCCCACGCAAGACCGCCTGACCGACCTGCTGACCGGGCTGAACCATACGATCTCGTTGCAGCAGGGCGGGTGGTTCTGGCCGGCGATTGCGGTCTTGCTGCTGCCCGGCCTGCCCGCGCTGGTCCGACGCATGCCACGCCTGGTGGCGCTCTGCCTCGGCTGGCTGGTGGTGTATGGCAGCTTCTTCGCATGGTGGGAAGGCGAGAATATCGAGTTCTGGATCGGCACGCTGCTGCCGCTCTGGGTGCTGGTGGGGATGAGCCTGGCCCAACTGGACAATATCCCGCGCCTGCGGCGGCTCGGTCCGGCCGGCCTGCTGGTGCCGCTGCTGCTGGCGGCGCATAACTACCCGCTGGTCGCCGCGCGCGGCGATCCCACCCGCGACCTGCAGCGCCAACTGGTCGACCAGTTGGCGCAACTGACCCTACCCTCGGATCTGATTATCTCGTCGGGCGGGGTGATGGAGTTGTACCTGCCCTACTATGCCGACCGCATCAATGTGCGTACGCTCAACGGCGTGATCTTTCAGGAGCAGGGCGATATCGAGCGCGCGCTGGCCCGACTGCGGCAAGAGATTGACGCCAGCCTGCATGCCGGGCTGCAGATCGTGGTCAGCAGCGATGCGCTGGAGCTACCGCAGCATATCCGCCGGCGCTACCCGATCTCGCAGGCGCACCTGGATGCCTTCTGGCAGCCCTATCGCGCCGTGCTGCAGCCGGTTGTCACCCACGATGGGATCATCTATTTCTGGGCGATCCCGCCCGCCGATGCGTTTGCGGCGGGGGCGGGCTGGCATTGGCAGCACTTTGACCAGGGCTGGAATGCCGCCAACGTCAGCGACTCCAGCTTTACGCCGGATGCGGGCTGGTGCTTCCATCCGGGGACCGACCCGATGTTGATCAGTCCGGGCCTGACGCTGGACGCTGAACGCTACAGCACGCTGGAGATCACCATGCGCAGCCGCGCCGCGGGGCAGACCGCACAGCTTTTCTATGCCGACATCGACGGCTTGATGGACAACAGCCGCTCACTCACCCGGCAACTCCGGGACGATGACGAGTGGCACACCTACACGCTCGACCTGCGCGCCGCCCCCGGCTGGCAGGACACGATCACCCGCCTGCGCCTCGATCCGGTCGCCGTCGGCGACGGCAGCGCTGCCGACCGCACCTGCATCACCCGCCTGCGCCTGCGGTGAGGGTGATGCAGTCGCCCACGAAGAGGAGAACTGGCTGCTGGTTGGGCAATTAACGCCGAGGCGCGGAGGCGCAAGAGAACTGAGCCGTTCCGCGGCCGCTGTGCGCCTCGGTTCCTTTGCGGCTCTGCCGTCCACGAATAAGACCACGAATGCACGAAGGATGGGGCGGCTTGCAGCACCACACTATCGCATCTACAAGCTGCAGCGACAGACCAGATCTATGTAGCCGCTACATCTCTGCGGTGAGAGAAACGCATTGTCACATTAATCCGGATCTTCGAAGACCTGTAAGATATGAGAGCAGTATCACCAACCTCCAGGCATCTTGCTTATCTTGATCAACCATTTGCCCGATCCGAATGACCAGAACGCCCCCGGGATAGCCGCCGGGCGGCACGCCGACCGGACTGCGTCCGTCCGTGCGCCGGGACGGAACCATCCGGCGTATGCGGGCGCGGCAGCGGGGTCAGGGGCCGGGTTGCGCGGGCGGCGGCTATCACTGCCGGCGGCGCCAGATGCAGCAGGTAGCGCTCGATGGAGTAGTAAGGTCGCAAGGTGTAAATCCCGAGGTAGAAGAGAAACCCGCCCAGCAGTACCAGCAGCAGGAACTGGAGCACCGCATCCCGCCGGATCTGCCGCCAGCCCAGCAGCAGCGCCCCCCCGCACAGCAGCCAGAGTACCCCGTACCCGCCGCCCAACAACCCCAGCGCCGAGTTGTTGTAGCTCAGCAGCAGTTCTGCCCCAATCACCCGGATGCCTTCCCAGAGCAATTGCCCCCCGGCCTGCACCAACCGGGCTGTTCCCGGGATATCGCTGCGCAGGTCCAGCGCCTGGGTATACCCGTACCATGGCAGGAGCAGGGCGACAAAGGCACCCAGCGCCAGGGCTCCGTGGCCGATGGTCTGCCGACGGAGACCCCGCTCACGCACGGCCATGCTCCGCACCAGGACCGCCGCCGGCAGCATCCCGGCTCCCAGGTAGGTGCCGTCCAGTTTGATCCCGGCAGCACTCCCCAGCAACAGCACACTGCCCACCAGCCACACCGGGCGACCCGCCGTGATCCAGCAGCTCAGGGTATAGCTGCCGAGCAGTAGCGGCACCGCCAGCGGCAGATCGGCATTTGCCAGCGTGGCGTGATCCAGCATGAGCGGCGTCGTGGCCAGCAGCAACATCCAACCCAGCGCCGCGTGGCGGCTGCTCCACTGCCGCGCGATCCAGCCCACTGCAGCGACACAGACCAGGTACCAGAGCGGAAAGATCACCTTCACCAATCGTTCGTCCAGCCCACCCAGCATCAGGTAGAGCCAGGTCTGCACCAGGGGCTGCGCCGGCGGATAGCCCGGGTGATGCAGATCCTCCTGATGATACATCCGCAGGACCGGGGCCAGGTCGCCATCCAGGTAGAATGCCTGCCCTTTCAGCCCCCACGCACGCCAGGTATCCCGGTCGGTGAAGGGTAGCAGCAGCGCCTGGACCGTCACCGCCGCCACGAGCAGCCCGATCAGCAGCCCGCCCATGTGCGCCCAATGCCAGGTCAGCCGGGGACGGCGTATCCGCAGGGCCGGAGCGCCCGCCCGCCGCCACTGGTACCCGCAGAGCAGGCCGGCACCCAACAGCAGCGGCAGACCAATGCTCCCCCAGGACCAGGCGATTCCGCTGACGGCCAGGAGCCACATCCAGCCGGTCAGCAAACTGACCCCCAGCGGCCAGGCGCTGAGCAGGCGCAGCCCGCCGCGCCCGCTCATCAGCCCGGCCAGGCTCCACCCCACCAGGAGGATCAGCCCCAGACCTGCAAGCAGGGGCAGTACGACCGGGCCAGTCACCGGAGGCCGGAGCGACGCGGCGGGGACGCCCGGCGTCCGCCACAGCGCAATTGGGTCCGTCGGCGACCCGACCCGTTCCCAGCCCGGCACCGGCGGTTGGCCGCGGGGCGTCCGCTCAATGACCCCGACATATTCAGCGGCGATCATCTGGGGCAGGTCCGTGGGATTGGTTTGCGGGCTGTGCTGGTCGATCCGGCGGGGATAGAGCAGGTAGCGGGCACGATGCAGCAGGTCACTAATCGGGTTCATATCCAGCAGCAGAATGGGACCATCCGGCAGGTCAGCGGCATGCCGGGCCAGCGCGATCATCGCCTGGGGATGTTCATCATACTGCGGGCTCCGCGCGCTGGCTGTGGCGGTGTCGAGGGTACCATAGTCCGCGATCAGCACCAGCAGCAGGCGCACCTGCGCCAGGATGGTGGCCCCCCCGACGCCCACTCCCAGGAGCACCCCGCCGCCCGCCAACCGCCGCCGCCAGGAGTTGCCGGGCCAGAGCAGCGCCGGCATCCCACTTAGCAGCGCGGCCACCAGCAGCACGGCATGCGGCCAGGGCGGAAAAGCGGGTAGCAGCGGCGCCAACCCGCGCAGGAGCAGGGCATCAAGTGCCCAGGGGGGCCGCTGCCCATACTGCACCTGGGTGATGGTCACGGTGAGGCCGTCCTGGTGGAGAAAGGCCAGGCGGGGCGGCGACACCGGCCCGCGCCAGGCGGGGTGCGCCCCGATGGGCAGCACCAGGCGCTGGGGGCGTCCATCGGCCAGCAGGGTGACGGCCATGGACGCGCGCCGGCGCCCCTGGGTCCAGAGCAGCCGCCCGCGCTGCTGCTGCACTCCCGGCGCGGTCACCGCCAGGTCGATAACCAGGGTATCACGCCAGGTCGGGGACGCCGGTGGGGCGCGGAGCAGCGGCTCGTCCCGCAAGCGCGCCGGCTGTGCCGGCAACTGTAGGAACGGCGCCAGCGGCAGGGAGCTGATCCAGGCGATGGTGAGCAGACCCAGCACGACGGCGATGCTGCGCCGCAGGCGGGTGATGGTGATGGGCCGGTCATGATGCGGCGGATGGGCGGCGGGAACAGCCCGCCGGTGGGTCCAGACGCGAGCACCCGGGCGATGGATTGGCATGGACACCCTCCTGCAGCAACGATTGGCAGCACGTAGCGCATGCATCGGGCCCGCTGCCCCGGCGCGAACCGCCGGAGCCGTCAGCCGAAAGCATACCACAGATCGGCCAGGCTTGCACATGCTGGTTCGTGTGAGAACGAGAATGCGTGGGCCGTGGCCGATGCGGTGGGCGGAACGCGTTCCCGGGCAGAATCACCGGGGCGTGCCGGGGCGCATGCCGCGTCGCTGATATCACACCCTGGGCCAGTGAATACCGGCATTGGAGCGATGGTTCTATGTCCCATGGTTCACAAGGAACAGAACGGGAACAAATTGCCGGCGAAATACCTCTAGACAACCCTGGGGATGTGTGCTATGATCGCTCTCGATAAAGTGCATAGCACAGACCAGGTTTGGGTTCCTGACGGGTACCTGGGTATGCGGGTGCGTTTGCCCCCATGCCTGGTATGAATTCCCGACTATGCCGCGCCGCCCATCGGCGCGGATGCGTCCGTCGGTGCGCCGCCCCCGTTGACCGGGGACATGGGGTTCCACCACACCATCATGCTCGCTTTCGTTGGACCTTTCGTTATCGTTCGCATCCTCATGTCAGGAGGTTGGCTATGGTACCGCATCTGCGTGGATTCCGGCGGATCAGTCTGCTGGTTCTGGTCAGTCTGGTCGTCACCCTGCTGCCGCCCGGCACGCCGGGTGGGTCAGCACGCACTACCACGGCGGTTGCCGCCACCCCGGCGGTCAGTCCGGTTCCGCCGACGGTGGTTCCGCCAGTCGATTTCGTACCCACACCCGCCCGTGCTGCTGCCCTGCTCCCACCCGCCATCCCCGCGGCCCTGGCCCCGGCCCAGTCGCCCCCACCAGAGACCTCCCTGGCGACCGGCAAACCGGCCACGGCCAGCAGTGAGGATACCTGGGATGGCACCACCTGGGTTGCCGGCAATGCCAATGATGGCGACCCGAATACGTACTGGGAGAGTGATTGGCAGGAGGGATTGCCCCAATGGTGGCAGGTTGACTTTGAAGATGTTTATACCGTGACCAAAGTCGTGATTGACTGGGGCGGGTGGTCTAATCTGGATGCGCTGGCCTACACCATTGCCGTGAGTGATGATGGGGTCACCTTTACCGATGTGGTCTCCCGCGATTACCACGCGGCGACCAGGTCATGGCCGACCAATGATGCTAATCAGACCATCGATACCTTCACGGCCCGGGGGCGCTATCTGCGCTTCACCGTAACCAGTGGCACCTATGATTGCAGTGGTCCCTGTTCGCTCGACTCGATTGGGATTGCCGAACTGCGGGCCTACGGCATGCCGGTGCTGCCCGATGACCAGAGCAACCCGCCGGAACGCTGTCCCTGCGATGCGCAGGAGCAGACCAATGATCCGGTCAACACCCACACCGGCGCGTTCTGGATCAGCCAGACCGATCTGCACCTGGCGTCACCCGGTCCCGCGCTGGCCTGGACCCGCACCTACAACAGCCGCAATGTCACCGCAACCACGATCCTCGGTCCCGGCTGGCAGCATCCCTACGCCACCCGCCTGATCACCGAAACCATGCCCGGCGGGGAGGATGGGTTAGTCATCATTATGACCCCCAAGGGCAACCGCTTCCGCTTTGCCGACAACGGCGACGGTACCTTCCGCACCTTCCCGGGCATCTATGATACGCTGGTTCAGGGGCAGGGAGTATATACCCAGACGCTGCGCGATCAGTCGCAGTATGTATTTGCTGCCGGCAACGGGCGGCTGATCAGCATGCGTGACCCGCAGGACCGAACGCTGACGTTGAGCTATGACCCGACGGATGGGCGGCTATTGCAGATTGCCGACACGCTGGCCCCGCAACGCGCTCTGGTACTGGGCTATAATGCCACCGGGGACCGTATCACCAGTATCAGCGACGGCACGCGCAGCATCACCTATGGGTATGATGCCAATGGCGATCTGACCAGTGTCACCGACCCGATGAGCCGGACCACGACCTACACCTACTGGGAGCATTTGCTGACCCGGATCACCAACCCGCTCGGCCAGGTCGTGGAAGAGATTCACTACTGGCAGCACATGGATGCATGGCGGGTCTGGTATCAGCAACTCCAGGATGGTCGCTACCTCAACTTCGAGTACCGTGCGGAAGCAACCGTAGTTCAGACCTGGTCGGACGGTTGGAATGAGCTGCTCGAAGAGCAGATTATCAGCTATGGCCCGGACTCGACCAGGACAGGCAAGCAGGTCAACGGCACGGCGATCGCCGCCGGCGACTATGATGCGCAGTTTGCCCCCGGCCGGCGCACCGACGGCAATGGCAATACGACGACCACCGCCTACAACGCGGTCGGGCAGCCGCTGACGATCACCGATGCGCTGGGGCAGCGCGTCCAGGCGGCGTATGACGACCGCCAGCGCCCTACGGTTATTACCGATACGCTGGGCCGGCGCACGGAACTGGCCTATGACGACGCCAATAACCTGATCCGTCAGACCAGCGATATCACCGGAACCTTCCAGGGATTCACCACGGTCTTTACCTACAATGTGCGCTACCCGGGCCAGCACTGGCTGGAGGAGACGGTCGGTCCCGATGGCGTGCGCATGCACTATGAGTATGATGCCCTCGGCCAGCGTACCGCCGTGACGCGCAACTATGAGGACGGCGTGTACGCGGACACGGCCCCGGATCAGGATCTGCGCAGCACCTATGGCTATGATAGCCTGGGGCGGGTGGTCACCACCACCGTCGGCGTGGGCACCCCGTTGGAACGCATGGATGTCACGGACTATAACGCCGACGATACGGTGGCGCGCACCATCCGGAACTATCAGGATGGGGTGTTTGACCCGGCTACGCCGGATGCGGATATCATCACCACCTACGGCTACGACAACCTGGGCCGACAGGTCTGGGTGCAGGATGTTCTGGGGCGCGCCGACGTGACGCACTATGACGCGGCCGGGCGGATGGACTGGACCACCCGGAACCTCACGCCGTTCCAGGTGGATGCGGACGGGCTACCGGTCGTGCAGCCGTTTGACCCGGCCCAACCCGACCGGAATGTCACGACGCAATATGGCTATGACGCGCTGGGGCGTACCACGCTGGTCACCGAAACGGGCATCCTGACCGGCACGTTTGACCCGGCCACCCGCAGCTTCAGCGCGGCCACGGAGCGGGTGACCCGCACCGAATACGATGACTTGAGCCGCCCGGTGACGGTGACGCTGAACTATCGGCCGGGTGTACCGGCCGGGCCGGATGTGAATGTCGCAACGACGCGACAGTATGATCCGGCCGGTAACCTGGTCTGGGACACCGATGCGCTAGGGCGCTGGACCC
This sequence comes from Chloroflexaceae bacterium, assembly GCA_034437035.1. Taxonomy (GTDB): domain Bacteria; phylum Chloroflexota; class Chloroflexia; order Chloroflexales; family Chloroflexaceae; genus CAKZQX01. Next base: position 82,733 of record DAOTUI010000283.1, read on the forward strand.
ATACCGACTATGATGCGCTCAACCGCCCGATCACCGTCACGCTGAACTACGAGAATGGTGACCCGCTGACGGTGGATGCCGCCAATAGCGCCTGGGCCACCATCACCGACACCGATATCCTCCAGGTCACCCACTATACCCCCGATGGGCAGATAGACCGGACCATCAGTAATTATGTCGATGGCGTGTTTGACCCGGCGGACCCGACGCAGGACCGGATCACCGTCCCGGTGTACGACGCCCTGGGGCGGACGATCCAGACCATCGCCAACTATGACGACGGCGACCCGGCCACGGGCGGGACGGATACCGACCTGATTACGGAAACGGTGTATGATGCGGCGGGGCGGGTCCAGGCCCGCCGCGATCCGCTGGGGCACTACACCAGTCAGGTGTACGATACGTCCGGGCGGGTGGTCAGCACGATCCAGAACTGCCGCGACAGCAGTGGCGTGCCGGTACCCACCGGCTGTGCCGCCTTCGATCCGGCCGTGCCCGACCGGAACATCCCGGTCACGACGCGCTACGATGCGCTGGGCCGGAGTTACGCGACCGTCAATGCGCTGGGCCAGGTCACGCAGACCGCATTCGACCCGCTGGGGCGGGCGGTGGCGACCACGCAGAACTATGTCGATGGCAGCTTCGACCCGGCCACGCCGGACGAAGATATCACCACGCGCCAGGCGTATGATGAACTGGGCCGCACCACGGTCATGACCGATGCGCTGGGCATGGCCACCAGCTTCAGCTATGACGGGCTGGGCCGCCAGACGAGCCGCACCGACCCGGAGCAGCGCACCACGACCATGGGCTACGACGGCAGCGGGGGCATGCGCCGGCAGGAAACGCCGGACGGCCGGGTGACGGTCATGCTGGTGGATGGCCTGGGCCGCGTGACCAGCACCATCCAGCACTATGGGGATGGGCTGGTGGCGAGCGACGAGCCGGTGGACCAGGATCTGATCAGCCGCACGGTCTACGATGTGGCCGGGCGGCGGGTGGCGACCATTGACCCGGGCGGGCGGGAGACCCGCTTCAGCTACGACCTGCGCGACAACCTGATCGCCGTGACCGAGAACGCGACGGACGGCACCTGTGCGACCGCGCCCTGCAATGTGGTGACGCAGTATGCCTACGACCGGGCGGGCAACCGTATCCAGGTGATCGATGCGCGCGGGATTACCACGCAGCAGGCCGGCTACGACGCCGCCGACCGGCAGGTCAGCCTGACCGACGGCAGCGG